>CANJJS010000072.1 GCA_947474705.1 Acetobacteraceae bacterium | reverse complement strand
CCTGGGTCCGCCTCCGCCAGCCGGCGCGCGATCTCCATCCCCGCCCCGAACGACGCGAGCGCGCCCGCCAGGTCGCCCTGGGCCACCTTCACGCCGCCGATCTTGTTGTGGCTGACGGAGAGGTCGCGTTGCCAGCCCGCGTTCCCTGGGTCCGCCTCCGCCAGCCGGCGCGCGATCTCCATCCCCGCCCCGAACGACGCGAGCGCGCCCGCCAGGTCGCCCTGGGCCACCTTCACGTCGCCGATCTTGCTGTGACTGACGGAGAGGTCGCGTTGGCGGTCCAGATTGTCCGGCTCCGCCGCGACGGCGCCTTGGGCCGCGGTCAGGGACAAGGCGAAGGCGGCCAGCGCGGCTTCGGTGCGGCCCAGGGTGGTTTCGACGCCGCCGAGTTCGACGGCGGCCCATTGGCGGAGCGGCAGGGCTTCGGGGCCGCGGAGGGCGGTGGCGCGGAGGGTGAAGGACAGCCAGTCGCGGGCGCCGGCCCAGGCATGGGCGTTGGTGTGGGTCTGGGCCTGATCGATCAGCGTGTCGTGCAGGCGGTCCAAGGGGCCGGCGGTATCCAAAGCGGCGCGGAAGGCGGGTTCTGGCTGGCGGAGGGCGATGGCGGGGAGTTCGGATTGGGTGAAGGCGTCGAGGGGCGTTGTCGCGGGATCGGCGATCCAGGCGGCGAAGCGGGGCCAGAGGGTGGCGGCGAGGCGGGCTATGCCATCGGGTTCGTCGGCCAGATAAGGGCCGGCGCCGTGGTGGTCCTCGTCCGCCAGCCATTGGCGGAGGCTGAGGTGGAACGGGCCCAGGGCGTCGTCGCGGACGAGGAAGAGGCGGTCGAGGCGGGCCAGGATGGTACGGCGCTGGCGGGGGGACCAGCCGAACATCTCCGTCAGCAAAGGCAGCGGCACGGGCTGGCGAGCGGCGGTCAGGACGGAGATCAAGGGCAGGTCGTCGCGTTCGTAGGCGGCTTTGTCCGGGAAGAGGTGGTCGAACCAGCGGCGGTAGATGCCGGTCAGGCCTCTGGGGAGGCCCAAGGGGCGGCCATCTGGGGCGGAGAGGGTCAGCCATCCCGCTTCGACGGCCTCGCGCAGTTTGGTCAAATAGAGGAAGGCGCCGTCCGCGGCCTCGACGACGGCGGGGACGCGGGAGTCCTGGCCCAGGGGGCGGAGCCAGGCGAGGGCGTAGGCGTGGAGGTCGGAGATGTGGCCGCCCGAATCGAGTTCCAGCGGGTCGAAGGCGGCGAAGCGGGCGCGGATGGCGTCCACGTCGCGGCTGGTGGCGGCGATGGCGAGCCAGTGGGGCAGCGACGGCGCTTTGTGGGCCAGCAGCGCGGCGAGTTGGCAGTCGTCGTCGTGGATGGTCTCGTCCAGGCCGTCGAGGAGGAGAAGGTAGGGGTCATGGCCGCGGCCGCCGTCGATGCACCGGCCCAGGGGCTCGGCGAGAAGCGCGTCGAAGAGGGCGTCGGGCGGAAGGGCGGCGAGGCGGGATTCGATGGCGGGGAGATTGGCCGCGACGGTGGCGGGCCCGTGGTCCGGGGCGCTGTGGAGGCCGCCGAGAAAGGCCAGGAGGTTTTCGCGGTAATCGGGGACGCGGCGGGCCAGTTGGAAGGCAATGGTGCGGATAATCTGGCCGGGGTCGTTACGGGCGATGTTGCCCAACTCGCACAGGTTCAGGGCGATGGTGTGGGACCTGTGCCAGGTGGCGAGCCAGGCGGCGAAGGCGCTTTTGCCGCTGCCGGGGCCGCCGGTGATCCAGATCAGGCGGGGGTTGCGCGCGCGTTTCTCGTCAAGCGCGGTTTTGGCCCAGTCGCGGCCGACGAAGCCGTCGAGCTTCTCGGCGACGATGGCGGATTGGATGACGGGCCGGAGGGCGCGGTTCAGCGTGGCGATTTCGGCGGCTCTTGTGGTGGCTTCGGGGCTGGTGAGGACGGCGATCAGTTCGGCGACTCGCGCGTCCAGCCAGGCGTCGTCCTGGGTTTGCCAGCCGGACATGTCGATCCACTGGGCGCCGCCGACATGGTGGGGGGCGTCGATGTCCGCGGGGGGCTCGATGGGCACGGGGACGATGGCGCCGTGTTCGTGCAGCGCGATGGCGAGTTCGTCGAGGCAGACGCCGGGGTCGCGGACGGATTTTTTGGAGAGGAAGGCGATGGTTTGCTGGCAGTCGCGGAGGCCGGCGACGATGGATTGGCGCCAGTCCTCGCCTTGTTTGATTTGGGCGGTGTCGATCCAGGTTTCGATGTGGGCGGCTTCCAGGCGTTCCCGGACCCGGTTCACGAAAGCGGCATTTTCGGGCGGTTCGTGGGCGTAGCTGAGGAAGACACGCATGACGGCCGGTTCCGGGCTGTTGTTTCTTGGAGTATGGGCGGGGGCGAAGAAGAAACAAGTGGCGCGCGGGCGAGGCGCGACGCGATGGCCGTGGAAAACTGGGCGGTGCCGTCAATCTCGGGGCCGTGCCGCGCCCGGTGGCCCGGTCGAGCCGGGCGATGACGGGAAGGGGCGGGTCAGGGGTTGAGGGTTTGGGGTCGAGGGTTTGGGCGCCCGCTGTCAGTCCGGCCGGGCGTGTGGGCGGGGCGTTCCTCTGTCCGGCGGGCGTGGCATTCTTCCTTCGGCGAGTGTCGTCTGTGCTTCCGCGTAGGCGCGCTCGAAAGCTTCAATATTTGCCTGGACCTGGGCGTCGTCGTCTGGGTCGTCGCTGGGTGGGAAGTCGGCGAGAGTCAGGACTGGTTTCCTGATTTGCGTGCTGGGGGCCGGGGCCGGTCTGGGTGTGGCGGCGGGTTTTGGCGGGGGCTCGGGCGTGGGTTGGGCGGTGTCTGGTTCGGGGTCGGCCAGTTCGCGTTTCCGGGCGGTACGGAAGTCGCGAATCATGGCTTGCATGGCGCGGGTCAGGGCGGCGACCGCGGTGCGCGATTTTTGTTTGGTTTTTGGGTCGGGGTCGTGAAAGACGTCCTTCATCGCGTCGAGAATCAGGTGATATTGGCCCACGATCAGGGTCGCCAGCATGTATTCCAGGGCGTCCCGGGGCTCAAAGCCCAGGGTGGCGTGGACGAGTTGGGTGGTGCGGGCGGCGGCCTGGAGTTGGGTTTCGCCGGGCCGGTCGCAGAGCGCGCGGGTGGCGGTGGCCAGGATGTTCTGGATTTCGGATGCGGGGAGCGGATGGCAGCGCGCGGTCATGGGGTTTGTCTCTCGATGCCCTGATGCGGCTTATATTCCTCATGCGAAAAATCGCGTCAAAGGAAAAGGAGGTGTTTCGGCGCGAAGTGTGCCGGGTCCGGTCTCGACTGGCGACTCAGTTCGTGCGCCTCGGGACGCGGTTGTGGTATAGGCGAGTGAACCTCCTGGTTGCCATCCATGTCGTCCGCGCGCGTCCCGTCCGAACTGCTCGATCCCGTCGTGGCCTGTTTCAGGCCGCGCCGCGTGATTTTGTTTGGTTCCGTGGCGCGGGGGGAGGCGGGGCCGGACAGCGATATCGACCTGCTTGTCGTGGTGGACGACGACACGCCGGCGGAGAAAGTCACGGTCAGAGCGGGACGGGAGGCGCGCCGCTCCTATCGCCATCCAGCCGACGTTATTCCGGTTCGCGAGGAAACGTGGCGCCGGTTCAATCGGGTGGTTGGAACCTTGCCCCATGCCGCCCGAACCGAGGGCATTGTTGTTTATGAGCGGGGATGACGACGAACTCGCGCGTAACCATATTCAGGTCGCTCGCCGCTGGGTCGCGGTGGCGGGCCGCGATTTCCAATCCGCCCATGCTTGCCTGAATGCCGGTATTCCGGAAACGGCGGCTTATCGTTGCCAGCAAGCGGTTGAGAAATCGATGAAGGGATTGCCGGTTCTCTCGCGCGTGCCGTTTCGTCGAATGCACGATCTGGAAGCGTTGCGCGATCTTGTGTTGCCGGGGTTTTCCGAATTTTCAGTGTTTGTCGAACGGCTGGTGCCGCTTACGGACTGGGGTCACGTTTTCCGTTATCCCGATCTGGGGGACGAGGCTGTTCCGTCCACGGAAGAATTGTTGGCCGCTTTGTACGAAATCGACGGATTTTCGGCGAGAGTCGCGGCGGCGATCGATCGCGCGGCAACCGGCGGTTAATCGGTCGCGGCGGCGTCGAGATCGCGGCTGGCGCGTTCGCGTTTGCCGTCGGTGCGCAATTGCCCGCAGGCGGCCAGAATATCCTGACCTCTGGGGCGCCGGACGGGCGAGGCGTAGCCCGCGTCGTTCACGATTGTCGCGAAACGGTCGATGGCGGAACGGCTGGATCGCTCGTATTTTGTGCCGGGCCAGGGGTTGAACGGGATCAGGTTGACCTTGGCCGGCATGCCCGCGATCAGGCGCACGAGTTCTCGCGCATCGGCTTCGGAGTCGTTGACGCCTTTCAGCATCACGTATTCGAAGGTGATCCGCCGCGCGTTCGATGCGCCGGGGTAACGGCGGCAGGCGGCCAGCAATTCCGAAATGGGATATTTCCGGTTCAGCGGCACCAGTTCGTCGCGCAGGTCGTCGCGGACCGCGTGCAGCGAGACCGCGAGGCAGACGCCCAGTTCCGCGCCCGCGCGGTCCATCATCGGCACGACGCCGGAGGTGGAGAGCGTGATGCGGCGGCGGGACAGTCCGATGCCTTCGTTGTCCATGACGATCTTCATCGCTTTCGCGACGTTGGCGTAGTTGTAGAGCGGCTCGCCCATGCCCATCAGGACGATGGTGGACAGCAGCCGCGGCGTGTCGCCTTTGGGGCTGGGCCATTCGTTGTAGGAATCGCGCGCGGCCATGAACTGGCCGACGATTTCGGGCGCGCCAAGGTTGCGGACCAGGGTTTGGGTGCCGGTGTGGCAGAAGCGGCAGGAGAGCGTGCAGCCGACCTGGGAGGAGATGCAGACGGCGCCGCGATCTTCCTCGACGTCGGGGATATAGACGGTTTCGGCTTCCTGGCCGTCGCGGAATTTGAACAGGAATTTGCGGGTGCCGTCGCTGCTGGTCTGGACGCGGGCGGCCTCGGGGCGGCCGATCATGAATTTTTCGGCCAGTTTCGCCTGTAATGGTTTGGCGATGGTCGACATGCGCGCGAAGTCGGTGACGCCCTGGTGGTAAATCCAGTGCCAGATTTGCTTGACCCGGAACGGTTTCTCGCCGATCGAGGCCATTTCGATGGCGAGTTCTTCGCGCGACATGCCCACGAGGTCGCGTCGTCCGTCGGCGGCGGTCGCGCCGGGGGGATCGAATTTCGCGGAGTGGGCGAGGATTTTCTCGCGTTCCGCCGCCGTCAGTTCCAGATTTACTTCGGCGGGCATGCTTTACTTATCGCGGCATAGGCCGCCGCGAACCCTTTCAGACTGAAGGTGTCCACGACTTTCATCTCGCGCGGGCCGGGGCCGCGGGCAGTGGCGCGGGCGGAGGCCTCGAAGGCGGCGATGGCGGCGCGCCCGTTGCGGGCGAAGGCGGCGCGGGCGGCGGTGTAGAATTCCAGCGCGGTTTGATCGGCGTGAACGGTGACGGCGGCGTTCTGGGTGTAGCCGTAGCCCGCTTCCATGGCGACGGCGTCCCGGCCGGACGCGCGATGGGTCACGGTCAGGATCACCTGCCTGCCGGACATGGCGGGGGTGGAGGTTTGGGCGCGGGTGAAGGCGTAGCAGATGCGTTGCCCGGCCTCGGTATGCGTCGCCGCGGTCCAGTCGTCGAACTTGCCAATCGAGGCGGGTTTGGCGTTCTTTTGTTCGGTCGCGGCAGGTGGCGCTTTTTTCGGGGGCGCGGGTTGCTGCGCCATCGCGGGGGCGGCGAGCACCAGAGACAAAACAGCCGGAAGAAGAGCGCGGGGGGTCATGACCGCGATACCTAAGGCGCGCTGCCCGGCGAAACAAGCGGGCCAGGTGCAAAGCCCTTGAAATTTCCGGTAAAGGCGGTGGGATGAGCGACCTCACCGACTCCCGTTTGGCGGCCCAGTACGAGGCCTATCCCTATCCGCACCGCGATCCGCGCGACGAGGCGAAGCGCCTGATTGTCGGCAGTCCGGGCCATTTGCATGAAATCGATCACTGGGTGTTCGGGGGATCGCGCCCCGCCGCCTTGCCGTTGAACGCGCTGATCGCCGGTGGCGGGTCGGGCGATGCGACGATCATGCTGGCGGCGCAGATGGCGCGGGAGGGGCGGGGCGGCACGGTGACGTGGCTCGACCGGTCGGAGGCGGCGTTGAAGATCGCCCAGGCGCGGGCGGCGGCGCGGGGGCTGACGAATATCGTGTGGGAGAGGGGGTCGCTGCTGGATCTGCCGGGGTCGGGTCTGGGGCCGTTCGATTACATCGATTGCTGCGGGGTGCTGCATCATTTGCCGGATCCGGCGGCGGGCGCGCGGGCGCTCGAGTCGGTGCTGGCGCCGGGCGGCGGGATGGGGCTGATGGTGTATGCGCCGCATGGGCGCACGGGCGTTTACATGATCCAGGACGGGCTGCGTTTGCTGGCCCCGGCGGATCGGGCGCCGGCGGCGCGGCTGGATGTGGCGCGCCGGGTCATGAAACATTTGCCGGAGACGGCCTGGCTGCGCGCCAACCAGAGCGTCAGCGATCATCTGGCGGGTGGCGACGCGGGTCTTTACGATCTGCTGCTAAATCCGCGGGACCGGTCGTATACGGTGCCCGAACTGACCGATCTGCTGGCGGGCGCGGGTTTGTCCGTCGCCTGCTGGGTCGAGCCGATCCGCTACGACCCCGCCGTGTTGTTGCCGGATCCGAAGCTGCGCGCGCGGATCGCGGAGTTGGCGCAGGTGGAGCGGGCGGCGCTGGCGGAGGCTTTGGCCGGGAACATCGCGGCACACATTGTTTACTGCACGCGCGTCGGCGCGCCGCTGCTTCGGGCGGATCCGTTCCGTCCGGACGCGGTGCCCATCTGCCGGGAAATCTCGGGCGAGGACCTGGCCAAGGGCATCCAGGCCAACAACACGCTGATCGTGGGGCTGGACGCGCTGCGGGTGCCGGTTCCGGTGCCACCGTTGGCGGCGCCGATTTTGCGGCTGGTCGATGGGAAGCGGACGGTGGCGGAGATCGGCGCGGCGCTGCGGGCCCGCGGCACGAAGGAGGCGGCGTTCGACACGGCCTGGCGGGTCTTGTTCCCGGCGCTGGAACGGATCAACCGGCTTTTGCTGGCGGCGCCGGCAGATCGTCCAACATCCGCCTGACAGTCGCGCCGGTCGCGCGGTCGGCGGGGAAGAACGACTCGATGGCCAGTTCGGACAAGGTGATGTCCATGGGCGTGCCGAACACGGTGGTGGTGCCGAAGAACGACAGGACACCGTGGACGGTCGCGAGGCGGAAGGGCACCGCCACGATTTCGTGATCGCGGGGCTGTTGCCGGCCGGCGGGGCCGGGCGGCAGGGGATAATCGCGGACCTCCTCGACCAGATCGACCAGCACTGGGTCGCCGGTGACCTCGATCTGTTGTTGCAGCCGGGCGATCAGGTGGTTCCGCCACTCCAGCAAATTCACGATTCGGGGCGCGAGGCCGGCGGGGTGCAGGCTCAGCCGGATCATGTTGACGGGCGCGGTCAGCAGCAGCGGATCGATCCCGGCGGTCAGGCAGGCGACGGCGCGGTTGGATGACACCATCGTCCAGTGGCGGTCCATGGCGAAGGCGGGGTTTGGCTCATGCACGGACAGAATGTGGTCGATGCACTCGCGTGCCCGCTGGAATTCGGGATCGCCCAGGGACCGTTCCTGATAGCTGGACGGGAACCCGGCGGCTTCCAGCATCGTATTGCGGTCGCGCAGCGGCACGGCGAGCCGATCCGCGAGGTGCAGCAGCATCTCGCGGCTGGGGGCGGCCCGGCCGGTTTCCAGAAAGCTGAGATGCTTGGTGGAAATCTCGGCGTCGCACGCGAGGTCGAGCTGGCTCAGGCGGCGGCGGATGCGCCATTCCCGGATCAGGTCACCAATGGGGCGAGTCGCGCTGGTCATGACACAACCATACCGGGATTCGCCGGCGCGGACCAAATCATCGTATCGTTAATTGTATAACAATCGCTACCCGCCGATGCCGATCGCCGGGTCACGGAGGGCGCATGGCATGACGGAGCGGCGCGAGATCGCGGTCTATAGCGATTACAAGAGCCCATACGCCTATCTGGCGAAGGCGGAGGTGTACGCGCTGGCGGCGGATTACCAGGTCACGGTGCTCTGGCGGCCCTATATCCTCGATATTCCGCGATATCTGGGCTCGGCGCGGGTCGACGCGGCGGGCCAGGTGCTGGAGGAAAGCCGCAACGCGCATCAGTGGCGGCGGGTGCGATACAGCTACATGGATTGCCGCCGGCAGGCGCGGAAACAAGGGCTGGTCATTCGGGGGACTCAGAAGATCTGGGATTCCCGGCTGGCGGCGGCGGGCATGCTGTTCGCGCAAAATCAGGATGAGGGGGTGTTCCGTCGGTACCACGATCTGGTGTTCGAGCGGTTTTGGCGGCGGGAACTGGACATCGAGTCGGTGGAGGCGATCGTGGACGTGCTTCAGGAGGCCGGGGCGGACGCGTCGGGCTTCGCGGGTTGGGCTGACACCGGGCTGGCGGAGGTGGCGCGGATTTGTCGCGAGGCGGAGGCGATGGGGGTTTTCGGTGTAACCAGCTTCGTCCTGGATGGGGAGTTGTTCTGGGGACGCGAGCATGTGGCCGATATAAGGCGCATGTTGGAGACGCCGGTGGGCTGAGAGGCGGGTTGGGGCTCGTGCCGCTCTCGGCGGTCCGGTCGAGCCGAACCAGGACGAAATTGTAGATTCTGAGCCCTTTGCCCAATGCCCATGGGTGCGTCTTTAACGTAGCACGGCGGGCTTCACACCGAACCCGCCGGCCGCGTTGGCGAGCCGCTGTAACTCATACCGATCCAGCATCAAATCAGCCGCCGCCCCACAATCCTCTGGGCCTTTCGCCGTTCGCTTGCCCGCCCAATGCACCCGGAAACGCGGGGGGCTGACGTTTTCTCTCGCTTCGACGATCAGACTGCCGCCGGTCGCCGACAATTCGTTGGGGTCGAAGACGCAGGGGCCCGCGGCGGCGTCCCGGCCCGCCACCGCGGCGGGCGCGACGTGCAGGCGCCATGAGTCCGCTTCCGCCGGGGCTGGCGCGAACACGATCATATCGCCGACCCCTGGCCGCATCGCGTCGAATTTCAACGCCAGCCAGGTGGACATGCCGACGATCGCGACGAGGAGGACGGTCGCGGCCAAAGCGGGCGCCCTGGCGGGCGTGGAGGCGAAGGAGGTGTGTTTGGGGCCGGGTTCGAGGGGGAACATGACGGGCTCTATGCTGCAATGCGGCATAGACTCAGGAAGCGGCGTATCGCACCGCAACATAAATGGCCAGGCAATCTCCGCGGCGGAGGTTTTCGCGCCGCGCGGGGCTGGTCAGGCCTCGTCCATTTCCGGAGGCGCCAGTTCGATACCGGCGTAAATGCCGGGCAAAGGCAGATCGACGCCGATTTCGGGCAGGGTCAGGACATCGGCGCCGGTCAGGACCTGGACCGACCAGGCGTGCTCGCCACGGACGAAAACCGTCGCGGCGGCGCTGTCCTGTTCCAGGATGACGTAGCGCTGGATGGACGGTGTCGCGAAGTACTCGCCCAGCTTCGCGATGCGGTCGGTTCGCGATGTGGAGGGGCTGAGGACTTCGAAGACCACGATGGGTTCTGGGGCGATCGTGGCGCCGCGCGGGATCGGGGCACAGGTCACGAAGGCGTCGGGATAGCGGATGCGGCCCGCGGCCTCGATTTTCATGGTGGGGCCGCGGACTTTGCAGGGCTTGCCCATCAGGGCCACGTCGAGAAGCGTTCGTAGACGTGTCCCGATACCCTCGTGTTCGTTGGTTCCGCCGGTCATCGCCACCGGCGCGAACCCATCGAATTCCCAGCGATGTTCCTGTCGTTCCTCCCAGGCGAGGAAGTCCGGCAGGGACATTGTGTGTTTCAGCGCGGCGCTCATGCGATCAGTCTGTCATGTCCTGGAAGAATTGTCAGCCATTTGGCGCGCCCGTCCGATCGGGGCGGGCGCGCCGGGTCCTCAATCGTCGACGATCGCCACCGCGCGGGTCCAGCCGGCGGAGGCGCGGTGAACCTTCACCGGGAAGCACACGACCTGGAACCCATCGGCGGGAAGTTGTTCGAGGTTGGACAGTTTTTCCAAATGCGAATAGCCGATTTCGCGGCCCGCGCGGTGGCCTTCCCAGATCAAAGCGGGGTCGCCGCCGGCCGCGATTTTCTCCCGGGTCAGAGAGAAAGGGGCATCCCAGCTCCAGCCGTCGATGCCGACCAGGCGGACGCCGCGTTCCAGCATCCACATCGTGGCGGCTTTGCCCATGCCGCAGCCGGAGTCGACGTAATCGTCCTGGCCGTATTTGGCGCCCGCGGCGGTGTTGACGAGGACGATTTCCAGCGGCGCCAGCGTGTGGCCGATCCGCTTTAACTCGCCTTCCACGTCGCCGGGGGTGGCGACGTAGCCGGCGGGGAAATGGCGGAAATCCAGTTTGACGCCGGGCTGAAAGCACCATTCGAGCGGCACTTCGTCGATGCGCCAGGAGGGTTCGCCGCCAGGTTGCAGGGCGTGGTTCATGGTCGAGAAGAAGTGGTAGGGCGCGTCCAGATGGGTGCCGTTGTGAGTGCTGATCTGGACTTTTTCGACCGCGGCGTATTCGCCGTCCGGGAGCTGGTCGACTCGCACACCCATGTATTGCGCCATCGCCGGGGCGGTTTGGTGATGATCCAGATACTCGATTTGCGGCAGCATTTGCGGCGGGTCGCTTTTGATTCCCGCTTTGAGGGCGACGGAGATATCGATCAGGCGGCGTGGCATGGGCGTTTCCCGCTGTTTTGGAGGTTTGGCGAGCGTAATCGATGCGGCCGCTGCTTGCCACCTCGCGCGATGGGGGTCTGTTTCGCACGCGTTCCGCGTCTGATCTTGGCGCGCGTTTCGCGTCTGACCTCGGCGCGCGTGCCGCGCGACACACGCGACAATTCACCCGCTTCCGCGCGATCCAAACGCGACAAACGCGGCGCAGTGTTGGGCATCCGAAGCGGGCGAAAGGATGAGGCCCAGGATTTATGCTTCGCTGAAAAACCGCGTGCCGCGATCTCGGCGGCGCGCGACCGCGCGGGCGCGCGCGGATCGGACGTGTCGCGAAGTTTTGTTGGTACAACAAGAAGTTTTCGAGAATTCGTCAAGAAATGTGTGTCACGTCACAGCCGAAACCAAAGGGCGCCGGTATGTTGATCGTGAAGAGCCGGACAAACCGGAGGGGGATAAAATGGATCATCTTTTGGCGGGCACTGAGATCAGACTGACGTATCTTCAGGACCGGCGCGCGTTGGATCGAATCGACTGGCCCGATGTTTTCGACCATCTGATCGATGCGGGCGCGCCGCCGAACCGGTGTCAGTGGAGCGACCTCGACGCGCTGACGCATGTCGTGCTGGCCACCGACCGGTCGACCGGTCGTTATCTGGGATTGCTCGGTCTGGTGAAGCGGGAAACGGCGGAGGACAGTTTCTTGTCGATCGACGCGGCCATGGCGCGCCCAGGGGACGATGGCGCGTTGCTCCGCGCGATGCTGGCGCATGTCCTGGCGCGGATCGTGTGTCTCGATGGCAAGCCGGTTGGGGTCGTGACATCTCGCCACGAACGCGCGCTCGCGCCACTGGTGCGGTCGGTGGGTCTCGCCATCGCGGGCGCCATGCTGCATCCACCCGAGAATCCGGCGGTCATTCCCTTCGCCACGGCGGTTCTGGCGCGGCGGATCGGCCAGGGCGCGACGGTGCTGGATCTTCGCGCGGTGACGGAAACGGGTCTGCTGCGCGATCTGCGCCGCCTGCATCGGGCTCGGCCCGAGGTTCAGAGGCTCCGCGCCGTGGTTCCGCCGGTCACGGAGAGCCCGGCCACGTCCGGCGGTGCCACGCGCCGTCCCAGAACAGCCACTCGTACTGGCAGGAGCGGGTGAAGGCGGTCGTCATTTTCGCGCGGACGGTGTCCGAGGCGCCGTCCGCCGCCTGGTCGGTGGCGGCGATGACGGCGCGCACGGCCTCGCCGAAGCCGTCGTCGGCGTAAGTGTCGATCCAGGCGCGGTAGGGATTGTCCGGCGCGGTGGTTTTCGCGATCGCGGTGCCGACGTCCCAGTAGAGCCAGAAGCAGGGGAGCAGGGCGGCGACCGCGACTTCCCAGGGCTCGTGGTAGGCGGTGGCCATGAGGAAGCTGGTGTAGCCGAAACAGTCTGGCGCGGGCTCGGCGCGCGCGAGGTCTTCCGGGGTGACGCCGAATTCTTTCAGGTAGCGGGCGTGCAATTGCAGTTCGACGTCGACCGCGCCCAAGGCGTAATTCGCGAAGGCGCGCAGGGTCGGAAGATCGGGGCCTCTGGCGGCGGCGAGCGCCAAGGCGCGGGCGTACTGGTCGAGGTAGATCGCGTCCTGGACGATGTAGAACTGGAACTTTTCCTGGTCCAGTGTGCCGGCCGCGAGTTCGCGGTTGAAGGGCAGGGCGTGAATAGCGGACCGCAGGGGCGCGGTGTTTTGCCAGACGCGGGCGGAAAAACCGGTCATAGGGGCACTCCGTAAACGCGGGCGGCGGTGCCGGCGAAGAGCGCGGCTTTTTCATCCGCCGAGGCGTTGGCGGCGATGCGTTTGAAGCCGTTCCAGACGACCGGGAAGGAACACCAGCGTTTTTGCACCGGGAAATTGCTTTCGAACATACAGCGGTCCGCGCCGAAGAGTTCGATGCTGGTTTCGAGCCAGGGGCGCCATGCCCGCGCGAGTTCCTCGGACGAAGGCGGCATGTCTTTCGAGGACCCGTCGCCGGGCAGGCGAATCGGCAGCGCGCCCAGTTTGACGGTGACGTTCTGGCGTTTGGCGAGGTCGGCCATCCCGGCTTTCCAGTCGTCGAACACTTTGGCGCGGTCGGCGGCGTAGGGCCCGCCGAGAATCGGGCTGCCGACATGGTTCAGCACGATCTGGGTGTTGGGGAAGGCGCTGGCGAGATCGGCGACTTCCTTCAGTTGCGGGTGATAAACCCAGGCGTCGAAGACAAGCCCGAGCGCGGCGAGGCCGGCGAAGCCCGCGCGGAAGGTTGTGTCCATGAGCATTTCGGGGGTGGGCACGACTTTGTGCACGCGGTCGTGGCCATCCCAGGCGGTGGACTGGCGGATGCCGGCGAAGCGGCCGCCGCTGGCGATCACATGGCGTTCCAGCGGGTGTTTCGCGCGATCGCCCGTCATCAGATCGACGTTGCCGACCATGCGGCGGCAGGCGCCGGAGGGGCCAAAAGCGCCGCTGGCGGCCATGGCGGCGATGCCGGTCACGAACTCTGTTTCGCCGATGGATTTTTCTTCGGCGGGGCCATCGGGGCGGTACATGGAGTGGCATTCCTCGAACACGGTGGCCACGATGTTGTGGCCGCTGGCGAGGTCGGCGAGGAGTTCCGGCAGCAGATAAATATTGCCGTCGCGGGTCCAGAGGTGGTGGTGCGGATCGACGATGGGCAGATCGGGTTCGAGGATGGGTTCGACGTGTTTGTTCAGCCAGTCATGGTCGATGGCTCCGGCGAAGCGGCTGGCGGTCTGGGCCATGGGCGTTCTCCTTTTTATGAAGATTTTTGGACGGTGCCGGCTTCGCTTAGGCGACGCTTTTCGACACCATTTCGAATGTGTTCGTGGACAGGCCGGGCAGTGCCAGAACGCGGTTCAGTTCCGCTTTCATCAGTGCCTGGCGTCCCGCGTCCATGCGGCGCCACTGGCCAAGGGGGCCGACGATGCGGGCGGCGATCTGCGGGTTCATGGGATCGAGTTGGAGAACGATGTCGGCCAGGAAGCGGTAGCCTTCGCCGGATTTCGCGTGGAAGCCGATCTGGTTGCCGCCGGCGAAGGCGCCGACCAAAGAGCGCACGCGGTTGGGGTTTTTCAGGTCGAAATCAGGATGCGACAGCAGGGTTCTGACGTGTTCGACGGTGCCGGGGAGTGTGGAGAGTGCCTGGATCGTGAACCATTTGTCGCAGACGAGCGGGTCCTCGCGCCATTTGGCGTGGAAGGTGGCCAGTGCTTCGGTTCGTTCCTTGCATTCGATCTGCGCCAGCACGGACAGGGCCGCGAGGGAGTCTGTCATATTTCCCGCTGTGTCGAACTGGCGTTTCGCGAGAGACGGATCGCCGCCGGCGCCGAGATAGGCAAGACAGGTATTTCGAAAAGCGCGCTTTCCGATCGAGGGGCCGTCGGCGGTGTAGAGACCGTTGTCCGCGTAACGATCGTAGGCGGCGCGGAGGCGATCGGCCAGGGCGGCGGCAATGGCTTTGCGGGCGACGTCGCGGACGGCGTGGATGGCATCGACGTCGGCGACCGGCATTTGGTCGGCGAGGAAGGCTTCGCCGGGCAGGACCAGCGCCTCGGCGACGAAGGCGGGGTCTTTGTCTGCTTGCGCCAAGGTTTCCGACATGGCCTCGATCAGTCCGGGGTCGACCGTGGGGGTTTCGCCGCCGTTCCAGACCTGGATCATGTCCAGCAGTACGCGTGTCGCGTATTGCTGGCCGGAATCCCAGCGCACGAAGGGATCGGTGTCGTGCGCGGCGAGGAAGCGGGCGCGGTCCGGCGCGATGCCGGAGAGTTTTATCGGTGCGGAAAAGCCGCGGAAGAGGGAGGGGGTGGGCGGGCTCGCCACGTCCTCGAAGGTGAAGGTTGTTTCGGCGCTGTCGGCGAGCAGGACGCGGGTGCCGGAGACGGGTGTTGTTTCGCCTGTGAGACGGGTGTCCAGTTCCTGGCCGTTGCCGTCGAGCAAACCCATCGCCACCGGAATGACCAGCGGTTGTTTGTCCGGCTGGCCGGGCGTGGGTTTTGTCGATTGTTTGATCGTCAGGCGGTATTGTTTTCGTTGCGCGTCGTAACTGTCCTCAATGGCGACATCCGGCGTGCCGGCCTGATCGTACCAGGCCCGGAACTTTTTCAAATCCACCCCGGAGGCGTCTTCCATCGCGGCGACGAAATCCTCGATGGTGACGGCGTCGTTGTCGTGGCGCTGGAAATAAAGGTCCATGCCTTTGCGAAAAGCTTCGCGGCCGATGATGGTGGCCATCATGCGGATGACCTCGGCGCCTTTGTTATAGACAGTGGACGTATAAAAATTGTCGATGGCGAGATAGGATTTCGGTTGCACCGGGTGGGCCAGCGGGCCGCCGTCCTCGCGGAACTGAGCGGCGCGAAGGCCGCGGACGTCTCCGATCCGTTTGACGGCGCGGCTGCCCTGGTCCGCGGAGAATTCCTGGTCGCGGTAAACGGTCAGACCTTCTTTCAGGGACAATTGAAACCAGTCGCGGCAGGTGACGCGGTTGCCGGTCCAATTATGAAAATATTCGTGCGCGATGACCGCCTCGATTCCCTCGTGATCGGTGTCGGTCGCGGTGTCCGGTTTCGCCAGCACGTATTTGGTGTTGAAGACGTTGAGGCCCTTGTTCTCCATCGCGCCCATGTTGAAGTCGGACACGGCGGCGATGTTGAACACGTCCAGATCGTATTCGAGGCCGAAGACGTCCTCGTCCCAGCGCATCGAGTCTTTCAGGGAGCGCATGGCATGGGCGCATTTGTCCTCGTCGCCGCGGCGGACATAGATGCCGAGATCGACAGCGCGGCCGGATTGGGTGGTGAAATTGTCCTTGACGGAGACGAGATCGCCCGCGACCAGCGCGAACAAATAGCAGGGTTTCGGGTGGGGATCGGTCCAGACGACCCGATGCTGTCCGCCGGTCAGTTGCTCGACCGCGCTGGGGTTGCCGTTCGACAACATCACCGGGACCGCGGATTTATCCGCCGTTATGGTCACGGTGTAGCGCGCCATCACATCGGGACGGTCCTGGAAATACGTGATGCGGCGAAACCCTTCCGCTTCGCACTGGGTGAAATAGCTGCCGCCGGAGACATAGAGGCCGCTGAGTTCGGTGTTTTCCGCGGGTGCGATTCGGGTGACAATTTCCAGTTCGCAGGCGTCGGGCATGACCGGAATTGTCAGACCGTGATCATCGACGGCGAACGCGTCCGCCGCCAGCGCCACGCCGTCAATCGCGATCGACACCAGGTTGAGGGCTTCCCCGTTCAGCCGCAGCGCCTCGCCCGCCGCTTTCGGGTTCCGGCGCAGGGTTTGCCGCGCCACCACAAGAGTCGCCGCCGGATCCAGGTCGAAAGCCAATGTGACCGTATCAACCAAAAACACGGGCGGACGGTAATCGGCGAGCAACACGGGCTGGGTCATCTTGCTTCTGTCCTCCAAACGAAAAACGGCGCCAGCCGCGAGACTGGCGCCGCATCGTCAGACAGTACCGAAGGATCAGGCCGGTGTGAAGAACGGCATCGACGGGCCGTCATTCTCGGTCTGGATAAACTTCAGCTTCACATCCATGCCGATTTTGACATCCTTGAAGTCGATGTCGACGATGTTGGTCATCATCTTCGGGCCTTCGGCCAGCTCCACATACGCGATGCAATAGGGCGGGTTGGCCCGTTCCATCACGCTGTAGGTGTAGACCTTGCCCTTGCCGGACACTTCAGCCCACTCGACTTCGCCCAACGTGAAGGGCGAGATGCCCCGCGGGAACCAGATGAACTTGCCGGTGTCCTTGCAGCGCGGCAGAACCAGCTTGCCCTGCGCGGCGGCGTCGAAGAACGGCCTGGTCTCGGGGTTGGTGTCGGGCGTGCCGACGAACGGAATTTTTCTTTGCGCGGCGATGGCCATGTCGATTACTCCCGCTCCAGAATGACAGTGCTGCCGACGTGTCTCGTGCCCAACGACCCGCCGGTCCCATGCGCGATGGCGAGGTCGCAGTTCGGCACCTGCACCGCCGGATGCGCTTCGCCGCGAAGCTGACGCACCGCTTCGATGATCTTGGTGATGCCGCCGCGGTTCGCGGGGTGGTTGGAGCACAGCCCGCCGCCATCCGTGTTGAACGGCAGCTTGCCAACGCCGGAGATCAGATTGCCGTCCATGACGAACTTTCCGCCCTCGCCCTTGGCGCAGAACCCGAGGTCTTCGAGCTGCATCAGAACGGTGATGGTGAAGCTGTCGTAAATCGACGCGTATTTGATGTCCGTCGGCTTGATGCCGGACATTTCCCACGCGGGCGGGCCGGAGAAGCGCGCCGCCGAGTAAACCAGATCGACATCGCCCGCCGAGGGGTTCTTCGCGGACTCGCCGACGCCGATGACCTTGACCCGGGGACGGTTCAGGCTGCGGGCGATTTCCGGACGGGTCACGATCAGCGCGCCGCCGCCATCGGAGATGACGCAGCAGTCGAGGCGGTGCAGCGGGCTCGCCACCATCGGCGAGTTCACGACATCCTCAACCGTCACGACGTCGCGCAGCATCGCGTGCGGGTTGTGTTGCGCGTGATGCGACGCGGCGACCTTGATCCAGGCGAGCTGTTCGCTGGTCGTGCCGTATTCGTGCATGTGCCGCATGGCGCACATCGCGTACATGTTCGCGGTGGCGGGGCCATACGGATACTCGAACTGCATTTCCGCCTGCGCGGGATTGCCGGCGCGCGGCGCGGTGCCGGTCGCCATGCCCTCGCTGCGCGGACGGCCCGCCAGCGTGATCAGGCACACATTGGCCCGGCCGGTGGCGATCGCCTGCATGGCATGGCCGACGGCGACCTGGTAGGACGATCCGCCGACATCGGTGGAGTCCATGTGCCGGACTTTAAGGCCCATGTAGTCGATCATGGACATCGGGCCGAGGCCCGGGGCGTCGCCCGCGCAGAAATACGCGTCCACGTCGTCCTTGGTCAGGCCGGCGTCGTCCAGCGCGCCCTTGGCGCACTCGGCGTGCAACAAGGTGACCGATTTATCGGTCGCCTTGCGTGTGGGATGCTCCCAGGCACCCACGATGTAACCCGCACCTCGCAAACTCATGCTTCACTCCCATTTAGGCCGGCCGGTTGGCTCGGCGGCAGTATACTCATCGGTAGGCCGAGGGCTACCCTGGCAGCCTCTCTCGGGTTTTTAGATGTAGACGCCACCCATCCCGCCCGCCGGATACCGGGTCCCGGCGGCCGCGCCTTTCGGCACCGCCGCGTCGATCCGGGCGACGTCCTCGGCGGAAAGGGAGACTTTCAATGCCCCGAGATTTTCGTCCAACCGCGCCTTGTATCGCGTGCCCGGGATCGTCGTCACATCGCCGCCGCGCGCCAGCAGCCAGGCCAGGACCAGTTGCGACGGCGTGCAGTTCTTTTCGCGCGCGATGTCCTCGATGCGCGCGACCAGCGCCCGGTTCTGGTCGAAATTGTCCTTTTGGAACCGGGGATGCGCCGCGCGGCGTCCGTCGACATCGTCGAAGGTCTTGATCGCGCCGGTGAGAAAGCCGCGGCCGAGAGGGGAATAGGCGACGAAACCAATGCCCAAAGCGCGGGTGGTTTCGCGGGTTTCCTCGGCTTCGGCGCGGTAAAGCAGCGAGTATTCGGTCTCCACCGCCGCGATCGGATGCACGGCATGGGCGCGGCGGATGCGATCCGGCGCCGCTTCGGAAAGGCCAAGGAAGCGGATTTTTCCTTGCTCGACCAGGCGTTTCATGGCGCCGACGGTTTCTTCCACGGGCACGTCCGGATCGACGCGGTGCTGGTAATAAAGGTCGATGACATCGACCCCGAGGCGCTTCAACGAGGCCTCGCACGCCGCTTGCACGTAGTCCGCGCGGCCGTTCACGCCGTTTCCCTGGCCGGGACGCTGAGTCTGGCCGAACTTGGTCGCCAGCACGACCTTGTCGCGGCGGCCCTTGATGGCGCGTCCCAGCAGTTCCTCGTTATGGCCCCAGCCGTACATGTCGGAGGAGTCGAGGTGGTTCACCCCCAGATCGACCGCGTAACGGATCAAATCTTCCGATTCCGCGTCGTTCGCCTCTCCGTAAACGCCGGACAGCGACATCAGGCCGAGGCCCACGGTGGACACGGAAAGTCCGCCAAGCATTCGCTGCGGTTGTGTTGTATCGGCCACGATCGCCTCCCCAAGGTTGCGTGGCTCTTATAGTGCGGCGGCCATGGACTGGCGACAGGGCCCGCCCCATAATCTTCCCATGAGTAACACCCTCTACGAACAGGACTTCCACGCCTGGGCCATGCATCAGGCCACGCTTCTGCGCGAGGGAAGGCTCGACCTGGCGGACATCGAAAACATCGCGGAAGAGATCGAAAGCATGGGGCGGCGCGAGCGGCGGGAGCTGACGAACCGGTTGGCCGTCCTGCTGACCCACTTGCTGAAGTGGCGCTATCAGCCGTCGTACCGGAGCAAGAGCTGGCAATTGACCATCAAGGAACAGCGGCGGGCCACGGCGCGGCACCTCCGCGAAAACCCCAGCCTGAAAGCCTTGCTCGACCAGGCGATGGACGATGCGTACGGCGACGCGACACTTAAAGCGGCGCGTGAAACCGGCCTCGACCTTTTTCCCGAAACGTCTCCCTTCACCTTCGATCAGGCGATCGACGACGACTTTTGGCCCGGCGCCTGATCTCACGCCGTTGAACGCCCCACCCTTCCCGCGCTGGCTCGCCCCTCGCCTGCCGTTCTTTTACGGCTGGATCATCCTGGCCTGCGTCTGCTGCGCGGGCCTGTCGCGCCAGGGCGGGGCGGTCGCGACGCTGTCGGTCTTCGTCGCGCCGATGACGGCGGAGTTCGGCTGGTCCCGCACCGCGATTTCCGGCGCGGTATCGCTGGGGGGCATCCTCGCCGCCATCCTTTCCCCCAAACTCGGGCCGATCCTGGACCGGAGAGGGGCCCGCCTGGTCCTGTGCCTGGCCATTCTGGGCACCGGCATCGCCGATATGCTGCTGTCGCTGACCGTCTCGTTGACGATGTTTTACGTGCTGTTCTGCGTCGCCCGGCTGAACTTCGCGGGGCCTTTCGATCTCGGCATCTACGGCGCGGTGAACAACTGGTTCGTGTCGCGGCGTATCCTCGCGAACGCCATCGCGACGGTCGGGTCGATGTCCGGCCTCGTGCTGCTGCCCATGATCGCGTCGCTGGCCATGGCCGCCAGCGGCTGGCGCGCCGGGTGGTTCGCGATCGGGGTCACCGTGCTGCTGGTGGGGTTCGTCCCCGTCTTCCTGCTGATGGTGCGCCGGCCCGAGGACCTCGGCCTCCGCCCCGATGGCGGACTGCCCCCGGCGCTGGACCCCGCCGCGCCCTTGCGCCCCGAGCCCGCCTTCACCCGCGCCGAAGCCCTTCGCACCCGTAGCTTCTGGCTGTTGTCATTGTTCACTTTGTTCGCCTACCCGGTCCAGGCCGGCGTCAGCCTGCACCAGGCGCCGTTTCTGATCGAACGCGGCCTCAGCCCGGAGGCGGCCGGCGCCGTGGTCAGCTATTGCTCGCTGATGTCGGGCATCGCGGGCTTCGGGTTCGGGTTCCTGCCGCGATTC
This sequence comes from Acetobacteraceae bacterium, assembly GCA_947474705.1. Lineage (GTDB taxonomy): Bacteria > Pseudomonadota > Alphaproteobacteria > Acetobacterales > Acetobacteraceae > Rhodopila. The sequence continues at coordinate 4,819 of CANJJS010000072.1, read as the reverse complement.
ATGACGGTGCGCTTGAAGCTGGCGGCCGTTGGCGTCCTTCTGGGCATCGCCACGGTCCTCTACGGTCCGGTTTCGGGCGCGGGCTCCGCCTACCTCGCCGCGACCTTCTTCGGCCTTGGTATTGGCGGCCTCCTCGTCATGCTCCCCGTCGCCTGGGCCGATTATTTCGGCCGCCGCAGCTATGGCGCCATCCGCGGCATCGCCCTGACGGTCCAGGTCCTGGCGCAGGCGGTGGGGCCGGTGCTGTCCGGCGTGTTGCGAGATGCGACCGGAGGCTACGAAACCTCGTTGCTCTGCTTTGGCGTCCTGGCGGGCCTCAGCGCGCTGGCCGCGCTGCTGACGGGACCGCCGGGCAAGGCCTGACGCGCGCCGGTCGATCCCAGGCGGTCAGGCCGAGAGTGGACGGCCGCGCCGCCACCGGGCCACGCCCAACATGCCGAGGATCGGGAGCAGCGCCGTCAGGGTCCCCGGTTCCGGCACGTTGTTGACCAGGCTCTGGACCGTGCCGCCGTTCGCGGTGCCGAAGCCCTCGAAATGCAGGGAGTTGATGGAAAACAGCAATTCGACATTCCCGATCGGAAAGGTGGAGATCGATGTCGTCGCGTTTTCCGGCACCACGAACATGCCGAAGCCTGGATAATTGGTGAACCAGATCGCGTTCGACGCGATCGATATGTCCAGCGTCAGCGGCGGCAGCGGATCGAAATCGCCACCATTCACCGAGGCCACGCCCCCGACTGTCAGAACCGCCGTCGAAATGTCGCTTCCGGGCAAGGTCTCGGAATTCCCGAACGACAGCGTGCCACCGACGAAGACCTCGTCGAAATCCACACCGGAAAAGGATTGACCCGAGAACATCAGGCTGGAGGCCGGGTAGGCGGAATCGATCGGAAACCGGACTGGCTTACCCCAGGTCAACGCGCCGCCGCTGGTTTCGCAGTAAACCGGCCCCGCCGCCTGGTAGCGGTTGGGATTGAAGCCGATCGGAGAGCATGCCGGCGATGGCGCGGAGAAGCCCTGGGGACCGATGCCGCCGTCGATGGTTGCCGCGGAGGCGGCGGGCACCGCGGCGAGGAAGCTCAGCACCGCCAATTTCTTGATCATTTGAATACTCCTCGATGGGGGAAAGGTTCGATGCCGGAGCCGCCTCGCGGGGCGGCGGGGATCAGGCCATGGCGCGGCATGATGTTTCCGATTTTGGTGGGGTCTGGCGCACCCGGTCCATTCACCTTGGCGGCGACTTCCTCGAAATACCGGTGGCCGATCGAACCTGGCCTGAGCACGACCAGGGCGCGCGCGGTCTCGTCGCCGGGGTTGTCATGAAAATGCACGCTGCCGCGGGGTATGAAACAGGACTCTCCGGCCCCGATCCGGTGTGTTTCACTGTCAATCGCGACGGACAACGTGCCACCCAAACCATAGACCACTTCGTCTACATCCCGATGGTGGCGCGGGCCAGGCACGCTCGCTTTCGGGGGAACGGTGAATTCGAAGTCAACGATCGACGGGGTGTCCGCCACGAAACGCAGCGTCATGGCGCCGATCTGAACGATATCCCTGGGCTTCGATTGTATTGTCATTGGTCAAAACGTAAAGTGACTTTACGAACGTAAAAAGGTTTTACAAACATGTCAACGGCCGAGACGGCGGGGAATGGCCAAGGGGAGCCGGATGGGGATCCGGACGGGGCGGGTCCGCCGTATATCGGCGCGCTGTTGCGCCTCGCCTGGCTGCGGGTGCGGCAACGGATGCACGATGCCATTCGCGCGGCCGGTTTCACGGACCTGCGGGAAACGCATTTCGCGGTGTTCTCCTATCCGCTGCCGAATGGCGTCCGCCCGGCCGATCTCGCCCGTCAGATGCGCGTTTCGCGGCAGGCGGCGAACTATCAGATCGTCCAATTGGAGGAGATGGGCTACCTGGAAAGGCGCCCGTCTGGCGATGGGGAGCGGCGGCTCATCTATCTCGGCGAACGCGGCTGGCGTGTCGCGGCGGTCATCTTCGATTGCCTGACCGCGGTGCGGACGGAGTGGGCGGCGGACATCGGCGCCGAACGTTTCGATGTTTTTCTCGGTGTTCTGCGCGAACTCGCCATCCCGGCAACCAGGTCCGGGCTGCCGGGGCATGGTCGCGGCGAACCGGGCCCATGACACGCGGGGCCCCCAGACGTATTGAATCCCACGGGTACCGTGCGCATATCGGGGCCCGGCAAGGAGGGCCCCGATGAACGATACCGTATTGGAAAAACACAGCTTTGGCGCCGAGGTCGGGCGCCTCTTGGACCTGGTCGTCCATTCTCTCTACTCCGAACGCGAGATTTTCCTGCGCGAACTGGTGGCCAACGCCGCCGACGCCAGCGATCGCCGCCGCTTCGAAGCCCTGACCGACCCCAAACTCGCCCCGCCCGCCGAGGCGAAGATCCGCATCGTCCCGGACAAGCAGGCCCGCACGATCCTGATCGCCGACGACGGTCTGGGCATGTCCCGCCAGGAACTGATCGACAACCTTGGCACCATCGCCCGGTCCGGCACCAAGGCCTTTGGCGAGAAACTCGCCTCCGCCAAAGCGGAGGACCGTCCCAGCCTGATCGGGCAGTTCGGCGTCGGCTTCTATTCCGCTTTCATGGTCGCCGACCGCGTCGAGGTCACCTCGCGCAAAGCCGGGTCGGAGGAGGCGTTCTGCTGGGCATCCGAAGGCGCCGGCGAATTCACTCTGTCCCCGGCCGAAAAAGACAAGGCCGGCACCGACATCGTCCTGCACATCAAGGCCGATGCCGACGAATATCTGGAACCGATGCGCCTGGAGACCATCGTCCGCAAATGGGCCGATCATGTCACCATGCCCATCACCGTCGCCCGTGACGGCAAGGACGAGACCGCCAACGAAGGCACCGCGCTGTGGCGGAAGTCGAAAGCCGACGTCAGCGAACAGAACCTCAAGGAATTCTACCGCCACCTTGGCCATTATTTCGACGAGCCATGGGCCTCGCTGCACTGGCGCGCCGAGGGGATGCTGGAATATTTTTGCCTGCTGTTCATCCCCGGCATGAAACCCTTCGACGTCGTCGAAGGCGATCGCGACTCCAAACTCCGCCTGCATGTCCGGCGCATGTTCATCACCGATCGCGCGAACCTGCTGCCGTCCTGGCTGCGCTTCGTCAGCGGCGTGGTGGACACGGAAGACCTGCCGTTGAATGTCTCTCGCGAGATGCTGCAGACGACGCCCATCATGGGGCGCATCCGTAAGGCGCTGATTTCCCGGGTTTTGGGCGAAATGAAGAACCGAGCCAAGGACGCCGAGGATTACGGCAAATTCTGGGGCAATTTCGGCGCGATCGTAAAGGAAGGTCTGTGGGACGACGCCGAACACCGCGCCGATATCCTGCCCTTGGTCCGCTTCCATTCCTCCAGCGAGGACGGGCTGGTTTCTCTGGCCGATTACGTTGGCCGCATGAAGGCCGATCAGGACACGATCTATTATCTGAGCGGCGATAGCGTGGACGCGATGAAGAACTCGCCGCAACTGGAGGGGTTCCGCGCCAAGGGCATCGAAGTCCTGTTGATGTCCGATCCGATCGACAATTTCTGGCCGGAACGCAACGAGAGTTTCGAGGGCAAGAAACTCGCCGCCGTGACGCAGGCCGCGGGCGATTTCGGTAAGGATGACACGCTGCCGGATATTTCCGTGTTGCTCGCCGCGATGAAGGAAGCGTTGGGCGCGGACGTGTCGGATGTTCGCGCCACCGGGCGCCTGACCGACAGCGCGGTCGTGCTGGCGGCGGATGGCGTTGGACCCGATCTGCATGTCCAGCGGTTGATGCGCCGGGCGGGCCGAGGCGGGATGCCGAGTAGCCCGGTGCTGGAGGTCAATCCGCGGCACAAGCTGATCGAGGGCCTCGTCGCGAAACAGGACGACAAGGACCTGGTGAAGAACGTCGCGGAGACGCTGCTGGACCTCGCCAAAGTGCAGGAAGGCGAGCCGCTGAAAGACGCGGCGGCGTTCGCGCGCCGGGTCGGGATGTTGCTGGCTGGCAGCCTGGCGGCCTGATCGAAGGACCGGCCAGGACGTTTTTCCGTCCTGGCCGGTCGCGAGTTATACCAGGGGTCTGAAAGGGTGGCTCTTGCCTCTCCTCTTCATGGCCCGACTCGATCGGGGGACCGGGCGCGGCGCGCAATCGCGGGGAAGTGCATGCCCGCCGGAAACGCGCCTTGCATTGAACCGCCGTGCCGCTCCCGGTGGGCCGATCGAGCCGGGCCATGACGAGGAGCGGGCGTGTCATGGGTCAATCTTTTGGGACTATGGTATTACTCGGCGGACGCGATCATCGCGAAAAACGCCCCTTGCGGATCGCGCGCGTGCAAAATCCACTGTCCGCCGGGCACCTGCATCGGTGGGGTTTCGATTCGCCCGCCCGCGTCGGTCACACGGGCGGCGGCGGCGCGGATGGAGGCGGTGTTGAAATAATACACCCAGGCCGGGCGCGGCATGTCGGGGGTTTTGTTCATGATCCCGCCCGCCGGACAATCCTGACCGGCGGTCTTGAACAACTGATAGATGCCCATTGGGCCGATATTCACCGCCTCGCCCTTGGTCCAGCCGAACAGGCCCGCGTAAAAATCGAAGGCCGCCGCGCCATCCGCCGCGTGTAATTCGTGCCATCCGCCGTGGCCCGGCGTGCCCGGCGGCGGCGGGTGTAAAACAGCGTGCAAACCTTTCCAGATTCCGGGGGTAAACAGCGTCCAATAGTTTCCACCCCGGTCCGTGCGATCCTCCGGCGTTTATGCTGGAGAGTCTGGGGTGTTGTACATGGATACGATTG
>CANJJS010000071.1 GCA_947474705.1 Acetobacteraceae bacterium | reverse complement strand
CGACCGCATTACCCACCACTGCGACATCCTGGAAACCGGGAACGATTCCTTCCGCTTCAAGCAGCGCAAAAAACAAACGAAATCGGGCTGACCAACTGGAAACTTTTGGGCGCTGTGACCTGGAAACTATTCAACGCTGATTGACAGCCATGCCTTCGACGCCTTGGGCGCGCGCGGCGGATGGTGGCGGTGGGGCGGGCGCCGGGTGCGACGCCGGGGGCTCGGCATCGCCGCCGTGGCGGTGGTACTGGCCGGGTTCTTCCCGGTGCCGCTGACCGCGCTGGCGCCGGTGGAGGTGATCGCGGCCAATGCCACGATCGTGACCGCGCCGGTCGATGGGGTCATCGCCGAAATTCCCGTCGAGCCGAACAGCCGGGTCGGGGACACCGACGTCATCCTGACCTTCGTCGATACGAAGCTGCGCAACGACGCCGAGGTCGCCGCCCGCAACGTCACCGTGGCCGACGCCAAATACCGCAAGGCCGTGCAGGGTGCCTTCGGCTCGGCGCGGGACAATCGCGATGTGGCGGTGGCGCAGGCGGAGCTGGAGGTACGCAAGGCCGAGGCGGTTTTCGCTCAGGACATGCTGGCGCGCGCGACGGTGCGTTCCGGGCGGACCGGTCTGCTGCTGTATTCCGCGAAGTCCGACTGGGTTGGCCGTCCCGTCGCCACCGGCGAGCGCATCATGGAGATCGCCGATCCCCGCGATGTCGAGGCGCGGATCGACCTGCCGGTCACCGATGTCGTCACGGCCAAGGAAGGCGGCCGCGCCGTGATCTACCTCGACAGCGATCCGCTGCATCCGATCGAAGCGGAACTGTATCGCGTCGCCTATCAGGCGAGCCTGACCGGCGACGGCCAGCACGCCTTCCGTCTGTTCGCGCGTATGAAACATGCGGGGGGTGTGGAACCCAGAATTGGGACGCGGGGGACGGCGCAGGTGTATGGGGAGCGGGTGAGCCTGTTCTTCTATTTGTTCCGCCGTCCGATCACCGCGGCGCGGCAGAAGCTCGGTGTCTGAGCAGCCGTCCGGTGCGTTGGGGGCGGGACCGTCCGCCGCCGCGACGCCTCCTCCTCAGCCCATTCCGCTGCCCATGCTGCGCGCCGATCTGCGGCTGATGGAAGGCAGCCGCGACGCGACCGGCGAGCCGACGTATTTGATCTTCGACACCTCGCGGAACCGCTACTTCCACATCGGCTGGCACGCATTCGAGATTCTCGCGCGCTGGGGACTCGGCTCCTGGTCCGCCCTGCGCGAAAGCCTGTCGCGGGACCTGAACATCGACATCGACGACCAGGAAATCGACGGGCTGCTCCGGTTTCTGGACACGCAGGAACTGACCGTCGACGGGGTCAGGTCGGGATGGCGCCGGAGCCTGGAACACGCGGCCGCCCGGCGCGCGGGCGTGCTGGCCTGGCTGGTCCATAATTACCTGTTTTTCCGGATCCCGTTGTTGCGCCCGGACCCCTGGCTGACGCGGGTCTCGCGCTTTACCGCGATCGCGTTTACCCGGACCTTCTGGATCGCGTGGGTTCTGCTCGCGGCGGGCGCGTTCTATCTCGCGACCCGGGCATGGGCCGATTTCGCCATGTCGTGGCAGCGGGTCTTCGCGTTTCAGGGCGTGGTGGCCTTCGCCGCGGGCCTCGCGGCGATGAAATCCGTCCACGAACTGGGTCACGCCGTCGTCGCCCGCCGGCTGGGGTGCCGGGTCGCGACGATCGGCGTGACCTTCATGGTGCTGGCGCCGTTTCTCTATACCGACACCACGGACTGCTGGCGGTTGCCGTCGCGGCTGCACCGATGGCGGATCGCCTCGGCGGGCGTGCTGGCCGAACTGACCGTCGCGCCGCTGGCGCTGCTGGTCTGGGTGTTCATGCCGCAAGGCTTTCCGCGCGACCTGATGTTCGCCGCCGCCGTGCTCGCCCCCGCCGTGTCGATCGCGGTGAACGCCAACCCGTTCATGCGCTTCGACGGCTATTTCATGCTCGCCGACGCCCTGGGCATTTACAATCTGCAACCCCGCGGCTTCGCCTTCGCCCGCTGGCGGCTGCGCGAGGCACTGTTCGATCTCGACGCCCCACCGCCGGAACAACTGCCGGAGCGCACGGCGCGCACATTGACGATCTATGGCTACCTGGTCTGGCTGTACCGGCTGCCGGTTTTCGTCGGGCTCGCCATTTTCGTGTATGCCTTCACGTTCAAGGTACTGGGCATTGTCCTGTTCGCCATCGAAATAGGATTTTTCGTGTTGCGGCCGATTTTCCACGAACTCCGGGTCTGGTGGCGCGCGCGCCGGCATATGCGCGCGAGCTGGAAAACCGTGCTTTTGCTGGGCGGGATCTTCTTCGCGATCGCGGCGCTGGCGGTGCCCTGGCATGGCACCGTCGTCATTCCCGCGCTGGTTGAATCGGGCAACCTCGCGGCCATCCACACCTCCGCGTCCGGACGGATCGCCGAAATCCTGGCGAAAGAGGGCGATACGGTCGCCGAAGGCCAACCCTTGATCCGGCTACGGGCGCCGGAACTGGAAACGCGCGAAACCATCGTCGCGCGGCGGATCGCACTGCTGGACCTGCGCCTCGCGCGGATCGCGGGCAGCGCGGAGGAACTGGACGAAAGCACGGTGCTGCGGCAGGAGCGCGAAGCGGAGGTCCAGGCGCTGATCGGGATCCGGCGGTTGCGCGAAGACCTGGTGGTGAAGGCGCCGATCAGGGGCACGGTGCTGGATTTCGACAAGGATTTGCGGGTCGGGGTGTGGCTGTCGCCGCGGCATCGCCTCGCGACGGTGGTGGATCCCGCGGCCACGATCCTCCGCGGCTTCGTGGCCCAGGCGGATATCGGCCGGGTCCGTCCGGGGATGACCGGAACGTTCATGGGCGACGACGGAATCAACCGGCTGGCGCGCGTCCGGCTGGACAGTCTGAACGGCACGGCGGACCGGCGTCTGAGCATTCCGGTGCTGGCCGAGCCATATGGGGGCCGGATCGAGGCCACGATCGACGACAAGAAAGCGATTTACTCGCGCGAGGCGATGTTCGGCGCGCACATGGTGCTGGAAAGCGGGGAGACCGTGCCGCACGCGATCGCCGGCGTCGCACGGATCGATGGGGACCCGGAATCGTATCTGGCGCACGCGGTCCGGCGGGTGCTGCGGGTGATGTTGCAGGAGAGCGGGTTTTGATACCGACCGGCGGAAGCTTCGACCGTCGCGCCGGCGGACGTACCACGTCACGGTGCGCGTAAACCCGCCATCCACGCCTTTGCTGACAGCGCGAAAGTCGTGGATGACCGGCTGTCGACGGCGGTGCGAAAACCAGCCACCAGGCGGCGTAAAAGTCCGCCCCCGCGCGCTTGCGCGGCGCGAAGCGTCCTTGACGGCGGCGAGCCCGGTGCCAACCCGCGGTAGCGCTGCCGGGAATGGGTAATTTCGATCCCGGCGCCTGTCCGATAATGACCAGCCGGGCACCCGCGCCAACCCGCGCGATCGGACGCGGGCCCAGAGGCAAGTACGACGCACGCACGGCGCGACCCCGGACCTCGCGGAGCCGTTTTTCCAATGGCGTGGCCATGGCGTTGTCCTTGGCGCGCCTGAAACAAGAGGCTGTCACCGGTGAGTTCCGTCATCCCAGGCCCCGGTTCGACGGCACGGAAGCGGCGTGCTTGCCGTGCGGCGACCGCTACCACGCGGTGGTTTCCTTGAATCCGGCCATCCCGGCGATCGCCGATGGATCTCTGTACCCATCCAGGCCACGCATCGCGCCGATTGGGTCCGGTTCCGGCATCCGCGGCGGACCGCCACCCCAGCCAGCCGGATCGAGCGGCATCGCCGCGGCCGACAGAAAGAGCGGGGCCATATCGTGGACCGTTTCGGGATCGGCGCCCCCCCCGGGAAGAAACGACATCGCCTGGCCTCGCAGGGCCATGGCAATGACCGCTCTGGACACGTCGTCGTTCAGGATCGCGCCAGGCGCGCTGGCGCCGACGATATCGGCGCCGTCCGAAGGTTTCGATAGCGTGACGAAGAACCCGTCGTCGTTTTCGGCCTCTATGTCGCCGGAGACATCGACCGTCAGGATTTGCGTGGTCTGGCCCGCGGCGAAGTCGATCGAACCGGACGGAAATACGCCCATGGCGAAATCCTTGCCATCGGCGGGCGTCGCTCCGTCTGGCGCGGTGTCCCATTGGACCGAGACCGCCGTGGCGAGATTGCCGCCGCGCGTGACCGTGAAGGTGAACGGCGTGGTACTCGCGTCGCCCTCTGGCTGGACCGACCGAGCCGTGGCGATGGAAATCGTCGCCGGTCTGTCGTCGTTGAGAACGATACCCTTGGCGATGAACTGCCCCAGGGTCGCGCCGTTGGTGGGCGCGTAAAGATTGACCAGGAAGGCTTCGTCGGACTCCACCGCGATATCGCCGGCGACAAGGACGGCGATGGTTTGACTGGTTTCGCCGGGCGCGAAACTGACATCGCCGGATGGCAACGCGCCGCCGATGAAATCGGCCGCATCGACGTCGAACGGGCCCGCGTTCAGCACCTGCCATTTGGCATCGACGGCGAGGCTGAGATCGCCTGAACGGCTCACGGTGAATGTGAACGGGGTGCCGCCGCTGTCGCCTTCTTTCTTGACCGCATCCAACGGAGTCAGCGCCAGCGTCATCGGGATATCGTCGTTGAGGATGGTCGTGGGGGCGACGATCCAGTTCAGTTGGACACCGGCCGATGGATTGGACAGGACGACCGCGAAAGTCTCATCGCTTTCGACCTGAAAATCGGCGGAGATCGGAACGGTTATGGTCTGCGTCGTCTGCCCGGGCGCGAAAACGACCAGGCCGGACGGAATCGCGCCACCCGCGAAATCGACGCTATCGGCGCTGTTTTGCCCGCCGATTTCCACTGTCCAGTCGACGGTGTCGGTCCGGTCGATGTCGCCGGAACGATAGGCGGTATAGTGGAATAATGTCGTGGCCCCCGTGCCTTCCGCCTTTTCCTGGATGAGACCCGGCGTGAACGCGACGATGGTTTGGGTATCGTCGTTGAGGATGGTCGTGGGGGCGACGATCCAGTTCAGTTGGACACCAACCGATGGATTGGACAGGACGACCGCGAAAATCTCATCGTTTTCAACCTGAAAATCGGCGGAGATCGGAACGGTTATGGTCTGCGTCGTCTGCCCGGGTGCGAAAACGACCAGGCCGGACGGAATCACGCCCCCCGCGAAATCGGCGCTATCGGTGCTGTTTTGCCCGCCGATTTCCACTGTCCAGTCGACGGTGTCGGTCCGGTCGATGTCGCCGGAACGATAGGCGGTGTAGTGGAATAATGTCGTGGCCCCCGTGCCTTCCGCCTTTTCCTGGATGAGACCCGGCGTGAACGCGACGATGGTTTGGGTATCGTCATTGAGGATGGTCGTGCCGACGACGATCCAGTTCAGTTCGACACCGGCCGATGGATTGGACAGGATGACCGCGAAATTCTCGTCGCTTTCGACCTGAAAATCGGCCTCGATCGGAACCGTAATGGTCTGAGTGGTCTGCCCAGGGGCGAAAGTCACCACGCCGGATGGCACCACGCCGCCCATGAAATCGGCGCTATCGGCGCTGTTTTGCCCGCCCAAACTTACAGCCCAGCCGGCGGTGTCGGTCCGGTCGAGATCGCCGCTGCGGAAAACGGTGTAGGTGAATGACGTCGCCGGGCCGGTGCCTTCCGCCTTTTGCACGACGATGCCGGGCGTGAAGGCGACGATCGATTTGGTATCGTCATTCAGGATGGTGCCGGGTTTCGACTGGAACAACAGATTGACCCCAGGCGACGGATTTGAAAGGTTCACGCTGAAGCTTTCGTCGGCTTCAATCGAGAAATCTCCCGCGACCGGGACGGCGATGACCTGACTGGTTTGTCCGGGGGCGAACGTGACGGTCCCGGATGGCAGCACGCCGCCCGCGAAATCCGCCGCGTTCGCGCTGTTCGGACCGCCGGTGGCGACCGCCCAATGCACGGTATCTGTCCGTACGAGGCCTCCCGTGCGGCTTACCGTGAAACTCATCGCCGTCGTGCCGCTGTTGCCCTCAGGCTGTGCCACCCCGCCCAGGCCGAATGACACCACGGAAGCCAGATCGTCGTTGACGATGGAGCCAAGCGCGACGGCATTCGATACAATCGTATCGATGGCCGGAGCGCTGAGCTTCACGCCGAATGCTTCCGTCTTTTCGACCGCCAGGTCGCCGAGAACCGAGACCGTGACGGTCTTGCTGGTTTCGCCGCTCGCGAAGCTGACACTCCCCGACGGGAACACCTGGCCAAGGAAATCCTGGGCGTTCGCGACATCGGGGCCGCCGGTGCCGATGACGCTCCAATCGGCGCTCGAGAGCCGGTTGAGGTCGCCGGAACGGGTGACCGTGAAAGTGAACGGCGTGGTATGGCTGTCCCCTTCCAGTTTCGTCGCGTCGGTGGAGGCGATCGACAGCACGGCCTTGGCGTCGTCGTTGACGATGGTGCCCAGAGCAACGGCGAGAGAGACAATCGTGTTGGCGGAGGGCGCGGAAAGTTTAACGCCGAACGACTCGTCTGTTTCGATACTTGAGTCTCCGGACACCAATACCGTGATGGCCCGATCGATCTCGCCCGCCCCGAAGGTGACGCTGCCATTTGGCAATACACCGCCCGAGAAATCGGACCCAAGCGTGCCGTTGCCAAACACGATCGTATCCCAGTTCACCGTGCTGGTGCGGTTTATGTCGCCGGAGCGATGCACATTGAAGGTGAACGGAGTCGTGCCGCTGTTCCCCTCGCTCCGGGACGCGTTGACCGCGCCAATCGACAACACCGAAGCGACGTCGTCGTTAACGATTTTTCCTTTCGCGAGCGGACTCGCGATAAAGACGTCGGTGGCGGCCGCGGTCAGCACGACGCCGAAGGCTTCGTCGGTTTCGATGTTTTGGTCGCCGGCCACCAGGATCGTAATGCTCTTACTGGTCTCGCCAGGCGCGAAATCGGCGGTGCCGGAAGGCAAGACACCGCCAACGAAATCGGCGGAATCCGCCAGAAACTGTCCGGCCGTCGTGACGTGCCAGGCGGCGGAGACGGTTCGATCCAGATCGCCCTGCCGGGTCACGTTGAAAATAAATGGAGTCGCGCCGCTGTCGCCCTCGCTTTTCACCGCGTCGACTGCCCCAATGGACAGCAGCGACTTGGCATCGTCGTTGACGATCGTTCCTTTCGCGAATGGACTTGAGATGAACACGTCGGTGGCGGTCGCGGTCAGCAGGACGCCGAAGGCTTCATCCGTTTCGATGGCATGATCGCCGGCGACCAGGATCGTAATGCTCTTATTGGTCTCGCCAGGCGCGAAATCGACGGTGCCGGAGGGCAAGACACCGCCAACGAAATCGGCGGCATCCGCGAGAAACTGTCCGGCGGTCGTGACGTGCCAGGCGGCGGAAACGGCAAGATCGAGGTTGCCCTGGCGGAACACGGCGAACGTGAACGCGGTCGCGCCGTTATTGCCTTCGTTACGGGACGCATCGATGGCGCCGATCGACAAGATGGCTTTTCCGGCGGAGATACTCTGAAGCGCGAGGGACGGGACGCCCGCGGACGACTCGAACATGAAGCTCGCATTCGAATCGGCGTCCGGTTCCGGAAATTCTGGGACAGTGCGCGACGGCGCGGTGAGCCTGGCCATTTGCTAAATCCTATGGTTTTGCAAAGAAACCGGTCCGCCGCGGGTTGGTCCGTCGGTTGGGTGTGCGATCCCATTGTTTGGTATCTGAGGTGGAAACGGTGCTCGTTTTGGATTGTTTTCAAACTCAGAGATTGAGAGCGGACGAGTAGCGAGTACCGCACCGTCCCACCACGGGAAATTTGTCGCGTGTGTCGCGCGAAATGAAAATAGCGGGGACGGCCGGACTGAAGGGCACCTCCAAGAATTCGAATTTCCGCCACCGTATGACCCGCTCTCTGTCACGATCGCCGCGAACATTTCAGTCCGCCACCGGTTTTTGTTCGGCCCGATCGTCCTGGAATTGCATTTTCCCGGTCAGCCGATGGATTGCACACACGCCGGCTGTGCCACACGGCGCCCGGCCTCACACCTCCGCCTTTTTTCGCCGCCCCAGCCCGGTATACCGCTGGATATTTCAGGTCAGATTCGACGACCCAACCTTGACCTTCCCCCCTGCGATCCCGATCGTCCGTCATTGTGTAACGGCGGATGAATTTGTGCCGCCGGTCGATGGAAACATCGTTCTTATAGCCGTACTACGAGCGCCCGTGTTTCTTCGTCCAGCGCGCGTCGCGATCCTCCTGGCGCCGTTTCGCCGAATGGTTTTTCGAGCCCTTCGGTATGTTTCCGGCCTTTATCGCCTCGTTTTCCTCGCGCGTGTTCCGATTCTTCCGCACCGGAACGATCGTCGCGCCGACGATTTTCCCACCCATCGCCAGATATGGCCCTTACCGGTAACAGAATGTCCGGAAGCCACGCCCTCGCCGGAGACTGAGTATTTTCCGACTCTGAGGTCGTCGTCGCATGGCTGCTAAGTTTATTATTCCGTCCTGCTCACATCTCCTCACGGGTCTCCGATGCGCCGGTTGAATTTCGTTTTGACCTCAGATCCTGGCAACGCCCGGACGGGCATGCATGTTCGCTCGGGCCATTTTGGATCGCCTGGCCTTCGCCCCCAAACGCGGGCAGCGGTGCGCCGTTCAGGCCACACCGCGACCGTGGGACACTGAGTCGTGATCGCGTTCCCGTGGTTGAATTTCGCCATCGCCGCCGGCATCGGCCTGATGATCGGTCTGGAGCGCGAACGTTCGAAAGGTGCCGGCGCCACGCGCCGCCCGGCCGGCATCAGGACATTCACGCTCGCGGCGCTGACAGGTGCGATCGCCGGCCATCACGGAGGCGTTCCGCTTCTGATCGCCGCGACCGCTGGCGTAACGCTTCTCGCGGCCCTGTCCCATGCGGCGAGTCGCGGCGACGATCCGGGCCTGACCACCGAAATTGGTTTAATCGCGACACCGCTCATTGGCGGCCTCGCGATGTCGGATACCGGCCTCGCGGCCGGTTTGGGTGCCGCGGTCGCGGTCATCTTCGCGGTGAAGGCGCCGCTGCATGGTTTCGCGATAAGAGTGCTGACCGGCGCCGAGCTCGCGGACGGTCTCGTTTTCGCGGTCGCGACGCTGATCGTCTGGCCACAACTCCCAGACCGCTACCTGGGGCCACTGGATGCGTTGAACCCGCACAGTATTTGGTTCCTGGTCATCCTCACGATGGCGCTTGGTGGATGCGGACATATCGCGACACGGGTGCTCGGAGACCGCTTTGGCCTGCCAATCGCCGGTCTCGCATCCGGCTTTGTCTCCAGTACGGCGACGATCGGATCGATGGCCAGCCGGGCCATCGAAGACCCCGCCTGTATGAGGATGGCGGTCGCGGGGGCCATTTTTTCAACCGTCGCGACCTTTCTTCAGCTTGGTCTGTTGCTCGCGACCGTCAGTCGCGCGACCCTTGTTCTGATTGGGCCGGCGCTGGGCGCGGGCGCACTCGCGGCGGCCCTGTACGGCCTTGTTTTCGCGCTGCGCGCGGTGACGCCCAGGCCGCGCGATGACAACAAACAAGGACGTGCTTTCAGCATCGGCACGGCTCTCGGTCTCGCGGCGATGATGGCGGTCATGCTGACGATCGCCGCGGCGTTGCGAAACTGGCTCGGGGAAGCCGGTGTGGCGACCGGGGCGATTGTCGCCGGCTTCGTCGATACGCATGCCGCCGCGATTTCGGTCGCCTCGTTGGCCGCCGCCGGGAAGATGCCACCGCAAGAGGCGATATCGCCGATCCTGGCGGCGATGACGAGCAACGCGGTGGCGAAGATCGCGATGGCGATTGGCGCCGGTTCGCGCGGTTTCGCGCTACGGGTCACGCCAGGCCTGATCCTCCCCACCGCCGCGGCATGGGCTGTCGCGGCGGCAACGGTGCTTCGATGACCGGCCAGGTTCCCCGGCGCATCGATGCGGTGCCACCATGGCCCGCGACCTGAAGCGGATGTGCGTCCTTTGTCCCCTGGGATGAGGCGAGGCGCATCGTTTTCGCGTCCAATCGAGCTTGCCGAAGACCGGACGGTCTTGTCGCAGCACTCATGCCACCCCCAGCCGCCGGCCGGCCGTGGCAGGCGGCAATGAATCCGGCGCCGGCCACCAAAACCGGCAAACGCGACCCCGCGAACCTACCGCGCCAAAGGCCGATACTTGATCCGATGCGGTTCCGTCGCATCCGCCCCCAGCCGCCGCCGCTTATCGGCTTCGTACGCCTGGAAGTTCCCCTCGAACCACTCCACGTGGCTGTCGCCCTCGAAGGCCATGATGTGAGTCGCCAGCCGATCCAGGAACCAGCGATCGTGACTGATCACCACCACGCAGCCCGCGAATTCCGTAAGCGCCTCTTCCAGCGCCCGCAGCGTATCGACGTCCAGATCGTTCGTCGGTTCGTCCAGCAGAATAACGTTGTGTTCTTTCTTCAGCATCTTCGCCAGATGCACCCGATTCCGCTCGCCGCCCGAAAGAATACCAACCTTCTTCTGTTGATCCGAGCCCTTGAAGTTAAACGCCGCCACATAAGCCCGCGACTGGATCGCCCGTTTCCCGAGGTAAATCACTTCCTCACCCTCGGAAATCTCCTGCCATACCGTCCGTTCCGCGTCCAAACTGTCGCGGGACTGGTCGACATAGCCAAGTTTCACCGTCTCCCCGATCCGCAGCGCGCCCGCGTCCGGCGTTTCCTGACCGGTGATCATCCGGAACAACGTCGTCTTCCCCGCGCCGTTCGGCCCGATCACGCCGACGATCCCGCCCGGCGGCAACTTGAAGTTCAGGCCCTCGATCAGCACGTTGTTGCCGTAGCCCTTGCGCAGATCCTCCGCCTCGATCACCAGATTGCCAAGGCGAGGTCCAGGCGGAATGACGATATCGGCGACGCCGCCGATTTGCTCCAGCGACTTGGCCTGCAACTCCTCGTAACGCTGAATACGCGCCCGGTTCTTGGTCTGACGCGCCCGCGGCGAGGACTGGATCCACTCCTCTTCCTGCGACAAAGCCCGCTGCCGCGCGCTCTCTTCCTTCTCTTCCTGCCGTAGACGCTTCAATTTCTGCTGCAACCAGGACGTATAATTGCCCTCGAACGGATAGCCGCGCCCGCGCTCCAGCTCCAAAATCCAGTTGGTGACGTTCTCCAGGAAGTAGCGGTCATGGGTGACGACCATGACGGTGCCCTCATACTCCCGCAGCGTCTTTTCCAGCCAGGCCACGCTTTCCGCGTCCAGATGGTTCGTCGGTTCGTCGAGCAGCAGCAAATCCGGCTTTTCCAGCAACAGCTTGCACAAGGCGACCCGGCGCCGCTCCCCGCCCGAGAGCGTCGTGACACTGGCCTCGGCCGGCGGGCAGCGCAGCGCGTCCAGCGCGATGTCGACCCGGCGTTCCAGTTCCCAGCCGTCCTGGCTGTCGATGATTTCTTGCAAATCGCCCTGCTCCGCCAGCAGCGCGTTCATTTCGTCGTCTTCCATCGGCTCGGCGAACTTTTCCGAGATCGCGTTGAACCGCGTCAACGCCGCTTTCAGCTCGACAAAGGCCCCCTCGACGTTCTCGCCGACAGTCTTGTCCGGATCGAGATGAGGTTCCTGCGACAGATACCCGACGGTCGCGCCGGGGGCAGCCCAGGCCTCGCCGCCGAATTCGGTTTCGATGCCGGCCATGATCTTCATGAGGGTCGATTTACCGGCGCCGTTCACGCCGAGCACACCGATCTTCACGCCGGGCAGGAAGGACAGCGTGATGCCCTTGAAGACCTCTCGCCCGCCGGGGAAGGCCTTGGTCAGGTCTTTCATCACATAGACGTATTGGTAGCTGGCCATCGAACTTCGCCTTCCCGGTCACATGCCTCGCGCGTCGCGCGCGTCTCGCTCTCTGCTCTCGCCCGCATATACGGTTGGATCGCCCCTGGGCTCAATAGAGCGATGCCCCCGGAAACACATCGCCCGCCTAAGAAGGCGGGCGATGCGAAAACGAGAGAGGGGAATAACCGCGCGAGAGGCTTAGACCGCCGCGGCGGTCTCCCGCCGGCGGCGCAACATCGCCAGACCCAGCGTTCCCAGACCGAACAGCGCGAGAGACGCCGGCTCAGGCACCTCGGCGGTGAACCCGGTGAAAACGCCGCCCGCGAAGACGGAGGTGCCAACCGCGATGCGCTGGTCGTTGATCCCGTTGACCATCGTCGATTCGGCGCCCGGCACATCGACGGTCACGAAGTTCGTCCCGCCCGTGGCACCGCCGAAATCGGCGAAGCCATGAACCGCGAAGCCGCCATCGGTATAATACCCCACGACATCGCCAACGTTATTGATGCCGGTGAGCACGGTGCCATTCGTGCCCAGCGGATCGTCCAGCACCGCATAGGTCCCGGCGGTGTAGACGAAGCCATGGGTCAACGTCCCATCGCTGAACGTGCCGACAATGGTGCCCGCGTCGTTGACCCCGAAAGCCTGGATGGACGTCGCCCCGCTCAGCGCGCCCGTCGCGGTCAACGTCGTGACGGTCCCGCCCGAAGTGCGCGAAAACCCATTGGTATTGCCCAGCGTATCGACGAAATACCCAACGGTCGTGGCCGAGGCGTTAATCCCAATCGACTGAGTCGCACCGGCCGCCGCCGCGCCCGGAATATTGAACGTCGTCGCATCGACGAAGCCATGGTTTCCGTCGCCACCGCCATTCGAGTAGTACCCGGTGACCTGGCCAGAGCCGTTGATCCCCGACGCGACCGTCATCGCGGAACCGGACACATTCAACGGCGTGAAGGACCCGCCGGGAGCCCGGACATATCCTTGCGCGTCGCCCGTGCCATTAAGCGACGCCCCAACCACCTGCCCCGCATTATTAATGCCATACCCCTGGGTTGAACCAGCGGCCTCGGCGGGATCGGAGAAGATCACGAAATTCGTGGCGGCACCGGCGCTTTGCACACCCAGGGCAAGGAAGGCGGCCGCGGAAAGGGTCAAAAAACGAGACGTCATGACTGGCGCTCCTGTAAATAGATATGAAGGCAAGCTGAGCCGCCCAGACCGGCGCTCCGCGCGGAACCGCTGCTCATCGCGTCGCTCCGTTCGGCGTGGATGGATCGCATTCGATGTCCCGCCCGCTCAGACAAAGTTGGAATTGGTCAAGGTCGACGCGATATTCAGGAACGTCACCTTCGTGCCGTCGTTCAGCGTGACATTCAGATCGCTGCCCGAAACCGCGTTCTGGGTAAGCGACGTGACGTCGTTGGCGCCAAACCCGGCATCCAGATGGAAATGGATCTGGCTCACCGAGGTAAAGCCCATTTCGACGATCGACCCGCCGCCCTTCCCAAAGAAGAAATCGAACTGATTGGCGCTGGACTGATACCCACCCGCGAGCGAGTCGATATGGATTTCCATGACACCCAGGCCCTGGCCAGGAACGTAATGATTGACGCCGCCTCCGCTCAAAACCGTCGTGAGGCCCGTCGAACCATAGAAGGTGTCCTGACCGAAACCGCTGCCGGCCGTGCCGACCAGCGTTTCGTTGCCGGAGCCCGCCTTCAGAACCTGCAGCGCCCCAACACCCATGCCAGCGAACAACCTGTCGCCGTCGCCGCCACCGATCAGCGTCGCCGCGCCGGTGCCGCCCTGGATACTGTTGTTACCGGCGGATCCGCCCTGCAACCACTCGGCGCCACCGCCGCCCTGAATGGTGGCGCTGCCGGTGCCGCCGAAAACCGTCGCGCCCGAACCGGCCGCGCCAAGGAACAAGAGGTTGCTGGCGTTCGCGTTGACCACGGTCGTTCCGGTGGCCGTGATCGTCTCGGCGCCGCCCGTCTTGGAACCGGAGATGGTGGACGATCCGCCGACCGAGACAGCGGATTTTCCGCCGCCCAGCGAGATCTGGCTGGTGCCACCCGTGCCCACGCCCGCGGAGACCGTGTTGTTCCCGCCGCCCAGCGCGCGGACTGTATCGTTGCCACCACCCAGCGCGATCATCCAGGAACCGGAATCGGTGACGGGAATGGTGATCAGGTTGTTGCCGTTACCCGCGATGACCGACCCGGACCCGCCCGCGACCGCGTTGAACGTCAGATGCGCCGATCCCGCCAGGATCCGCTGGTTGGCATCGGCGTTCCCCGTCAGATTGGCGGAAGTGGCGGATACCACCACAAAATCGTAGCCCTTCGGCATCGTCGCGATACCGGGCCCGCTGAACACGTACTCGCCGGTCTTACCGGAAGCCAGCGGCGGCGGAGCCGGTGTCTTGGACCGGTCGACCGGCAGAATATTCCCGCTCCCGAACGGCGTTAACGCGCTTTTAATTCCCGCGTCGAGCGGGCTCCCACCGCGGAGGCGAGGAGGCGAGGAGGGCGTTGGCGGCTGAATCATATGACAACGAAATGGTCGAAGCGTTGGCACCCTGCACCGTTACGATCGGCATTGAAAAACTCCAAATGGCGGTTTGCGGCCTCGATGCGGCGAGACTACGCCCGCGTTTCAACCGGATGCAAGACGGAACGCGACGGCCACCCCAGCGCGGCAGGCCTCATGAAATGCAGCAGACGGGCGCAAATCGAATGTTCACCCGCGATACGTGTTCGATATGCGCTCAGTATGATTTAAAATTAACCCGTGGAATATTTTTTTGGGACGCTTCCGATGTTTCCCGCTGGAATAGACGAACGGCTCGCGAGCACTCTGTCCACGGGCGCAATCCGCCCAGGCACATTTTTTTTGTAACAGTTCGAAGACAGGCCGCCTTTTGGCCCCACGACGCCAATCCAGCGCCACATCGGGCATCTGCTGGGCCTGACGCGCCGGGAATCGGCACGGCGCGTCAGGCCCGCGCGACCGATCTGTTCTCTTGACTTACGATCATTTTCAGCAAAAGGCAAATGCGCTTCGAACGATCGGACAACAAGCGGGCGCACCCGCATCGGCCATTCCCATTCCGGCGCGGGCCAGGCGGACGCCGCGATACAACCGGAGATCGCCGCCCGTCCGGAAAAGGCGCGCACGGTCAGGCGGCCGGGATTAATACCGTGAAGTATTTCACGCAAAGAAACGATATTACGCCCCTCCGGTTTTTCTCCGGCGTGAAGAAAATTGGTGCGCCCGGTAGGACTCGAACCTACAACCAAGCGGTTATGAGCCGCCGACTCTGACCAATTGAGCTACAGGCGCACCGTGGGACAATCAGACAGGAGACGGCGCTCCGCTTCAAGTCCGAATTTCGCCGATCGGGCGTCAGACCCCAGATTTCACCACGGGATCGGGCTGCCGGCGGAACTGGCTTTCCAGGACCAGGGCCGCGACGCCACAGACGATCGCGGCGTCGGCGACGTTAAAGACGTACCAGGACCACTCGCCGAGATGGGCGTGGATGAAATCGACGACGGCGCCATAGCGGAGGCGGTCGAGCACGTTGCCCACCGCGCCGCCGGCGATGCCGCCGATCGAGATCGCGGCCAGCGTGGTCTCGGCGCGGCGCAGCCAGACGCAGAGGCCCGCGACGACGGCCAGGGCGAATCCCGCCAGAATGAAATGGCTCCAGGTCCCGAGGCCGTTGAGCAGGCCGAAGGTGACGCCCTGGTTCCAGACCATGGTGAAATTCAGGACTGGCAGAACCTCGACCTGCCGCAGCGACGGCAGGTCGAGTCCATACAGAATCCAGTATTTGCTGGCCTGATCCGCGGCGAACACCCCGGCCGCCGCGATCCCGCCGATACGGATGGCACGGGCCGGTGTCACGCCGCGTCGACCGCTTCGACGCAGCGCAGGCAGAGCGTGGGATGGGCGGCGTGGGTGCCGACTTCTTCCAGCACTTTCCAGCAGCGGTCGCATTTATGGCCGGGCGCGAGCGCGATGTCCGCCGGTTCGTCGCCGCTGCCCGCGACGAGGCGTGTCGTGGAGACGATCGCCAGTTCCGACCATTCGGCGGCGCTGAGCAGTTCCGCCTCGTCCGGCGCCAGCTTCAGCGTGACGGCGGCCTGGAGCGAGGCGCCGATCGTGTTGGCGCGGCGGGCGTCCTCCAGCGGCACGGTGATGCGTCGCCGGATATTTCGTAATTCATCCCATTTGGCACCCAACACGTCGTCGCGCCAGGCGTGCGGGAGCGTTGGGAATTGTTGGAGATGCACGCTGTTCTGTTCGCCGAAGCGCGAGGTCCAGGCTTCTTCCGCGGTAAAGGCCAGCACCGGGGCGAGCCAGGCGCAAAGGCAGCGGTGCAGATGGTCGAGCACGGTGCGCGCCGCGCGGCGGCGAAGATTTTTCGACGTGTCGCAGTAGATCGTGTCCTTGCGGATGTCGAAATAAAAGGCGGACAGATCGGTGGCGCAGAAATTGTGCAGGTCTGGGTAGACGCCGGTCCAGTCGTAGCTTTCCACGGCGGCGCGGATTTTCGCGTCGATCCCGGTCATGCGGTGGAGGATGTAGCGTTCCAGCTCCGGCATATTTTCCAACGGCACGGCTTCTTCGTCCGTGTAGCCCGCGAGCGAGCCCAACACCCAGCGCAGGGTGTTGCGAAGACGCCGATAAAGTTCGGATTGTTGTTTGAGAATTTCGGGCCCGATACGCAGGTCGTCCGAAGTGTCGGACATCATGACCCAGAGTCGAAGGATATCGGCGCCGAATTTGTTGGCGACCTCGTCCGGGGCGGTCACGTTGCCCAAGGATTTGGACATTTTGCGCCCGGATTCGTCGTTCACGAAACCGTGGGTGAGAACGGCTTTGAACGGCGCGCGGCCCCGCGTGCCCACGGATTCCAACAAAGAGGAATGAAACCAGCCGCGGTGCTGGTCGGAGCCTTCCAGATACAGGTCGGCGGGGGATGGGAGGCCCCTGCCCTCCAGTACGAAGGCGTGGGTCGAGCCGGACTCGAACCAGACATCGACGATGTCCATGACCTGTTCGTAGTCGTCCGCGTGGCGGTCCTGTCCGAGGAAACGGGATGGCGGGGATTTGTACCAGGCGTCGGCGCCTTCGCTGGCAAAGGCTTCCACGATGCGGGCGGCGACGTCCGGGTCGCGGAGCGGTTCGCCGGTTTTACGTTCGACGAAGATGGCGATTGGCACACCCCAGGCGCGCTGGCGGCTGATGCACCAGTCGGGACGGGCGGCGATCATGGAGCCGATGCGGTTGCGTCCTTGATCGGGCACGAACCTGGTCGCGTCGATGGCGGCCAGGGCTTTTTCGCGGATGTGCTCGGGTCCGTCCATGCGGATGAACCATTGCGGCGTGGCGCGGAAGATCAGCGGGGCCCGGGAGCGCCAGGAGTGCGGGTAGGAATGTTTGATTTGCCCGCGCGCCAGCAGTCCGCCCGCCGCCGTCAGCGCCTCGCAGACGGGATCGGCGGCCTTGTATACGTGATGCCCGGCGAAGAGGGGCACCCAGGGGTTGAAGGTGCCGTCGTCGCCGACGGTTTCCGGGATGTCGAGGTTGTTGGCGCGGCCGAGATGAAAATCGTCCTCGCCGTGGCCGGGGGCGATGTGGACGAAGCCGGTGCCCGCGTCGGTCGTGACGAAGTCGGCCATCAACAGCGGGGTGTCCTGGTCGTAGCCCTGCCCCCGCAGCGGGTGAGCGCAGACGATGCCTTTCAGGGCTTCGCCTTTGTAGACGTGCATGACGTGGTGCAGGGAGATGCCCGTGTCTTCCAGCACCTTCGGCAGCAGCGGCAGCGCGATCAGGATTTTCTCGTGCGGGCGGGCGAGGGAGCCTTCCTTCACCCCATCGACGCGGACCAGCGCGTAATCGATCTCGGGGCCGGCGGCGATGGCGCGGTTGCCCGGCATGGTCCAGGGGGTGGTGGTCCAGATGACGACCGCGGCGCCTTCGAGTTCCTTGACCGGCGTCGAGACGATGGGGAAGCGGACCCAGATCGTGGCGCTGGTGTGGTCGTGGTACTCGATCTCGGCCTCTGCCAGCGCCGTCTTTTCGACCGGCGACCACATGACCGGACGCAGCCCCCGGAACAGGGCGCCATTGAGCAAAAACTTCAGGATTTCCCCGGCGATCGCGCCCTCGGACGGCAGGTCCATCGTCGCGTAGCGGTCTTTCCAGGCGCCCTCGACGCCGAGGCGGCGGAATTCGACGGATTGCACGGACATCCAGTGATCGGCGTAGGCGCGGCATTCGGCGCGAAAATCCAGGATTGGGACGGCGTCCTTGTCCTTCTTCTTCGCGCGATACTGTTCTTCGATCCGCCATTCGATCGGCAGGCCGTGGCAATCCCATCCCGGGATGTAGTTGGCGTCATAGCCCGCCATTTGCCGCGACCGGTTGATGACGTCTTTGAGAATCTTGTTCAGCGCGTGGCCGATGTGGAGATTGCCGTTCGCATAGGGCGGGCCGTCATGCAGGATGAACAGCGGCCTGCCCTTGGCGTCGGCGCGCATCTTGCCCCACAGGTCCATCGCCTCCCACCGGGCGAGGATCGCGGGCTCTTTTTTCGGCAGGTCCCCACGCATGGGGAAAGCGGTCTGGGGCAAAAAAACCGTGTCGCGGTAATCGCGAGGGGCATCGTTCATTTGTGTTCCAACTCGGGCATGCGGTGCGGCGTTTGCGGCCGCGGACAGATCGCGTCAAGGCTCCCGGCGCTCAGCGAGCGGCCGGGCCTGTAATTCGCGTGTCGCCGTGAAGATATGCCGAGGCGGAGGTCATGGGCCGAGAATGCGACGGAGGCCGTGGCGGGGTCAAGTCGCGAAACGGCGGCGCCGGGGCGCTGCCCCGGCCCCCGCGAGGGGCTTTGCCCCCTCAACCCCCACCAGGGCGGGGCCCCCCCGCCTTCGCAGGGGCAAGCCTGGACCCATTTAATTGGGGGAGAGGAAGCAGGGGGGCCATCCATGGCGTTTCAACATCCGTGTAGGCCCCCCTGCTTCCTCTCCCTCAAACAGACGGCATCCAAGGCCCAGCCTTGGCGGGGGTTGAGGGGGCAGCGCCCCCCACGGGGTCCGGGGCAGAGCCCCAGCCTCGCGTTCGCGCACCGGCCCCCGCCCGTGGGCTCAGACGTTCTTGATTTCGTTCTCTGCCCCCAGCATATGCCGGCCGATCATTTCGACCAGCGGCAGCATCGCCTGCATATGCTGGCTCGCCGTCAGCGCATCGCGCAGGCGCCGCTCGAAGGGTTGCACGTCCATGATCGCCCCGGTGCCCGCGCCACGGTAACAATGCACCGAGACATCGGTCGCCTCGTTCATCGCGTAGGTCGTGGCGAGGCGCAGACGCAGCCGATGCTCGACCGCGATGTTGCCGGCGACGGCGGCCTCGTACATCTCGTTCGCGGCCTCGTGCACGAAGGCCCGCGCGGCGGAGAGCTTCGCTTCCATCATGCCGATTTCGCGCTGAATCGCGTTGTTCTGCGCCATCGGGTTGACGGAGGCCTTGGAGTGTCGGCCGCGCGCCAGGTTCGTGAACGTCTCCAGCATCTTACGGCCGATGCCGAGCGTGACGCCGCAAAAGCCGGTCGCATACAGAAGCGTGGACTGGATCGGATAGAGCGGGCCTTTTTCGCGGCGTTCTTCAAGCGCGTCGCGCGCGGGGGCGTGCTCGTCGGGGATGAACAGATCCTCGACCTCGTAGGTGTCGCTGCCGGTGCCGCGCAGGCCGAGAACGTGCCAGTCGTCGATGATGCGCGCTTTGGATTTCAGAAACAGAAAGCTGCGATCGTCCGGCCGCCCGTATCGGATATGCGGCGTCCCATCCGGATTTCGCACCGCGCTATGGGCGCCGATCCAGGTCGTGTGGCGGCTGCCACTCGCGAAACTCCATTTTCCGGTCAGGCGGTAACCGCCGGGCACGCGGATCGCCTTGGAGTAGTTATGCCGCGCGCCCCAGGCGAGGCCCGCGCCCGGTCCATTGAAGATTTCGGCCGCGGCCTCATGCGGCATGGCGGCGGCGGAGGTCGAGGTGGACACGTTCGACTGGTTCACGAACCAGCCCGCGCTGCCGTCGCCCATGCCGATGGCTTCGGTGACCTTGCAGAAGTCGACGAGGTGGACCTCCTGTCCGCCAAGGCTTTTCGGCAGCAGCAGGCGCAGCAGGTCCTGGCCGACGATCGCGTCCACCGCCTCTGGCGTCAGTTCGCGGCGGCGGTCGATTTCCGGGCCATTGGCGTCCAGCAATGGGATCAGCGTCCGGGCGCGTTCCGGGGCATTGGCGGAAAGCAGGGGCTGGATGAGGGTATCCATCGGCGCGTGTCCTCATGTGTTACGGCGAGATGACCAATAGGGGCAGCGCCGGAAGTGCGTCAAATCGGCCGCCGCCGCCGGGCCCATGCCAGCGGGCCCATCGCGGCGAGGAACCCCGCGAAAGGGACGGGTTCTGGAATCATCTCGTATTCGTAGCTGAATCCGGCGGAGAGATTGACGGTCACGTCCAGCACCGACGTCACCGGCCCGTCGGCGATCGTGAAGACATCGGCGCCGATATGGCCGTCCAGGCTGTATCGCCCGGTCCCGGTATAAGCCTCCAGCCCTGTGACGATTGGGGCGGAAAACCGTCCGGTGGCGGCCGCGAAGCCCTCCAGCAACCGGGATTCGCCGGGGGCCAGGGTGAAGGAGGTCACGCATCCCAGCGTGCTCAGGCCGATCGAGGTCCCGCAGCCGTAAGTGGAAAGCCCTTCGGCGGTCTGGAAATCCACGAGGCCCGGAAACAATTCGCCGGTCGCGAAGAGATAGGAGCCGGTGGAGACGGTGACTGGCAGGGTCGCGCTGGGGTTGGTCAGGCGCCACGATCCCACGATGCCGTCGCCCAGAAAGAAGCGGACGCTTTTCAGCGTGCCCAGCGCGGGGTCGAAGCACGGGAAGCTGGCGGTGAAATCGTAAGGCGGCGCGGCGGAACTCACCGAGGCGTCGCCGGCTTGTTCGAGGACGAGGGAGGCTTGCGCGGGCAGGGCGAGGAGCGCGGAGGCGAAGGCGAGGGAAAAACGCATGGCGGACCCCTGAAAAAAGCGCCGCGCGCCTGGCCGGCGGTGGCCGCATGGGGTTTGCGCCCCATGCGGCCGGTTTAACCGAAAATCTCGCGTTTCGCGCGCGGGTTCAGGTGGGAATGCCGAGCAGCCGCGCCGCGGTGCCGCCGAGAATGGCGATCCGTTCGTCGTCGGTCAGGCCCGGCGTGTTCATCACCAGATCGACTTCGGTGCTGGTCCAGGGGAAAGGATAATCCGTTCCGACCATGATCTGACCCGAGCCGGTTTCGGCGATCAGATGGCGCAGCGCCTCCGGCGTGAAAACGATCGTATCGAAGAACAATTGCCCATCGCGCAAATACGCGGTCGGCGCTTTCTTCGGCAGCGGCCCGACCCGATTGGGGAAGGTCCGGGTCACGGCGTCGGACCGATTGGCATAGGACGGCAGGAACCCGCCGCCATGCGAGGCGCAGATTTTCAGGCCGGGGAAACGGTCCAGCGTGCCCTCGAAAATCAGATGCGACAGCGCGATGGTGGTTTCCAGCGGGTTGCCGATCGTGTTGGTCAGAAGACCGCTGCCGTCGAGCCGTCCGCTCGGTTCCAGTTCCCTTGTGCCAAGCGGGTGCATGAACACGAGGACGCCGAGCTCCTCGCATTTTTTCCAGAACGGGTGAAATCTGGGGTTGGCGAGTTCCTCGCCCGCGACGCTGCCGCCGACTCCGACGCCCTTGAAGCCGAGCTTTTTGACCGCGTATTCGACCTGCTCCGCCGCCAGTTCGGGATATTGCAGCGAGGCGGTGGCGAAGGCCACGAACCGGTCGGGGCTGGCGGCGCAGAATTCGACCAGGGTTTCGTTCTGGATCTTGATCAGTTCCGCCGCCGCGTCGCGTTCGGCGCGATACCAGAACGGATTGATGCTGAGCGCCTCGACGTCGATCCCCTGCGCGTCCATCGCGGCAAGGCGAACACTGGTATCGTCCATCATCAGGCCGGGCGCTTCGAGCGGGTGGCCAATGACCGCCGCGGCTTTGGGCACGATGCAATGGGCGTGCACATCGATGGTCTTGACGCGCCTGCCATTGACGACGACTTCCCTCCGCTTCGGACGCGTGTCCGGCGTTGGCGCGATGCTGCCCATGGCGCAACCGACAAAGGCGAGTCCGGCCATGGCGCTGGCCATTAAACTTCCGTCGATAGGCATTTCGGTTCCTCCCCACACTGTTACGATCGGCGAGCGGCGAAGGTATCAGGTTTGGATTTTCTTGTCGCCCCAGGGG
Organism: Acetobacteraceae bacterium; assembly: GCA_947474705.1. Taxonomy (GTDB): domain Bacteria; phylum Pseudomonadota; class Alphaproteobacteria; order Acetobacterales; family Acetobacteraceae; genus Rhodopila. Next base: position 3,219 of record CANJJS010000071.1, on the reverse strand, counting down.
GCAATTCCAAGGGGGCAATTCCAGCGGCAATCGGACGAAGGAAACCCATCGCCCACCTGGCCGCTCGCGAAGGCGGGAGCCCCGGCATCCCCACCTCCTCCGAAAACCCGCCCCCCGAAACGCCTTCCCATCGCTGCCGCCCCGTGGCACATCCTTGCGGCATGAGACACATGCGCGCCGTTGTTCCGCCCGCGGGGTCGCCCGTCGCGCCCGGGCGAGGGAATTTATCCAACACCGAGATCATGCTTTCGATCGCGCCGTATTTATGGCCACGAGGGAACCTGGCCGCGCGGGCGCGCGTGGTGGTCGCGGTTATCTTCATGTTTCTGGCCAAGGCCGCCGCGGTTTATGTGCCGATTTTGTATGGCCGCACGGTCGATGCCCTGACCACGCCCGGCAATCTGGCGATCGCCCTGCCGATGGCTTTGATCCTCGCATACGGCATCGCCCGGATCGGCGCGGCGGGCTTCGGGGAAATCCGCGACGCGCTGTTCGCCTCGGTCTCCCAGCGCGCCGTCCGCCTGGTCGCGCTACGGACCTACCAGCACCTTCACCGTGTCAGCCTGCGCTTCCATCTCGACCGCCAGACCGGCGGATTGTCGCGGGTCATCGACCGCGGCGTCCAGGGTATGCAGTCCGTTCTCCGCCTCGCCGTCTTCAACGTCGTCCCCACGGCCGTGGAACTCCTGCTCGTCACCGCCATCATCTGGCACATGTTCGACTGGCGCTATGCCGCCGTCACCGTCCTCGCGGTCGCGATCTACGTCCTCTTCACCTCCGTCCTCGCCGGACGCCGCGGCCGCTACCGCCGCACCCTGAACGAGACCGATAACGACGCCTCCAGCAAAGCCATCGACAGCCTCCTCAACTACGAAACCGTGAAATATTTCGGCAACGAGGCGCACGAGGCCGCCCGTTACGACCGCGCCCTCGCCCGCTACGAGCGCGCCGCCGTCAAAGTCCAGGTCTCCCTCAACATGCTCAACCTGGGCCAGGCCGCCATCATCGCGATCGGCCTGACCATCATCATGCTGATGGCCGCCCAATCCATGGCCGAGGGCACGATGACCATCGGCTCCTTCGTCCTCATCAACACCTATCTCATCCAGCTCTACCAGCCCCTGAACTTCCTCGGCATGGTCTACATGACCATCAAACAGGGCCTGGTGGACATGGAACAAATGTTCGCCCTCCTCAACGTCGCCACGGAAGTCGAGGACAAACCTCGCGCCCCCGCGCTGACCGCCTCCGGCGGCGAGGTCCGGTTCGAAAATGTCCGCTTCGGCTACCGCCCTGACCGCGAAATCCTGCACGGCGTCAGCTTCGCCATTCCCGCGGGCAAACGCCTCGCGATCGTCGGCCCCACCGGCAGCGGCAAATCCACCGTCAGCCGCCTGCTGTTCCGCTTTTACGACGTCTCCGGCGGCCGGATCGCGATCGACGGTCAGGACATCCGCGACGTAACCCAGGACAGCGTCCGCGCCGCGATCGGCGTGGTGCCGCAGGACACCGTGCTGTTCAACGACACCATCCGCTACAACATCGGCTACGGCAAACCCAGCGCCAGCCAGGAAGATATCGAGCAAGCCGCCCGCCTGGCCCAGGTCCACGATTTCGTCATGCGCCTGCCCGATGGCTACGACACGATGGTCGGCGAACGCGGCCTGAAACTCTCCGGCGGCGAGAAACAACGCGTCGCCATCGCCCGCACCATCCTGAAAGATCCGCGTATTCTGATCCTGGACGAGGCCACGAGCGCCCTCGACACCCGCACCGAACAGGAAATCCAAGGCGCCTTCCGCGCCGCGATGGCACACCGCACGACGCTGGTCATCGCCCACCGCCTCTCCACCGTGATCGACGCCGACGAAATTCTGGTTCTGCGCGACGGCGAAATCGAGGAACGCGGCACCCACGCCGCTCTGCTGGCGCGCGACGGACTCTACGCGCGCATGTGGGCGATGCAGGCGGACGAAGCGCCCATCCCCGCCCTAACCGAATAAGGATTCTTTGACATGTCAGGCCACGAACAGGACCCGCCCGCCGAACTCAGCCTCGCCGGGTCGGTGGTGGATAAAGCGATCGAATACATGATGGGCCAGAACGTGCCGCCGGTCGCCATCGCCTCCGCGTTGCTTGGCGGCTCGATCGCGCTGCTGTCGCGCACGCTGGACGACAACGCGATCTGCGGCATCCTGAACAACGCGATCGCCAGCGTGCGCTCCGGCGAACTGCGGGGACACCAGCACAGCTAACACCTGGGGCCTGAAAGATTGACGCATGGCGACCCCCCTCGGCACGGCACGCCCCCTCCCCCTATCGCCATGGCCCGCCCGCCCCCATCGGGCCGGCCTCCGCGAACGCCGAGCGATGACGAGGCGGAAGAGTCAACCTTTGCGCCAACTGGTACAATACCCATGAACAAGGAACGGCTTACGGCCTTCAGCGACGGCGTGATCGCGATCATCGTCACGATCATGGTCCTCGAGCTCAAAGTCCCCAAAGGCGGCGCCTGGGCCGATCTCCTTCCCGTCTGGCCGACCTTCCTCAGCTACATCCTCAGCTTCGTCTTCGTCGCCATCTACTGGAACAACCACCACCATCTGCTGCACGCCTGCCGCCGCGTCACCGCCGGCATCCTATGGGCGAACATGCATCTGCTGTTCTGGCTCTCGCTGCTCCCCTTCGCCACGGGCTGGATGGGCGAGAACCGGTTCGCCCAGACACCCGTCGTCCTCTACGGCATCGCGCTCCTGCTCCCCGCGATCGCGTATTTCATCCTCCAGAGCCGCATCGTCCATGCCAACGGCGAGGACCGCGCGCTCGCCAACGCGATCGGCCGCGACATCAAAGGCAAGACCTCCCTGGCGATCTGCGTCGCCGGGATCGGGCTTGGCTTCGTCTCCCCGCCGCTCGCCTGCGCGATCTATGTCCTGCTGGCGGCGCTGTGGCTGATCCCCGACCGGCGGATCGAGCGCGCGTTGCGCTGACCCCGCGCGCCGCGACGTTCCCCTCGGAAATCGCATGGCTGACGAACGAGCGCGAACGGCCTGGACAGACACGCACCAATTTTATACCAACTGACCTAACCATTGACCGATGCCCATTCACGCGTCCCAATCGACTGAATACGTTCTGGATCGTCGATCAAAAATTGCCAAGCGGCTCTGCAGGCCTCGACGATCGCATCATAAGTGTCCCAAACGAGGCCGCATAACT
>CANJJS010000070.1 GCA_947474705.1 Acetobacteraceae bacterium | reverse complement strand
TGTCCTGGCTCAGTTCCATTGTGTCCAGCACCGCGCCCGCCGGAATGCCCGCGGCGCCGATGATTTCCATCGCCTCTTGCTTCGTGTGTTGACGCGTCCAGTTGGACACCATTTCGTTGACTTCCACGACGTTCGCCGTGCGCGCCGGCTGCGTCGCGAAGCGTTCGTCGCCGATCAAATCGGACCGCCCGATCACACCCAAAAGCCGCCGCCAATGATCGGGATTTGTGCGGCTGGTATAGACGTACACATAATCGTTGGGCCCGCCGCCCTTACACGGAAAAATCCCCATCGGCGGGTTCGATCCGGTGATCGCGCCCTCGGCCGAGCGGCCCGCGACCTGGCCCGAGCGCGCCTGTGCCGCGAAGGCGATGCGGATGTAATGCAGCATCGCGTCCTGCATGGCGATTTGCAGATGGTCGCCCTGCCCGGTTTCCTTGCGGCGATACAGCGCGCCGAGAATGGAAATCGCCATCAACATGCCGGTGCCGGTATCGCCCAGAGTCGGTCCCGGCTTCATCGGCGGGCCGTCGCGATCGCCGGTGATGCTCATGGTGCCGCCGCAGGCCTGCGCGATCATGTCGAAGGCGAGATTTTTCTCGTACGGGCTGCCCTCGCCAAATCCCTTGATCTGGCAATAAATGATCGAGGGGTTGATCGCCTTGATAACCTCGTAACCGAGCCCCAGACGCTCGATCGCGCCGGGGGCGAAATTCTCGATCATCACGTCGGCCTGTTTGACCAGGTCCTTTACCAGTTGAAGGCCTTTGGGGTCCTTCAGATTGACGCCGATCGATTTCTTGTTCGCGTTAAACTGGAGAAAATACGGATCGTCGCCGCCGACCTTGCCGCCAAGCGCGCGGCCGGGATCGCCGACGCCGGGGTTTTCAACTTTGACAACCTCGGCGCCCAACCATGCCAGAGCTTCGGTGCAGGACGGGCCCGCTTCGAATTGGGTCAGATCCAGAACGCGGACGCCGTTCAGGCAGGTTTGGCCGCCGATCGCGGCGCCAATGTTGGCATCCATGCGTGTTTCCTCCGTTCCAGGTCCGCCATTTCCGGCGGCGCTCGTGGGCCGATCCCCAAAGCTACCCCGGATATCCCCGCCGCGTAAGCCCTCGGCGTGGCCCGTCCCCCTTCAGCGCGCCGCCGGCTGGGGTGCCACTGCCTGGGGTGCCGCTGGCGCCGGCAAAGCCGGAAACGGGCCTTCCAGAATCAGTTTTGTTTGCGTGCCCGGCAACTCGATCCCCAGTTCCGCGAACCGAAGTTTCATGCGGCGATTGAACTCGCGTCCCACCGGCCAGCGGCCGAAGGGCGTGCACATGATCCGGCATTTGATCAGCAGGGCGGATTCGGAGAATTTGTCCAGGCCCCAGACTTCCAGATCGTCGAGGATGATGTTGGCCCAGGCGTCGTCGGCACGCATTTCCTGGACGATTTCGCGCATCGCGGCGGTGACGCGGTCGACATCCTCGGTTGTCGAGATATTCACGGCGATGACCGCGCGGCTGAAATCGCGGGTCATGTTGGTCACCGTGGTCACGGCGCTGAAGGGGATAACGACGACGGACCCGTCCTCTGTTCGCAGACGGATTGTTCGGACCGACAGGCTTTCGACCAGGCCCGACTGGTCGCCGACCTTGACGACGTCGCCCACCTGCACGGTGTTTTCCAGCAGCAGGAAGACGCCGGTGATCACGTCCTGGACCAGTTTCTGGGAACCGAAGCCGATCGCGACGCCGACGATCCCGGCACCGGCCAGCAGCGGGGCGATGTTCACGCCGATTTCGCTCAGCACCATCAGGCCCGCGACAATCGCGATGGTGATGGACAGCGTGGTGCGCAGCAGCGGCAACAGGGTCCTGAGACGCGCGAGGCGGGCGGCCTGCGCTTCGCGCCGCAGCCCTTCCAGGTGCATCTGAATCGCGATGTTGGCGCCTTCCCAAACCGCGAAGGCCAGTCCGATCGTCACCGCCAAGGTACCAAGACCAGAGGCGATCCGGCGTCCGACATCGCTGGTCAGCAGCCAGGTCAACCCGCCGAGACCGTAGAATTGCAGCAATGCGAGGACCGCGACGGCGTCGATCGTCAGCCGCGCGATTTGCCGGAACACGGGATGGTAGGCCGCGAGACGCGCGGGCACCGAATGCATGGGCCCGTCCGGCGCGCGAGCCCGCAGCCGGCGCAGCCAAACGGTTACGCCCAGGCGCGCGACGCCCGCGGCTATCGCGACAAACGCCGTCACGCCGATATACCAGAGCCCGCGCCCGATCGCGTCGGGTGCACGCAACGTCCAGGTCAACCAGAATACGACGAGAACGAACAGGGCAACCCAGTGCCAACGGGCGGCGAGCCGGGTCCGCCAGCGCCCAAATGCGTCCGTGGCGCCGTCCGGCGCGCTGAGCCACTGACGCACCGCCTCTCGCCGCTGGATCACCATCGTGGCGAAACACACCACGAGACTGAGGCCGTTCGCCTTTTGCAGCGCGTCGTGCGACGTGGTGGACAATCCCAGAAGCAAGCCGACTTCCACGGCCGCGTAACCGGAGACGCCAATAAGGATCAGGCGCCGCCCCCAGCGCATCAAATACCGTCCGTGACCGGCCTCGATCCGGAACGGCCGCAAGCCCGGCGGCTCCGGCATGAACAGCCACCGGTTCGCCGCCAGCAGGATCTGGCACGCCGCGATCGCCCCGATCACCGAAAGAACGATCAACTGGCTGTCGGACCGCCCCCCCAGGCTCGAACCCGCCACGACATGGCCGGCGATCAGCAGGCCAAGCACCGGGGCGATTTCCAGCGCGAACCGGGCGAAGCCAAGCCGCAGACGGCGCGCGTAACCCGCGGCATCCAGGGCGGGCAGCGATTCCACCGCGCCACTCTCGGCGAGATCCAGCGGATCCGCGGTCTCCTCCGGTGCCTCGCCCTTCGCGCGCACGATCGCCAAGGGGCGGCGCAGCAGGTAGCGGAGGATCAGTTGCACGCCGACCGCCACGACCAGCGCGACGGCAAGGCGCCAGGACGCGTCGATCAGAATGCGCTGGCCGATCGGACTGGTGGCCATGACCACCAGCCAGGCCCAAAGCAGCGGCAGGCTCTGGACGGTCTTCAGGGCCTCGACCAATTCATCCGCCACGTCATTCAAAAACGACGACGCGGTCAGCACCACCTGGGCGCCCAGACTGTCGGGCGCGAGCTGAATCGCGCGCGGCTCGGCCGCCGGTTTGACGTCTTTTTCGGTCTTCTCCGTCGCCGGCTCCGCCACGGGCGCGGTGGCCGGCGCGGACGCGGTGCCGGGCGGACGCGACGGCTGACTCTTGATCAAAGCCTCCAGGGTCGCGGCGAAGGCGGCACGTTTTTTCGGGTCGTTCAACGTCTCCAGCGCCGCCCGCGCCTGATCCGGAGAGATCGCGGCCGCTGGCGGCGCGGCGGCGGATTTCGTCTGCGCCGCCGCCGGAAGACCGGCCGTCAGCGCGACCGCGAGAGAGAGCAAAAGAAGCAGGAGACGGGACATGATCATGGGATGTGAGCGACCACGAACCGGCCGCGCCGGTCAATTGGAATTCCGTTGTCGCGGTTGCCATTTTGGCGCGGCCCGCCGCCGCCTCGTCATCCCCGGCTGGAACGGGTGACCGGACGTGCCAGGAAAGCGGATCCGCGCCGCGCCCGGTCCCCGCATGGGCCGGAAGGTGACGCCGGAGCCGTGTCCGAATCCCACATGAAAACCGCCGGGAACCCGAACCAGGGGGTGAACACACGCGCGGTACCGGCTATACTCCGGCCATGCGCACGTTCGCCTCCATCGCCGTCGGCCTTCTCATGCTGGGCACCCTTGGCATGCTCTTCGCCGGATTGATCGGCATGGCCCGCGGCGTCTCCGGTGCGACCTCCAATCGCTTCATGCGCTATCGCGTGCTGTTGCAAGGCGCGGCCCTGATCCTGCTGGTGTTCTTCATGAGTCTCCTCAAGGGCTGATCCCGCTCTTGACCCTGTGCCGGGCCTCGCCTTACGTCCGCGCCCATGAGCACGACATCCCCCTCCGATCTTTCCGTCGCGACCGAGCGCGCCCATGTCCTGGCGCAGGCGCTGCCCTTCCTGCGCCGCTATGCCGGCGCCACCGTCGTGGTGAAATACGGCGGCCACGCGATGGGCGAGGAGCATCTGGCGCTGGAATTCGGCCGCGACATCGCGCTGTTGAAGCAGGTGGGGATCAATCCGGTCGTCGTCCACGGCGGCGGCCCGCAGATCAACGCGATGCTGAAACGCCTCGCGATCACGTCCACGTTCATCGACGGGCTCCGGGTCACCGACGCGGCCATGGTCGAGGTCGTGGAAATGGTGCTGGCGGGCACCGTGAACAAATATGTCTCCGGGCTGATAACCCAGGCGGGGGCGCTGGCGGTGGGGATTTGCGGCAAGGACGGCGGCATGATCCGCGCCCGCAAGCTGCGCCGGACGAAGAAAGACCCCGACAGCCATATCGAGCAGGTCCTGGACCTCGGCTTCGTGGGCGAGCCCACGGGCGTCGATGTCCGCGTCATCCACGCGCTGACCGGCGGCGGGCTGGTGCCGGTGATCGCGCCGGTGGGGATCGGCGACGACGGTCAGACATATAACATCAACGCCGACACCGTGGCCTCGGCCGTCGCGGGGGCGCTGCACGCGGACCGGCTGCTGATGCTGACCGATGTCGCGGGCGTGCTGGACAAGGACAAGGTTCTTATTCCGTCGCTGACGCTGACCGAGGTGGACGAACGGATCGCGGACGGCACCATCACCGGCGGGATGATTCCGAAGGTGGAATGTTGCGTGGATGCGGTGCGCCAGGGCGTGAAGGGCGCGGTGATCCTGGACGGGCGCGTGCCGCATGCCTGTTTGCTGGAACTGTTTACCGAGGCCGGGCCGGGCACGCTGGTCAAGCGCTGAGGCGGCGACTCCAGGGGATAGCCGAGGGGGAAATCGGCGGGGAGCGCGGCGCCGCGGCGCGTGGACCGGCGTTCGGGCGGCCGCGTTCGCGTTCGCGCCAATACTTGTCAATGTCTTATTAAAGGATATTCTGACGCCCAGGGGCATACAGGCGGCGTCGGTTCGTGGCCATCGCCCGGTCAAGGGGACGTGCGGCGATGGCCACGCTTTTCGGTACTTATTCAAGCGGTTACACGCTGATCGCCACCGATACGACGCTGGACGTCGGCGGGGCCATTTCCAACACCGGCGGCGCGTCGAAGGCCGTGTACGGGCCGTCCGGGACAAGCTGGACCTTCGCCAATCTCGGATCCGTCGGCGATGCCGGCAACAACGCCATCGGCATTTTGCTCGCCTCCGGGGGAACCGTCGCGAACAGCGGTACGGTTTCCGCGACGAACGGATCGGGCATCAGGCTCGTGGGCAATGGCGCGGTCGCGAACAACAGCGGCGGTTCCATCGCGAGTAACGTCTACGGCGTGAACATCACCGGCAGCGGCGCATCGGTCTCGAATTCTGGCCGTATATCCAGCTATTCGTTCGGTGTGTCCCTGGACCTGGGCGGACAGGTGACCAACAGCGCCGGTGCCACCATTTCCTCGTTCGGCTTCGCGGCGATTCGCGGCCGCATCACGGCCGGCGGGACCGGCGGGCCGATCACGGTCGCGAACGCCGGCACGGTCGTCGGCGGTTCCAGCGGGAGCGGCATACAGAGCCTGGGCGGCGCCATCGTCACGAACCAGACTGGTGGCACGATCGCCGGGGGCGTCGGCGTTTACGCGGCCACGGGCACCCTCGCGCTGACGAACAGCGGCATCGTCGGCGCGACGACGTCCGGCTCGGGCGTCAAGCTGCGAGGCGGCGGCACGATCGTCAATCAGGCCGGCGGAACCTTCATTGGCGGGGAGGCGATCGAAATCCGAACCGTCGCGGCGTCGGTGCTGAATTACGGTCTGATCGGCGGCCAGTCCGGCCTGCGTTTCGGTATCTCCGCTTACAGGGCCGGCGCGACGATCGCCAACAAAGCCGGCGGCACCATCGCGGACGCGTTCGGGATCTACGGCCTGTTCCAAAGCACCGGCATCACGATCGTCAACGACGGTCTGATCTCCGGGACCAGCACCACCACCGTTGGCGCCGCGATCCGGCTCAATTCCGGTGGCAGGGTGACGAACAACGCCAGTGGCACGATCCGAGGGTTCGGCGGCATCTACTCCGTGACCAGCACGTCCTCGACCGTGATCAACTACGGCGCGATCAATAACACCCGCACGGGGACTGGCCAGTACGGGGTCAGCTTCGGCAGTTCCGGCAGCATCGGCAATCTGGGCGTGGGCGGTCTGATCCAAGGCTATGGCGGGGTCAAAATCTCGGCGGACGGCACGGTGGAAAACGCCGGCACGATCGCGTCCAGCCGCGGCACGGCCGGGGTGGCCGTCGCGTTCGGCAGCGGGGCGTCGCGGCTGATCGTCGATCCCGGCGCGGTGTTCACCGGCAGCCTGAATGGCGGGTCAGGCACGGCGGCGACCGTGGAACTGGCGTCCGGCGCCAGCGTGGGCACACTGACCGGCTTCGGCACCAATATCGTCAATTTCAAGACGCTGACCGTCGACAGCGGCGCGCGCTGGAAGATCGGCGGCGATACCTCCGCCAACGGGTTGACCGGCATCACCATCGCGGGCCTGACGGACCAGGTCACCCTGGACCTGACCGGCTTCGTCGCGACCAGCGCCACCTTCGCCAGCAATCTGTTGACCCTGACCAGTTCCGGCGGCGCCCATCAGACCCTGCATGTCACCGGCAGCTTCGCCTCGAACGCGTTTTCCGTGTCGAGCGACGGCGCCAGCGGCACCAACATCGTCGCCTGCTTCCTGCCGGGCACCTGGATCGCGACCGATCGCGGCGAGGTCCGGGTCGAGGAACTGGCGGTCGGCGACACGATCGCGACCGCGAGCGGCGGCCACCGGCGCCTGTGCTGGATCGGCCGCGGTCAGGCCCTGGCCACGCGCGGACGGCGGACCGCCGCCACGCCGATCCTGGTCCGCAGGGGCGCCCTGGCCGACAATGTGCCGTATCGCGACCTTTACATCACCAAGGGACACTCGCTGTTCTTCGACGGCGTGCTGATCCCGGCCGAGTTTCTGGTCAACAATCGCTCGATCCTGTGGGACGACCGGGCCAGGGAAGTCACCGTCTACCACCTGGAACTGGACCGGCACGACGTGCTGCTGGCCAACGGCGCGCCCGCCGAAAGCTACCGCGACGACGGCAACCGCTGGCTGTTCCAGAACGCCAGTACCGGCTGGGACCAGCCCGCCAAACCCCCGTGCGCCCCGGTCCTGAGCGGCGGCCTGGTGGTGGACACGATCTGGAAATATTTGCTCGAACGGTCCGGGCAGCGCGCGGACCTTCCGATGACGGAGGACCCGGACACGCATCTGCTGGTGGACGGCGTCCGGCTGAACCCGCGTCAGCGGCTTGGCAAAACCCATGTCTTCGCCCTCGCCGCGCCGCCGCGCGCCCTGCGTGTGGTCTCCCGCTCGGCCGTCCCGCAGGAACTCGGCCTGGCCCGCGACGACCGCGAACTGGGGGTCGCCGTGCGCGGCATCGCGGTCCGGCGCGGCGCCGAGCTTCGCGCCGCGGCCGCGGAAGATCTGGCGGCGGCGGCGGGGTTCCACGCATACGAGGCCGATTCCGGCCAGGTCTGGACCAACGGCGATGCCGAAGTGCCAACGGCGTTGTTCGCGGACCTGACCGATCCGTTCGAACTCGAACTGACGGTGGCCGCCACGATCCGCTATCTCGACGACGGGCGGGACGCCAGCCGCGCGGCCTGAACACCGCCGCTTCAATCCCGCGCGGCGATCGACTACATGACGCGTATGGACACGCATCCCATCGAGGCTCCCGCGACTGCCCCATCGGCCGGCGGGACGTCGCTGCATCGCTTCGCCAATCCGGGCCGCTTCCTCCGCCTGTCCGGCGCGGTGCTGCCATGGTTGACCGCCGCCGCCGTCGCGCTGACCGTCGCCGGCCTCGGCTGGGGCCTGTTGCTCGCCCCCACCGACTGGCAACAGGGCGACGCCGCGCGGATCATGTATGTGCATGTCCCGTCGGCCTGGCTGGCCTCCGCCGGGTATTTTTCACTCGCTTTGGCCTCGCTGTTCTCCCTGGTCTGGCGCCACCCGCTGGCCGACCTGGCGGCGGTGGAGATCGGGCCGGTGGGGGCGGGGTTCACCGCTTTGTGCCTCGCCACCGGCAGCCTGTGGGGCAAGCCGATGTGGGGGGCCTGGTGGGTCTGGGACGCGCGCCTGACCTCGGTGCTGGTGCTGCTGTTCCTCTATCTTGGCCATATCGTGTTGGTCCGAGCTTTCGACGATCCGGTGCGCGGCTACCGCTCCGGCGCCGTGCTGGCGCTGATCGGCGTCGTCAACCTGCCGATCATCAAATTCAGCGTGGAGTGGTGGAACACCCTGCACCAGCCCGCCTCGATCAAGTTCACCGAGGCCCCGTCGATCGCGCCCGGGATGCTCTGGCCACTGCTGATCGCCGCCATCGGATTTTCCCTGTCCTTCGCCGCCATCGTTACGGCCCGCCTGCGCGCCGCAGTGATGGAGCGCCGCATCCGCGGCCTGCTGCTGGCGCGCGCGGTGTCGAGATGAAAGCGGTATCGAGATGACCCACCTGCCCTTCGTGGCCATTTCCTACGCCCTCGCCTTCGTTGTCCTCGTGGGCTTCGGGCTCGGCGCCTGGCTGCGCGCGATGGCCGCCACGAAACGCCTGGCCGCCATCGACCCGCGGCGGGAGCGGTCCGGCGCATGACCCGCAAAAGCCGCCGCCTGACGATCGTCGCCGTTTGCGGCCTGTGCCTCAGCGCCGCCGCCGGGCTGGTGCTGACCGCGTTCAACGACAACCTGGTCTTCTTCGTCTCGCCTTCGGACATCGGCAAAACCGCCGGCAACGGACGCACCGTCCGCCTTGGCGGCCTGGTCGAACCGGGCAGCGTGACCCGCGGCGACAAAACCTCGGCCGCCACCAGCTTCCGGATCACCGACGGCGCGAACAGCGTGCCCGTCACCTATAACGGCATCCTCCCGGACCTGTTCCGCGAGGGCCAGGGCATCGTCGCGCTGGGCGCCCTGCGGCCCGACGGCACGTTCCAGGCCTCCGAGGTCCTGGCCAAACACGACGAAACCTATATGCCCAAGGAAGTCGCCGAGGCCCTGAAAAAATCCGGCCAATGGAAACCCGAATCCGGCGCCCCTCCCCCGGTTAACAAGGCGCGCGGCGGATAACAGGAGACACACGCGATGGACAACGACACCAAACCCGAGCCACCCGCGCCCGCCAAACCGCCCGGACAACTCGTCCGCCCGCCCTTGGCCAAGGAAATCGGCGGCGCCAAGGGCCCGGAACCGACACGCTACGGCGACTGGGAACATAAAGGCCGCTGCACGGATTTTTGAGCCGGCGTTAACCCTTTCTTCGCGGTTCTCTGGGCTAACTCCGGATCTCGTTCGATCCCGGAGCCCCCATGCCAACGAACACCGCGCCGCATGGCTGACACACCGCCGGCCGCGCCCCTCTCGCCGTCTTTGTCCCCGGGCGGCTTTCTCCTCAACGCGGGTGGCGCCTTCGCCGCCCTGCTCGGCCTTGTCTGGCTCTGGGTCCTGGCCATGCCCTTGGCCTTCCTCGATCCCGAATACCCATCCTGGCTGGCGAAACAACAACTCCTCGCCGCCTGCGACACCCGCGGCCTGCTGATCCTTGGCGATTCCCGCGCCGCGACCGGCGTCATGCCGGCGCTGCTGCCGGTCCAGGCCACCAACCTCGCCGTCGGCGGCGGCAAGGCCATCGAGGCACTGGCCGCCTTCGACCGCGCCCTGCGATGCCCCACCCGGCCCCAACGCATCGTCCTCTCCCTCGACGCCGTCCATTTCACCCGGCCCGACCTGTTCTGGGAACGCGCCGCACGCTTCGGCTTTGTCGATGGCGGCGAGATCGCGACCCTCCGGCGCGTGTCCCACGAACTCGGCGATCTCTCGCTTTACGAACTGAAGGATTCGGGCGGCCCGCCGCCTTTGCTGCGCGACGCCCTGTACCGAATCGGGTTTCCCGCGCTGTACGCGGGGAGCCTGTTGAAAGGCGGCCTGGCCTTACGCCTCCCGCGCAACCGGCGCGCCTTGCACATGGGTCTGGCCGCCCGCGGCCATTATTTCTTTGGCACCGCCGGCGGGTCCGGTGCCGTGGCCGCCGACGCCCATCTCCGCGGCTTTCAGCCTTTGCCGGTGCTGATCTGGTATTTCGACCGCCTGCTGGAACGCGCCGAAGCGGCCGGCGTCGGCATCGACTTCCTCGCCATGCCAATGAACGACGCCACCGCCCGAGAGGTCGATCCAGCGGTTCGCCACGCCTTCCGCGCCTGGCTCGCCACGCGCGAAGCCAAACACCCCGGCTTCCGTGTCCTTGGCGAGGTCATGCCGCACTGGCCCGACCGGTTTTTCGGCGACGGCTTTGCCCATTTGAACCCAGAGGGCGCGGCCCGCTTCAGCGCCGGCCTCGCCTCCTGCCTGGCGCCCGCCGGCCTGCCCGCCTCAGGCCTGGATCCCGTCACCCTGGATCCAGCCTGTGTTCAGCGGCTACAGGCGGCCCCGCCCAGCACGCAGAACGAAGCACAGAACGGGTGGTTCAAAGACACCGGCCCCGATGCCTCCGCCAGCGTCGCCCCCATTTCGAAGCGGGGATCGTAGGGCAGCAGCGTGCAGGACAAAACCGCCGGCCGGTTCGCGCCTTTTCGCTTCACGACCATGCGCGAGGTCGCGCACATCGCCTCGTCCGGCGACTTGTTCAAAATCCCCCAGCAGGCCGTGGTGATTTCCGGAACATCGCGATCCCGGTCCATCTCCGGAAACAGCATCAACCGCACCGGATCGCGCGCGTCGATCGAAATGCCGTGCGTCGCGAACAACCGCGCATACCCCGCGCGCAGTTCGTCCTCGGTCTCCGCGGTGAAATGCCGCCCCGCGACATCCGGCGCGAACCCTTCGCGCGCGAGCCAGATCAGCCCGTCCAGGGTAGGAGACCAGGACCGCCGCCCACGCTCGGCTTCGTGGACCGCCGGGGTGTGGTGGTCGAGCGACACGCGAATCGCCAGCCGCCCGCCATACCGCCGCCGCAGATCCAGCAACCCATCCCGCGCTTTCCGCATCGGCCGCATCGCGTTGGTCAGGACCAGGGCATTCAGCCCCCGCGACAACACCAGGTCGAGCATCGCGATCAGGTCCGGATTCATGAACGGCTCGCCGCCCGTGAAGCCGATCGAACGCGTCGGCAATCCATCGCGCGCGATTTCGTCGAGGAAAACCTCGACCTCCCCCGCCGTCAGCCAGGCCAGCCGGTCATTGCGTGGCGAAGACTCGATATAACAGTTTCCGCAGGCGAGATTGCACAGGGTGCCCGTGTTGAACCAAAGCATCTCCAGCCCGCGCTGCGCCACGACCGCGCGCCGCTCCCCCGTGGCGGTCCACACCGGGTCGGCGAATTTCGCCCCGCGCGCATCCGCCGCGATCGGGTTCGCGGGAACGATGGCGTCCAAAGCGGCTCAGCCGTCGGTCGGCGGCCGGTCTTCGGCCGAGAGGCGGGCGACGATGTCGTCCAATTGAAACAGATCGCCGAACCAGATCGTCACACTGCCATCGCCGCGCGGGCTGGCGGAAACCTTGACCCGAAGCCCCGTCCGCGCCGCCAGATCTCGCTCCACCTGAGACGTATCCGGATTGGCCTCGGGGATTTTCTTATCGCCGGGCTCGCTCAAAAGCCGTTTCGCCAGACGTTCGGTCTGACGCACCGAAAGGCCCTTTTTGACGACATCGGCCATCGCGGCGGCAGGGTTCGGCAAAGTCAGCATCGCGCGGGCATGCCCCAGGGAAAGGGCGCCCTTGCGGACCTCGTCGAGGACAGGCTCGGGCAGAGTCAACAAACGGATGATGTTGCCGACATGGGCGCGGGACTTGCCGACCGCGACGCCCAGACCCTCATGGGTCAGGCCAAAACTGTCGACCAGGCGCTGATAGCCCTCTGCCTCTTCGATCGGGTTCAGATTTTCCCGCTGCAAATTCTCGATCAACGCCGCGGCGGCCGAGTCGGCGTCCGTCATGTCCCGGCAGATCACCGGCACCTCGTGCAAACCCGCCAGCGCGGCGGCTCGCCACCGCCGCTCCCCCGCCACAATCTGAAAACGTCCCGGCGTCCCCGGCCCTGGGCGTACCAAAATCGGCTGCAAAATACCCTGCGCCTTGATGGAATCAGCGAGTTCGGCCAACGCCTCCTCGCCGAACACCATCCGGGGCTGAAACGGATTGGGATCGATCAGATCGATCGGGAGGCGCCGGATTTCGTCCAACGCGGGATCCCCGCCCTGGCCGGGCATGTCCCCCAAAAGGGCCGCGAGCCCGCGGCCCAGACCACGCGAGGCCGGTTTCGCGCTCATGGCTTTCCTCCCCGGCCTTCACGCCGCAAAAACTCCCGCGCCATCTCCATATAGGCGATCGCCCCCATGGATTTCGCGTCGTATTCGAACACCGGAACGCCGTGACTCGGTGCCTCCGAAAGGCGGATATTACGCGGTATCACTGTTTCGTACACCCATTCCCCAAAGAAACCCCGGGCATCCGTCGCGACCAGGTCGGACAGATTATTCCTCCTATCGTACATTGTCAGCACCACGCCACTCAATCGCAGGCCGGGATTAAAGCGCCGCCGCACCACCTCGATCGTCCGCGTCAAACCGCTGGTGCCTTCCAACGCGTAAAATTCGCACTGCAATGGCACGATCACGCCATCGGCGGCGACCAGAGCGTTTAGCGTGAGCAAGCCCAGGCTGGGAGGGCAATCGATGAGGATGAAGGCGAAGGGGGCGCGCTCCCGCCATCCGGTCAACGCATCGCGGAGGCGGAACTCGCGGCGCTGCTCGCCCGCCAGTTCCACCTCGGCCCCGGCGAGATCGGCGCCGGACGGGATCAGCCAGAGACGTTCGTATTTGGTGCGATAGGTCGTGGCGTCCGCCGGCGCGCCTTCGCCGATCAGCCGGTAACTCCCAAGGCCGCGATCCTGCGGCGGCACGCCAAGGCCGGTCGAGGCGTTTCCCTGCGGATCGAAGTCGATAAGCAGAACCGGGTGGCCCTCGGCCGCCAACGCGGCGGCGAGATTGACGGCGGTCGTGGTCTTCCCCACGCCCCCCTTCTGGTTGGCGATGGCGATGATACGCGGCTTGAAAGCCGCGGGAGCGGAGTCGTTCGTTTCGCGCACGCGTCGCCGTCCGTTTCAGAGCGCACCGTCCGCCGGCGCGCCGTTAAGGCAAGACGCCCTGCCCGGTCGCGAACCTCCGGCCGGTCAGGCCGCCTTCAGAAATTCGATCAGTTTCGCCACCGCCGCCGGCTTGTCGGTCTTGTCCAGCGCCGCCAGCTCCGCCGCGAGCCGGTCGAGCGCCGCCTCGTAAATCTGCCGTTCGGAAAAACTCTGATCGGGCTGGCCGGAATTGCGATGCAGATCGCGCACCACCTCCGCGATCGCCAGCGGATCGCCGGAGTTGATCTTCGCCTCGTATTCCTGCGCGCGGCGCGACCACATCGTCCGCTTGATCCGCGCACGGCCCTTCAGGACCGCCAGCGCGTCGTCGAACTGCTTCCGGCTGGCCAGTTTCCGGAGCCCGGCGGTGCGGGCCTTGGCCACCGGCACACGCAGGGTCATGCGGTTTTCCTCGAACGTGATGTGGATCAGTTCGAGCCTATGGCCGGCGATTTCCTCTGTCGCGATGCGTTCGACCTTGCCCACGCCATGGGTCGGATACACCACATGATCGCCCTCGACGAACACCTCCGCCTTGGCGGGCGCGCGCGGGATTTGCGTCGGACCGCCATGCGTCGGGCGATTCATCGGCGGCGCCATCGGTTTCGGGGCGGGCATGGGCGCGGGCGCCGATTCCACCGCCACGGGCTCAACGGCCGCGGTCGCGGGCTCCACGGTCCCGGTCGCGGGCTCCACGGTCCCGGTCGCGGGCTCCACGGCCTCGGTCGCGGGCTCCACGGGCACGGGCTCCACAACCACGGTCGCGGGCTCCACGGCCACGGTCGCGACCTCAATCACGGTCTCGGTCTCGGCGGTATTCACGGGCGCGTCTGACATGTTCGCTGGTTGTTCCATCTCGATGGCTGGCGGGTGGAGTCGGGCAAGCGAGGCATCGGGCGGGCTACCCCCGCCCCTTCAGATAACCGGCCGCCCGTTCAGGGCTTGCCCGGCGCGGGCGAGAAAAGCGCTTCCTTACCCGGCTTGTCTTTCCATTCGTCGGCGTCGTCCGGCGCGGCGCCCTTGCGGGTGATATTCGGCCATTCCACCGCGTATTGCCGGTTGCGCTCCAGCCATGCCGAGGCCTTGTCGTCGCTGTCTGCGACAATCGCCTCGGCCGGACATTCCGGTTCGCACACCCCGCAATCGATACATTCGTCGGGATGAATGACCAGCATGTTCTCGCCGACATAGAAACAGTCGACCGGGCACACCTCGACGCAGTCCATGTACTTGCAGCGGATACAGTTTTCGGTGACCACGTAGGTCATGGGAATCCCCTGGTAGGTCAGATGGTCACGGTTGCCCGTGAAGCAATGGCCGGCGGGCGAAAGCCGCCTTACGGCCCAATTTCAGACGCGGCGGTATGCCGATCTTTGCCGCCACGCGCAAGGTGGGAGATTCCGAGAGCGCCAAAGCGGCGAACCGGCGCGCGGGGGCGCGTCACCGCCCAGGATCGGGCGGGTCCGTCATATCTTCGAAAAGCGTGGCGGCCTCAGCGGGCGGGCCACGCCGCGCGGCCAGGGCCAGGACTTTCACCACGCGCACGGCGCCGCGTACGGGGACCGTCAACACGTCGCCGGGCCGGAGGCGGGCATGGGCTTTGTCCGTCGGCTGCCGATTGATCCGTATCCCGCCCAAGGCCACCAGCGCCGCGCAGTCCGTCCGCGCCCGCATGAAACGCGCGCACCACAACCACTTGTCCAGGCGCTGCCAGACGCGGTCTTCCTGCTCCGCCACGGTCTACCGCCGCAACGCCGCCAGGGCCGCGAAGGGGCCGTGCGCTTCGACCATCCGCGGCAAAGCGGGCATGGGCGGGGGACGGCGGCGGCGAATCGGCGCCAGCATCATCGGGGGTGGCGGTCCGAACATTTCCGGCGCCAGCCCGCCGCCCGGCAACACCCGGAACCCGAGCAACCGCAGCACCACCGGCACGATCTCCGCCCGGACCGACAGACGCGAGCCAATATCTCGCGGCAGCACGATCGGGCCGCGCCGGGTCAAATAGCCAAGCTCGCCCGCGACTCGTTCGGCGATGTCCAGGCGAATCAGGACCGGTCCGGCCTCGACCCAGCCCATGGCGGCGGCGAAACCTGGTGGCCAATCGGCGGGGGCCGCCATCGACACCACGCTGGCGGCGGGCAGGTCCGGGGTCGTCCGCCCATGCGCCAAGGCCCATAACCGCGCCCGCATCGCGGCGGGCCGCGGCTTCAACACCGCCGGCACGAACAACGCCAACCGCCCCGAGCGCACGCCGATATTCTTCAGCTTCGGCCGGATGGCGGGCGCCAGCGTTTCCTCATCCACACCGGGAATAAGACCCAATGTCTCGCCGAGACGGTGGAGCGGGCCGCGCAGATCGGGATCGGCGGCGGCGGCCTCGGTCGCGGCGAACAACGGTGCGAGGTCGGCGCGAACGCGCGAGTCGGTGTAACGTTGCAGCCGGACACGCAGCCGCTCGCGCTGCGCGCCGTCCAAAAATTCGCTGTCCAGGACCTGAATTTTCGGGCGCGCGACCGTCTCGCCCAGAACCAGGCGGGCGATGGCCGCGTCCTCCCAGGTCACCGCGTGGTCCGGGGTCAGGGCGAAGGCATCGTCGGCCGCCGATTCGATGGCCGAAACACGGCGCGGAATCTCCTCCCGCAGCGCGCGGCGGGCGGCCCGCAGGACCAGCTTCTTCTCGTCGCCCTGCGCCACCGGATCGGGCACGAACTGAAAGCCCGCCACGATGCCAACCGGATGCCCCTCCACCACGACCTCGCCGCGCCGCGTGACGGCGGACAGCAACGCAACTCCGTCGTCCGAGTCGAGGCGGCGCATCAACTGCGCCGAGCGACGGTCGACGAAGCGGGCGGTCAGACGCTCGTGCAGAATGTCGGACAGCTTGTCCTCGACCTCCCGCGCTTTGCCCTGCCAATGGGTCGCGTCGCGCACCCAGTCCGCCCGGGCCGCGATATACGACCAGATCCGGACACCGGAGAGGCGCGACATCAGCGTGTCGATATCGCCCTCGGTACGGTCGAGCTGCGCGATCTGCGCCGCGATCCAATCCGCCGGAAGCTGGCCTTCCTTCGCGACATGCCCGAACACCCGGGCGCACAGCTTGTTATGCGTGTCGTCCGTCAGCTTCCGGAAATCCGGAATTTGACAGGCTTCCCACAACAACCGCGTGGACCGCCGCCCGCGCGCCATGCCGCGGATCTCCGGATCGCGCGACAAGGCCAGCAACGTTTCGTAATCGGAGGCGTCGTTGCCCTTCACCAGGCCCGGCTTCGGCGGCAGCGCCGTCAGGCTGTCCAGCAGCGGATCGATCCCGGAAAAATCCAGATTTTCGTTACGCCAGCAGATGAAATCCAGCGCGTCGA
This sequence comes from Acetobacteraceae bacterium, assembly GCA_947474705.1. Classification (GTDB taxonomy): domain Bacteria; phylum Pseudomonadota; class Alphaproteobacteria; order Acetobacterales; family Acetobacteraceae; genus Rhodopila. The sequence continues at coordinate 9,030 of CANJJS010000070.1, read as the reverse complement.
AATTGTGCGACTCGACGGCTTCGACCACCTCCTCGCTCAACGGTGGACATTCCGTCGTGGTCCCAAAAGTCCCGTCGCGCATGCCCCGGCCCGCCCGGCCCGCGATCTGCGCCACTTCCGAGGCCGTCAGCCGCCGCGGACGATGCCCATCGAATTTGCCGAGACCGGCGAAGGCGACATGGTCGACATCCATGTTAAGGCCCATCCCAATGGCATCCGTCGCCACCAGGAAATCCACCTCCCTCTCCTGATACAGCGCCACCTGGGCGTTTCGCGTCCGCGGACTCAGCCGCCCCATCACCACCGCGCACCCGCCCTTGCGCCGCCGGATCAGTTCCGCGATCGCGTAAACCTCCTGCGCGCTGAACGCGACCACGGCGGTGCGCGGTGGCAGACGAACCAGTTTCGACGGGCCGGCGTATGTCAGTTGCGAGAGCCGCGGCCGCGACTCGACGGACGCCTCCGGCACCAGGCGGCGCAACAACGGCTTGATAGTCTCCGCGCCGAGAAACATCGTCTCGACCATGCCGCGCGCATGCAACAGCCGCTCTGTGAAGACATGGCCGCGGTCGGGGTCGGCGCAAAGCTGGATTTCGTCCACCGCCACGAATTCGACATGCCGGTCGAGCGGCATCGCCTCCACGGTGCAGGAAAACCATTTGGCGTCGGGAGGGACGATCTTTTCCTCCCCGGTGATCAGCGCGACATGGCGGGCGCCCATCTTCGCGACCATCCGGTCGTAGTTCTCGCGCGCCAAAAGGCGGAGCGGAAAGCCGATGATCCCCGAGGCATGGGCAAGCATCCGCTCCATGGCAAGATGTGTCTTGCCGGTGTTCGTCGGACCGAGGACGGCCTTGACGCGCGCGGGGAAACCGGAGCCTTGGCCGAGCATGGGCGGGATGTTTGTGCGGCGCGGCGAAGAATGCAAGGGGCAAGATCGAGTCGCGATCCGCCCCATGTGGTCATGTTCACTGTCCCGCCATGTTCATATGCCGCACCGTCCCCATGGCCCGCCTCAGCGGTCCGGCCAATCGACCCGCGGCAGCCGGGTCAACGGCACCCCCCGCACCGACAACGTCCGGAACTGGAGGGTCAGGGGCACCTCCACCTCCTCCGGCTGGCCGGCCACCGGCGTGTTGGCCAGCAGCGACAGCACCGCCTTCGCCGCTTTCGCGGCCGAACGGGTCAGCACCGCGTTGGCCGCCAACGCGTCCAGCGCGGCCACATACCCGGCGATCTTCCCGGTGCCGGTGCCCATGGGTTGCAAGTCTTCGTCCAAGGCCAGCGTCGCGGTTGCCTCGAGTCGCGTATGGCCCCAAACGATGGCCAACCGGTGCAGTTCCAGCGACCCGCCCTCGTCGCGCCAGGACGTCGCGCGAGCAGCGGCGGTCGCGCCCTTGGTCGGCGGCCCGTTTAGCACGCCGTTCACCGCGATTTCGGCGATTTCCGGGCCCAGGCCCCAGTGTACGCCGTGGGGGAGCGACACGGGATGGGCGGACAGAGAGAAGGTCATCGCCGCCTGGTCCCGTCCCGCGTCGGGTTGCGGCTCGACGCGGCCGCTCAGGTCGCCGACGCCCAGAACGCCCAGGCCCGGGATCGCGATGGCCAGCGTGACCGCGCCGAAGTCGATCGATCGTGGCGCCGCGTTCAAACGCAAGGCGATTCGCAGCCGCAAATGGTCGGCCGACACCGGAATCGGCGGCCCATCCCCCAAAACAATTGGGCCTGGGCCGACCGGAGAGACCTCCAAAACATCCGGACGGGTCAGGCGCGTGCGCAGCACCACCGCATCGGCGCTCCACCCGATCCGCTCCGGCTTCGCGCCGCGCCGGGCCGGGAAGCCTCCGGCGGCGACCGACAGAGCCTCGATGCGCAACGTGGCCGCGGCCGGCCAGCCCGCCGCCGTCACCTCTCCGTGCCGCACCTCCCACCCCGCCGCCCGCGCGCGCGTGGACCAGGTGTCGAATTCGCGCCGCAGTTCGCCGACCGCGAACCGCCAGTAGAAATAATCGGCGGCGAGCAGCAGGAACGGCAGAACGCCCAGAACAATCCATCGCGTGCGCCGCATCCCGCCTCACACCGTTCGTTCCGGGGCAATGTAACGACGGAGCCGCCGGGCACCAATCCCCGGCGGTTCCGGGATTTCGTACTGCCCCTTTGCGCCGGCGCGGGCGCTGGGGTATCGGTTCCGCGATCAATATGAGGGATTCCCATGCGCCGGCTTCCACATCTCATCGCCGCACTGCTTCTTCCGCTGGCTCTTTCGGCGGGCGGCCCCGCCCATGCGGCGCAGTGCGCGTCGGTCGCGGACCAATCGACCTACGAGGTCATGGCGCTGCGCACGCAGATGATCCTGCTGGCGACGAAATGCGGGCGCCACGACGACTATAACAACAACTTCATCCGCCGGTTTCAGGGCGGGCTGCAGGCCAACGACGCCGCTGTCACCAGCTATTTCCGCCGGGTTTACGGTGGCGCGGGCCAGGGCCGGAAGGACAGTTTCGCCACCGATCTGGTGAATTACATGTCCGTGCAGGCGAACGCCCAGGGGAATGAGTTCTGCGCGAGGGCGGGGCTGATCGTGGGCGAGATGAACGCGCTGCGGTCGATGGAGGAACTGATCGCCTATGCCGGCGTCAAGGATTTCGCGCCCGCCGGCACCAGCATGTGCCCCGCGGGCGGACGCCGGTAAGCCAACCCGGCCAGGCGGCGCGTCCGCCTGGTTCAGGCCGCCGGGGGGACCGTACGGCGCGCCCGTAACCGGCGGATCCGGCGCGCGTCGGCGTCCAGAATCCGGAATTCGAGGCCCGAGGGGTGACCGATCACCTCGCCCTTCGCGGGCACCCTGCCCGCCAGCGTGAACACCAGCCCGCCTAATGTGTCGATGTCGGCCTCGCGCTCGTCATCGGTAAGAATCGGGCCCAACCGCTCCTCGAACGCGGCGATCGGCAGGCGCGCGTTCAGGTCGAGCGCGCCGTCCGGCCGCTCCACGATCATCGGCACTTCCTCGTCGTCGTGTTCGTCGGCGATGTCTCCGGTGATCGTCTCCACCAGATCCTCGATGGTGACGAGGCCGTCGATCCCGCCATATTCATCGACGACCAGCGCCATGTGCATGCGGGCCTGGCGCATTTGCAGCAACAGGTCCAAAACCCGTACCCGCGGCGCCACCATCAGCGGCTTTCGCAGAATGGCCTCCAGCGAAAATGCCTCGGACCGGCCGACATAGGCGAAGACGTCCTTGACGTGGACCATGCCGACGATGTCGTCGAGTTGTTCGCGGTACACCGGCAGGCGGGAATGTCCGTCGCCGCGAATCTGCTCGATGGCCTGTTCCAACGTCAGGTCTACGCGCATGGCGACGATGTCCGCGCGCGGAACCATGACATCGTCCGCGTTGGTCTCGCGCAGGCGCAGAATATTGTGGATCAGCACGCGCTCCTGCCGGTCGAGTTCCGACGGCGGCGCCGCGGCTTCCGGCACATCGGCGGCGTCCTGCATCAGGCCCGCGATGGATTCGCGCAGGGTCGGTTCCGCCGTGGGGCGGCCCAGCAGGGTCCGGACACGGTGGAGGAAGGAGTTTCGCGCGCCGCTCATGCGCGTTTCCAGGGGTTGGGCACGCCGAGACGGTGGAGCAGGCGGCTTTCCGCCATCTCCATGCGCCGGGCGTCGCCGGGCCGGTCGTGATCGTGGCCGCGCAAATGCAACGCGCCATGCACGACCAGATGCGCGAGGTGATGGGCGACCTGGCGTCCGGCCGCGGCGGCCTCCCGCCGGACAACACCCAGCGCCAGCACCATCTCCTGTGCCGGCGACTCATAAGTCAGCACGTTCGTGGGTTTGTTCTTGCCGCGGTGGCGCGCGTTCAGGTCCCGCACCATGCGGTCGCCCGCCAACACGACATCCACGTCGGCCGCCGCGACCCGGAGCGCGCGCGCGACGAGCGCGCCTGCCCTCGGCACGAAGCGATGCCAGGCCGGGTCCATCACTGTGACCCGGAGTCGATTTTCGGCCTCTTCGCGAAAAGAGGCCCGCCGTCTGTGCGGTTCCATTGTCCTTGTCGCGGGTCTGGCCCGGTGACTGTTTTCGAGCGCGCGATATACCGGAAACCGGCGCCGGTGACCAGCGCCGCGGCGCTATTTCGCTTTCAGGGTCATGTCCTCGTACGGCCCCGTCCAGGGATATCCCTTGATCGTCCCCAGCCCGGACATCCCGACCCGCGGCCCAATGCCGACCGTCGCCGCGATTTGCCAGATCGGCGCGAACATCGCGCGTTCCCGCACCATGTCTTGCATCTCGTGCAACAGCGCGGTGCGTTTGGCGCGATCGGGTTCGGCCGCCTGACGCGGATACAGCGCGTCGATCTCGGGATAGCTCCCATAGACATAAGCGCCACCCTTCACGACGAACTGCTGCATGCGGATTGGGACATTGCCGAGCGCGCCGCTGCCGGTCATGACGACATCCTTATAGCGTTTGTCGCTGTAGCCCTTGAAGAACGCCGCGCGCTCCAACGGCCGGAGTTTGGCGCGCATGCCCGCCGCGACCAGCCCGTCCAGCACGATTTCGCCGATGCTGGAAAACGAGGCGTCGCAGGTGAAAAATCCGGCGTCGAATCCGTCGGGATACCCGGCCTCGGCCAATAATTGTTTCGCCCTGGCGACGTCGTGCGCGGGCTTCGGCGCGGCTTTGAAGAAATCGAAATTTTCCGGAAAAATACTGCCGGTGATGTGCGAAAATCCCAGCGTCACCGCCTGATTCAACCCGTCGTAATCGATCGCATGGGCCGCGGCCCGGCGGACCCGGACATCGTGCCAGGGCGATTTGGGGTCCCATTGGTCGGGAAAATACAACCAGAACGGGGTCGAACCGACCGCTGCGTCGATGCCGAAACCAGGCGTCTTCAGCAGTCCGCGCGCCAGTTCGCCGGTGATCTGGTAGGCGATGTCGATCTCCCCCCGGCGCAGGGCGGCGAGGCGTGTCGCCTCGTCCGGGATGCCGGTCAGGACGATCCGTTTGATCGCGGGCGTTTTGCGCCAATAGGCCGGGTTGGCCTCGACCGCCAGTTCCACGCCCGGCGTGAAGGACACGAACCGGTAGGGACCAGCGCCGACGGGGGCCCGGCGAAACCCATCCTCGCCCACTTTTTCGATATAGGCCTTGGGCACGATCCAGCCCGCGCCGGTGGCGTTGCAGTAATAGGTCGGGAAGTCCGGCCAGGGTTCCTTCATCTTGAACCGGACAACGCCCGGCGCGGGAATTTCGATCTCCGCGACGCGCGGTTTCATTTCCCCGGCGGCGTTGCCGCGGTAACGGGCGAAACTGAATTTCACGTCCTCGGCCGTGACCGGATCGCCGTTATGGAAACGGACGCCTTCGCGCAAGACGAACTCGTAGATCAGTCCGTCAGCCGACACAGACCAGGATTTCGCAAGGCTGGGCGTCAGATTGCCCTCTGGCATCGCTTTCAGCAGGGAATCGTGCAGCGCGTAAAGGAAGAGATACGGGGTGACGATGCCCTCTGTATCCGCCGGGTCGAACCAGCGCGGCGTCAGCACAACGTGGACGCCGATGGTCAATTGCCCATCTGGCGCCGCGCGCGCGGGCGTGGCGGGGAATAGGGACGTCAGGCCAAAGCCAAGCGAACTCAGGCCGATGGCGCGGCGTGTCGCGCCGTGCTCCTTGCTCGAACCGTTCATGTTGCCTCCCGGCGCCGCGTCTGTTGCCGCGCGGTCCCGAAACGCTAGAGCAGGCACGGAAGAATGTCACGCGCGGTGGACGGGCGCGCGAAAACGAAAATGGCGGATCGAGGAAACCCCGATCCGCCACCGCCGTCGGAAAAAGCCCGCCGTCAGAATGTCAGGACAACATCCGCGCCGATCGTGATCGCGGTCGCGTCCTTGAAGATGTAACCGCGGCGGCTGTTGTCGTAAGCGCGGTTGAACACCGCGTTCCCGCCCAAAGACCGGTCGACGCGGATTTCCGGACGGATCATCAGGCCGGTGATCGGCTTCGGCACTTCCGGCTTGTAGGTCAGGCCGAGCGTCAGAGAGCCATAGGTGGCGGCGGGAACCGCGACCCCGGTGCTGAGCGCGACATTGCCCTTCTGTCCGTAAACCGGATCGTACGTCCCAGGCGCCAGGCCCACGAAGAAGCCGTTATCGTCCCGGAACACTTCCGCCCGCGCGTTCAACGTAATGGTGTCGGACAGGGCGTAAGAGACATATCCCGCCACGCCGAACGCGTTCGCCGGCGCGGGCGCGCCGCCCGCGGCACCGCGCGCGCCGAAATCGTCGCGCGCCCAGTTGGCCTCGCCGGTCAGGGTCAACTTGTCGTTGACCTTCCAGACCACGACGATGTCGTTGTAGTACCGGTTATAGGCGTTGGCGTTCATGGGCGTCGGCAACGACGAAGTGAAGCGCGAGGCGTTTTCCGGGCCGAAATGCGTCAGGGCCAGAACCGTCAGGTTCCCGTCCATCAGATTCAACCCAAACCCGAACAAACCACCCAACGAGCGGTTGTTGTCGCCATTCGCGCCAAAGGTCGTGTTGGTGCCGGTATCGAAGCCAGCATAAAGATCCAGCGTTCCGGTGGCATGGAACGTCGCGAAAGCGCCGGTATGCTTGAACGGCAGACCATAGTTGAAGATATACGAATGCGAGTAGAACGCGTTGGTCGCCGGATCGATCAGTTCCGCGCCCAGCGGCGTGGCGTAAAGACCGGCCTTCACGTCGACACCGCCCTCGAACAACTGCGTCGGAATGTGCAACGACGCGCTGGCCTCGACGATGTCGAGCTGATTGCGCTCCGACTTCGGTACGGCCTGGTCCAGCAGCCCGAGATAATGGGTGTAACGGGCATCCGACCCATACATCGCCGAAATCTTGAAGCCCCAATCGAAACCGGTCGCCTTCGGGTCGAGCTTCTTCTCCGCGCCCAGCAACACCTGGTTCAGCATCGGCTGATTCGCGCGATCGGTGAAGGAATGACCCGTGTTGAGCTGCGGCGCGGCCGGGTTGGCCGTGATACCGCCCTGAATCTGAGCGGACAAATGGATCCCGTTGATCCAATAACCGGCCGGAGGGGCGGCGGGTGCCGCGGGCGCGGGCGCCGTCTGGGCCATGGCCGTTCCGGCCGCCGTCAGGCAGGTCGCCGCCGCCAGAGCGGCCCGGAATGTGGCGTGGAGGTATCTCATGTCGTGTTCCTCGTTTTATGACGCGTCGTCGATGTAATGAAGGGCGCCCCGTCGCCGGGGCGCCCCGGATGCCTGACCCGGCGGTCAGAACACCTGTTCGCCATGCAGTACGATATCCAGTCCTTCGCGTTCCTCTTCCTCGTTAACCCGCAGACCAAGGACCAGCTTGACCACCATCAGCAGCACGAAGGTCATGACCCCGCTGTAAACGATCGTCGCGCCAACGCCCTGGCACTGCAAAATAAACTGCGCCATCCCGCCTGGGCTTCCATCCGGCGACGCATCGGTCGCGGACAAAGGCGCGAAGGAGAAAATACCGGTCAGCAGCGCGCCCACGATACCGCCGATCCCATGCACGCCGAAAGCGTCCAGACTGTCGTCGTAGCCCAGCATGTGTTTCAGGCTGGTCGCGGCCCAGAAACAAACCACGCCGGCGACAAGACCGATGACAATGGAGGCACCCGGCAACACGAAACCCGACGCCGGTGTGATGGCGACCAGACCGGCCACCGCGCCAGACACCGCGCCGAGCACCGAAGGTTTGCCCTTCGAAATCCACTCCGCGAACATCCAACCCAGAGCCGCTGTCGCCGTCGCGATCTGCGTCACCGCCATCGCCATGCCGGCACGGCCATTGGCGCCCACAGCGGACCCCGCGTTGAAACCGAACCAACCCACCCACAACAGCGACGCGCCAATGACGGCATAGGCCAGGTTATACGGCGCCATGTTGGACTTGCCGTAATCCAGGCGTTTGCCAAGAACCAGCGCGCAGACGAGACCCGCCACCCCCGCGTTGATGTGCACAACCGTGCCGCCGGCGAAGTCGAGGATACCGGCCTGATACGCCCAACCCGACGGCGCCCAGACCCAATGGGCCACGGGTGCGTAAACAATCAGCGACCACAGCGCCATGAACAGGCACATCGCGGAGAATTTCATCCGATCCGCGAACGCGCCGGCGATCAGCGCCGGGGTGATGATCGCGAAGGTCATCTGATACATCATGTAAACGGTCTCGGGGATCGTCGTCACCAGCGGCGCGACGTCCTTGATCTTCGGATCGAGCACGAACGCTTTTGTTTCCGCGCCCTTGACGATGCCCGAAGCGATCCCGTTCAACAACAACCGGGAGAAGTCGCCCATATAAGCGCCGCCGTTGGTGAAGGCGATGGAGTAACCCGCGACCACCCACACCAGCGTCGCGATGCAGCAAATCGTGAAAGATTGCATCAACGTGGCGAGCAGATTCTTCTTACGCACCATGCCCGCGTAGAACAGCGCCAGGCCGGGAATGGTCATCATCAACACCAAAGCGGTGCTGGTCAGCATCCACGCGGTGTCGCCAGTGTCGATCTTCGGCGGCGCGTCGTCGGCGAAGGCCGGGACGGCCACCAGCATCGCGGCCGCCAGGGCACTGAGCCCCCAGCTCAAACGGGGTCTTGTCATCGTATCGGTTTCCCTTGTTTTTCCTGTCTCGCCCGGTCCGGTCAGAGCGCGGAGCCGTCGGTTTCGCCTGTGCGGATGCGCATCGCCCGTTCCACATCGATCACGAAAATCTTGCCGTCGCCGATTTTCCCGGTATTGGCGGCCTTGGCGATCGCCTCGATCACGCCGTCGGCCAGATCGTCGGCGACCACGACCTCGATTTTCACCTTGGGCAGAAAGCTGACGTGATATTCCGCCCCACGGTAAATCTCGGTTTGCCCTTTTTGCCGGCCGAAGCCCTTGACCTCGGACACGGTGAGCCCCTGAACCCCGAGCGGCGTCAACGCCTCCCGAACCTCGTCGAGCTTGAACGGTTTGATGATGGCCATGATCAGTTTCATGATCGC
>CANJJS010000069.1 GCA_947474705.1 Acetobacteraceae bacterium | reverse complement strand
TCCGAGGACATCGCGCGGACCTGTCACGCCCATCCCAGCCTGGCGGAGGCGGTGAAGGAGGCCGCTCTGGCGGTGGAAGGCCGCGCGTTGCATATCTGACGCATGCGCCCGCTCGCTTTGACCATGGGGGACCCCGCCGGGATCGGCGGTGAAATTTCCCTGAAAGCCTGGCTCGCCCGTTCCAAGGGCGACCGGCCCTTCGTCGCCTTGGACGATCCGGCGCGACTCGAGGCTCTGGCGCGGACCCTTGGTCTCGACGTTCCGATCCGCGCGGTCGAGCAGGCCAAGGAGGCCGCCGCGATCTTCCCCGACGCGCTGCCGGTCATGCCCATCCGCCTCGCTACCCCGGCGATCCCCGGAAAACCCAACCCGGCGAACGCCCCCGCCGTCATCGCCTCCATTACCCGCGCCGCCGCTTTGTGCATGGCGGGCGAGGCGGGTGCGATCGTGACAAACCCCATCAACAAGGCGGTGCTGTATCAGGCCGGATTCAGACATCCCGGCCATACCGAGTTCCTCGCGGAACTGACCGGCGTGCCCGGCAAGGAAATCATGATGCTCGCCAGCCCGTTCCTGCGGGTGGTGCCGGTGACCATTCATGTTTCGCTGCGCGACGCCATCTCCGCTTTGACCGCGACGGCGATCGTGGCGGCCGCGCGGACCACCGCGGAGGCATTGCGCCGGGATTTCGGTATCGCCACGCCGCGCCTCGCCATAGCCGGCCTGAACCCCCACGCGGGCGAGCAGGGGGCGCTCGGGGACGAAGAAACAACGCTGATCCAACCCGCCATCGACACGTTGAAAGGGGAGGGGATCGACGCCTCCGGCCCCTGGCCACCGGACACGATGTTCACGCCGGCGGCGCGGAAACAGTACGACGTCGCGATCTGCATGTACCACGATCAGGCCTTGATCCCCCTGAAGACCCTCGGCATGGACCAGGGCGTCAACGTCACCCTGGGCCTCCCCATCGCGCGCACTTCGCCCGATCACGGCACCGCCTACGACATCGCCGGCAAAGGCATCGCCGATCCATCGAGCCTGATCGCCGCGTTGAAAATGGCCGCCGAACTCGCGAGGAACCATGAGCGATAAGGACGATATCAGAGAGGTCCTGCACCTCTATTGCTTCTACATGGACGAGGGAAAGTTCGACGAGCTGTCCACGCTGTTCGCGCCGGACGGCGAATGGATCGCGCCCTACCGCACCGCGCGCGGGCCCTCGGCCATCGCCGCGTGGCTGAAGCAATCGGTGCCGCCCACACCGAAACGCATGCATTACGCCATGAACACCGTCATCGTCCTCGATGGCGGCGAGGCCACGGCGAAATCGAACTACCTGGTCATGGTCGAAGGACTCGACGGACCGGTGCCGTCGGTCTGCGGCACCTATGCCGACCGGCTGACCCGGACGGAGACCGGCTGGAAATTCCGCCGCCGCGAACTGATCCACGCGTTCAAGGGCGAAATGCGTCTCACCCTGCCGTGACTGGCTCGAACGGCGCGATGTCCGGCGGACCGGCAGCGAACTGCCACACTGGCTCCCCCTCAGCCGGAAACGCCAGCAGCGAGGAACACACCGTCCCGTAACCGCCGCGCGGCGGCACATTGATCTGCTCCGCCGCGTCCCCGGACCGGTCCGCCAGGATCGCCCGCCAGGCGCCCCATTCTCTGGGCTCGGGCGCCGCGGCGGCCCGGAACCGCGGCAAATGGCGCGCCACCCGAGGGCTATCGAGGTCGTTGGGATCGTGCGCCGTGACCATCGACACGCCGGGCTCCAAGGCCTGGACAAAAGGCCGGCCGTGGCCCGCGCCGCGCACGAACCACGCACCCCCACGGTCGGCGAGCACCAAATTGAAGCCGCGCCATTCGCCCGCGTCCTCCGTCGCGAGCGCAGCCGCCGCTTCCGCCGCGGTCGGATGCGACAACGCCATCAACGGCAAATCGCCCCGGCTCCTTTTGCCCGCCGCCGGTCCCAAAGACCCTTGCCGATTCAACACCGCCGCCGCGACCCCGCCGCGGCTGAGCGCCAGCCAGGTGCCCCCCGCCGTCCGATCCCGGCCCGCCAGCAAACCCGGATGCGCCGGCCAGTGCGTGTCCGGCAAATCCCAGGCGCGATCCACCCTTTCATCGCGATTGGCCACCATGACGACGGGCCAAACATGGCCGGGACGGAACAGGACAACGACAGTACACATGCGGCTTTTCGTGCGGCGAAACCGCCGGTCCCGTCAATGGGTGCTGGCTGGCTTTGGATCGCCGGCCTGGCGAGTGGCAACGCCCAGGCGGTTGCCCCTCGCCGGGCCGGCGATCCAAAGCCACTCGCCGCCGACTTGCGGAAGTCCGGCGTTCGGGATAGCGTCGGTGTCCTGAATGGGAAGAGGGGAAACGTTCCATGTCCGAATATCGTACCCTCTGGCGTCCAATCGCATGGGTTTTGGTTTTGCTGGCCTTCATGGCCGGCGCGCGGGCCTCCGATCTTTGTCCGGACGAGCAGCCGGTCCGGCAATTGCCGCCGATCGGGAACAACTGCGCCGCCCTCGATCCCATCGTGCGCCGACCCGGCAAATTGCCGCTCGACCAGTACGAAGCCAAACTCAATGAATTTTTCAGTCAGTTCTGCCATCGCAGGCTTGAGGCCGGCTGGGCCATGGACAAGACCGTGCGCGATACCGGGCCTTATATCGCGACCCAGAATCCGGACGCCTCGTATTCGGGGGTTTATCGCGGCACGCATCAGCCCGTGTTGATCTGGTATTCGCCGGAAATGATGAAATGGCTGCGCGCCAACCGTCCCGCGAGCGGGCCCATGCCGAAGCCGCCCGCGGCGGTGCCGGATGGCGCGATAATCGTCAAGGAAATGTACAATTCCGTTCCGGCCTCGGCGTGCCGGGTGCCGGATCTGTTGAAACTCAAGCCGGTCGAGCAGGGCGCCGCCGTCATGATCCGCGATAGCACCGCGGCGAAGGATGGCTGGTTCTGGGGCTGGTACGGCTGGCCCGGCACGGGCGCCGGCTGGACCGTGGATTATCCGCCCCAGCCCGGCAATCCTGTGCCGTCCATGGGGTTCGGACAATATTGCCTGAACTGCCACGCCTCCGCCCGCGACAATCAGACCTTCGCCGCGCTGGGAAACATCAAGGGCGAACCGGGGACATTCATGCCATTCCTGAGCCAGGATTATTTCCAGCATCAATCGTTCGGTCCGGTGCCGCCGCCGGTGGTGGCGGCACCGGTGCCAGCCAGCCCGCCGGTGCCCCAGCATGCCCGCGCGGGTCAGCCCGCCCCCGCCGTGGCGCGTCGCGCGCTTCCGGAACAAAATTTTCTCGCCGAAATCGGACTGGGCTTCATGCTCGCCCCGGCCGCGCCCGTCAGCAGCCTGACAATGCCATCCATGACCTACGACAATGTCTGGGTTCCCGGCCACGGTCCGGCGTCGCGCGGGACTTTCGTGACGTCCGACCAGTGTCTGGGCTGCCACACCGCCGGCGGCACCGGATTGCAATACGAAATGACCGCCCCCCAGCCGGGCGGGACGCTGATGTATAACTATTCGCCCTATGGCACCTGGCGGACCAGCCCGATGGGACTCGCGGGCCGCGATCCCGTGTTCTTCGCGATGCTGGCCAGCGAAACGCAAACCTTTCACCCCACGGAGTCGACGACGGTCCAGGGCATCTGTCTCGGCTGCCACGGCATCATGGGCGAACGTCAGGCGCATATCGACCAAAAACCTGGAGATCCCGTTTGTCAGGATTTCCTCCGCGACACGTTGGACGCGGTGCCCTTTCCCGCCGGCGCCTTTCCGCCCGCGGCGTCGCACGCGGGGGCGCTGGCGCGCGACGGTATTTCCTGCGCCACCTGCCACCGGATGGTGCTCGGCGCCGCCGACACCGCGCGCTATGCCAATCAGCCGCAAAATCGTTGCATTCAGCAGCGGCAGGCCCTGCTGAACCCGAATGAAACCGGTTTCGCCCGCACCTTCACCGGCAGTTTCTTCGTCGGTCCGCCCGACACGATCTATGGTCCTTTCAACGATCCCAAGCCGAAACCCATGGTCCACGCGTTGGGCAACACGCCGAAACACGGCACCGCGCTGACCACGTCCGAGGCCTGCGGAACCTGCCACACCGTGCACCTGCCGATCCTTTCCGGCGGCAAAACCATTGGCCACGTCTACGAGCAAACGACCTATCCCGAATGGGCGTTCAGCGCCTACCGCACGGGCACCTCGCCCGACGGGCCTTTGCCGTCCGGTCCCGGCGCGACGCCGAAATCCTGCCAGGATTGCCACATGCCCAAAGTGGGCGCGGACGGGAAACCCTTCGTCAGCAAAATCGCCAGCATTCAGGAACGCGCCAATTTCCCGGCGGTCGAGAACGGGCTCCCCGGCGCCGATATCGATCTCCAGACGCGATCCGGTTTCGCCAAACACACACTCGTCGGACTAAATGTCTTCCTTATCGAAATCGCCAAACAATTCGACGCCATCCTGGGCATTCGCACCAACGACCCCATGATGGGCCGCCACGGCGTCGCGCCACTGGATGTAACGGAGCAGGCGATGCTGGATCAGGCCACGAACACCACCGCGGCGATCGGCGTGACACAGGTGGCGATGGGGCCGGACGGGCTGGGCGCGACCGTGACCGTGATGAACAAGACCGGACATAAGTTTCCGACCGGCGTCGGCTTCCGGCGCGCCTTCGTCGATTTCGCCGTGCGCGACGCCGCCGGCAATGTCATCTGGCAATCCGGCCGGACCAACAGCGCGGGCGTGCTGATCGACCAGAACGGCAAACCCATCGCGGGCGAATTCTGGTGGAGCGAAGATTGTTCCAAAAGCCTCAACGCGCCCGGAAACAACCCGCACCAGCCGCACTACCGGGAAATCGCGCGCCAGGATCAGGTGCAAATCTTCCAGGAACTGGTCACCGCGCCGCCGCCCGCCAATGGGACGGAACAGGGGCCCGCGCAATGCTCGCATTCGGCACCGCCTTTGGGACAACTGACCACCAGTTTCCTCTCGATCTGCGCGCCGTTGAAGGACAATCGCCTGTTGCCCGACGGGTTCCTGCCGCTGGAGCAGCGTATCGCGATTTCCCGCGCGCTGGGCGCCGGAGCGGATATGGCGAAGGATACGAATCCGATGGGCGTCGGCGACGATCCCGCTTATGTCTCTGGCGGCGGGGATACGTTTCAATACCGAATTCCCACCGCCGAACTGGGTGGCGTTCCCGCGACCGTCAGCGCCACCCTGTATTACCAGGCGATCCCGCCCTTTTTCTTGCAGGACCGATTCTGCACGGCGAAAGGCAACGACCGCGACCGCCTGGTCGCCGTCACCTCCGGCCTGAACCTGACGGGAACCCGCGCCGCGAACTGGAAACTGGAAATGGTCGGCACCGGCCCTGTAACCGTTGGCGCGCGTTAAAGGGGCTTCACGAATCGGCGCGATCCCGGCAAGCCTGTCATCCTAGCTTTCATACTTCACCCCAGGGCCGAGTCTCGGCCCGGTTGATGGGAATCGCGCCGTGACATTGGACGATCCAGGAAACGTCGCCGAGTTTCGCGAACCTCGCCCGATCCATATCTCGGGTTACGAACGTCAACAGAACGACTTCTACCCGACCCCGGCCTGGGTTACGGAGGCCTTGCTGGACTGTGTCACCCTGCGCGGGCCCGCCTGGGAGCCATGCTGCGGCGATGGGGCAATGGCACGGGTCATTCAGGACCGCGGCCATCGCGTCGTCGCCAGCGACCTGGTCGATCGCGGATACGGCGAACATGGCGTCGACTTCCTGGCCGCGCGCACGTTCCCGGAGGGATGCCAGAGCATGGTCACCAATCCGCCGTACGGCGATGGCGGCGGCTCCGTGAAAGGCGTCCACGCGCGCGGCGCCCTGCTGGGCTTCACTCACCACGCGATCAAACTGACAGAGCAGGCGGACGGCCAACTGGCCCTGCTGGTGCGGTTCCAGTGGCTGGCGGGCCGGAAAGCCGCGAGCCTGATCTCGTCCGGCCCACTCAGCAAAATCGTCGTGCTCCGGCGCCGTATCCGCTGGTTCGACATGGGCCCCATGACCAACCACGGCCAACACCACCACGCCTGGCTGTTCTGGGATTGCCATCACGAACGGGGGAAGCCACCGGAGATGCTGTTCGCGGGGTAAGCGCTGGGGCGCTGCCCCAGACCCCGCGAGGGGCTTTGCCCCTTCGAGCCCCACCAGGGCGGGGGCCCTGGACCCGTTTAATTGAAGGATAAAAGAGAGGGGGCCTAGTCGGACGCTGAAACGTCTCGGTAGGCCCCCTCTCTTTTATCCTTCAAAGAATGGCATCCAAGGCCCAGCCTTGGCGGGGTTCGAAGGGGCAGCGCCCCTCGTGGGGTCCGGGGCAAAGCCCCGGCGCGTATCACCACGCGATCGGCTCCCGGCTGACCTCCACCTGTCCGTTATGCGTCAGCCGCACCACGTTGACGGTTTTCGCGAGGTCTGGCGACCCGGAATAATAGGCGTTGACCTTGTCCGGTCCGACCTTGACCGGCCGGTTCCAGTGCCCCAGCGCGACGTAGTCGGCTTCGGTGGCGTGGAGTTCGGCGTCGCTCATGAGCCAGGAGGGGCGGAGCGGGATGGCGCCGTCTTCTTCGTAATGGCCGTGCGCGAGGCAGATGTGCCAGCGGGCGGAGCGCGGGTGCGGCTCGCGCAGCGGCACCATGTTGCCGTAGTCGGTATGGGCGTGGCCCCAGAATTCGACGTCGAACTCGGGGAAGTGGACGGCTTTTTCGTGCCGGACGCCGATGATGTGGACGTGCGGCAATTGGGCGAAGGCTCCGCGGAGGTAGACGCTGTCCGGCGTCACGGGGTCGTGGTTGCCGGGCAGGATCAGCACGGGCCGGCCGGCATCCGCCAGCAGCTCGGTCGAGCGCTCCAGGATGTGCGGCGGCTGGCGGTTGTTGTCGAAGACGTCGCCCACCAGCAACACGAAATGCGCGTTGTGGGCTTTGCCCGCTTCCAGCACCACGCGCAGGCCGGTGGTGCCGTCCTCGCCGTAGGGGTTCTGGTGCGGGTCGTTGTCGACGTGCAGGTCCGAGCTATGTACGAGAACGATATCGGTCACGGTTGTCATCCACTCCTCATACCCTCCGGTGTGGCCGGAATGGCGCGCTTGTTCTAGGGTAACGCCCTGACCACGAAACACGAGGGAGCACAAGAGATGATCGACCTGCACTACTGGCCCACGCCCAACGGCAAGAAGGTCACGATCCTGCTGGAAGAGGCCGGCATTCCCTATAACGTCGTGCCTTGCAACATCGGCGCGGGCGACCAGTTCACGCCGGAATTTCTGGCGATGAACCCAAATCATCGGATGCCGACGCTGGTGGACCACAACCCGGCCGACGGCGGCGCGCCGCTGGCGATTTTCGAATCGGGCGCGATCATGATGTATCTCGCGGAGAAGGTCGGGAAATTTTATCCCCAGGATCTGCGTGGCAAGCACGCGGTGCAGGAATGGCTGATCTGGCAGATGGCCAACCAGGGGCCGAAATCCGGCGAGTGCGGGCATTTCCGGCGTCTGGACGCGAGCAAGGGCGATCAAACCTATGCCATTACCCGCTTCACCGACGAGGTAAATCGTCTTTACGGTGTGCTGAACAATCGCCTTTACAAAAGCCGCTACCTCGCGGGCGACCAGTACACCATCGCGGACATGATCTGTTACCCCTGGACCATCAACTGGAAAGCGCAGGGCCAGGACATCGAGGAATTCAAATATTTCAAACGCTGGCAGGACGAACTGGCGGCGCGTCCGGGCGTGCAACGCGGCATGGCGGTCGGCGCCGACATGCAGAACGATCCGTCCAAGCTGTCGCAGGAGGAAAAGGACCGGCGCGCGAAGATGCTGTATAATCAGCGCGCACGGCCCGTCGTCGAGGCCTGACCTCTTCTCGCGATCGTCGTCCCTGGGCGCGGGGACGGCGATGGGCGGCTGGCGGCGTCGCTTGTCCCGAGATAAGACCCGCGCTCAGGCCTTGGCCGGCGCGGAGCCGGGGCGGAAATTCGAACAACGACAAGGAGTCCGGCCATGGCCGAAGTGGAATGTTTTTTCGATTGCTCCAGCCCCTGGACCTATTTCGCGGTCCATAGCCTGCTGGAACTGCGCAAGGAAATCGGCGTCACCATCGATTTCCGCCCGCATCTCGTGGGCGGCGTGTTCAACGCGGTGAACCCCAGCGTGCATAATTCGCGCGAGAAGCCGGTGGTGCCGAAAGCCGCCTATTCCAAGAAAGATCAGACGGATTGGGCCGCCTATCTTGGCTTGCGGATGCACTACCGTCCGACGGTTTTCCCGGTGAACAGCGTCAAGATCATGCGCGGTTGCTGCTGGCTGGAAGGCACCGACAAGCTGGAAGCCTTCATGATGGCGGGCTTCGACGCCTATTGGGGCGACGATCTCGATATTTCGAAGGACGACGTGCTCGCGGGAATCTGTGCCAAGGCGGGCGTCGATCCGGCGGCGTTCGTGGCGGGAATCAACGATCAGGCCAACAAGGATCGGCTGCGGAATAACACGCAGGAACTGATCGATCGCGGCGGCTTCGGCTCGCCGACGATTTTCGTCGGTAAGACGGACATGTATTTCGGTAACGACCGCATGCCGCTGATCAAGGCGGCCGTCCTGCGCAACCGGAAATGAGCCTGATTGTCTCGGATATCGATGCGCGCGGGGTCGCGCGCATCGTTGTCGACAATGCCGCCAACCGTAATGCTCTGGGCAATCCCGGCAAGCGGGAACTGGCGGAGGCGTTCGAAAAGATCGCCGGGGCCGATGGGCTGCGTGTCGCCGTGTTGACGGGTGCGGGCGAGCGGTCCTTCATCTCTGGCGCCGATGTCGCGGAAATGTCGACTTTTGATCACGGACACGCCGCCGAGGGGCCGGGTCTGACCCATCGCGTGTGCGAGGCGATCCGGCGTTGTCCGGTGCCGGTGATCGCGCGGGTCAACGGCTATTGTTTCGGCGCGGGGCTGGAAATCGCCGCCTCCTGCGACATGCGCGCGGCGGCCGATACAGCCCGTTTCGGTATGCCGGAAGTGTTGTTCGGGCTGCCTTCCGGCATGGAAGCCTGTTTGCTGCCGCAACTGATCGGCTGGGGCAAAACCCGCGAGCTGGTCTACACCGGGCGGCATATCGACGCGCGCGAGGCGATGGAATGCCATCTGATCGAGCGCATGGTGCCCGCCGCCGATCTGGACGCGGCGGTGGAGGACTGGGTCGCCGCCATTCTCTCGGCCGGTCCGAACGCGATCCGCGCGCAAAAGGAACTGATGCGCGATTGGGAACGTATGTCGATCGCCGACGCGGTGCAGCAGGGCATCCGCGCCGTCGCCGCGGCGCACGGGACGGAGGAAACCAAACGGCTGATGGGCGCCTTCGTCGAAAAGCGCCGCCGAAAAGCGCGCACGTGACAGACGAACGGATCGAGGCGGGTTTTTCCAAATCGCGCGCTTCGATCCGGCTGACCAGACGGCGCTTCGTCGCGGCGCTGCCCGTCAGCCTGATGGCGCCGGACGCGCGCGCGACCGACCTGTTCCTGTTGGATCAAACGCACGGGTCCATCGTTTTTTCGGTCGAGCATTTCGGGACATTTTCGTCCAAGGGCACGTTCCCCCGGTTTTCCGGCCGTCTCGCGATCGACCGCGCGCGTCCGGAGGCCACGACGATCGACGTGACAGCCGATGTCGCCGCGGTCTCGATCCCCTGGCCCGACGGGGCGGCGTTGTTGCGAAGTCCGGAGTTTTTCGATGTCGAAAAGTTTCCATTTGTGCGGTTCGTCAGCGGCAAGATTTCCGGCCTCGACCCGAGCCGGTTCCGCATCGACGGCACGCTGGAAATTCGCGGCATTCAGCGTCCGCTGGTCCTGGAGGCGAAGCTGATCCGCGCCGCGCCGGATCCGGCGAAAGGCACGGAAGTCGCGCACTTCTCGGTGAACGGGGAATTGTCGCGCGCGGCTTACGGCATGGTGGCGCAGCCCCTGGCGATTTCCGACACGGTCCGGCTGTCGATCGCGGCGCGGATCGATCTGCCCGCCGAACGGAAATGACGTTACGGCGGCATTTGCACTGGTGGAGCGCCGGTTGCGTCGCCGTGGGATTCGCCATTGCCTGGATCATGACCAATCTGCCGTTCACTCAGCTTCTCGCGAAATTCGCGCTGTATCAGGTTCACAAAAATTTCGGTCTGATTGTCGCGGGTTTGACGGCGGTCCGGCTTGTGTTGGCATGGCGCGCGGGACGGGCACCGCGAGGGAGTCCCTTGGTGCTGTATGGGATGTTGCTGGCGGTCCCGGCGCTCGGTTACCTGACGGCCGCGACGTCGCCGGTTCCGGTGCCAACCTTGTTTCTGATGGTCTGGTCCGTGCCGCACGCGATCGGGCCGGACAGCGGGCTGTTCGAAATCGCGAAAATTTCGCATCGGTGGCTGGCGGTCGCGCTGATGGCGCTGGCCGCCTGCCACGCAATGGGGTTTATTTCCAGCCGATCCAATCGCAGTAGGCGCGGCCCATGACCAGATCGAGGTCCTCGCCTTTCAACCAGGGCAGTTCCTCCGTGAACAAGGTCACGCATTGCCGCCAGGTGCAGTGCATGCGGGTGATGTCGGTGCCCCAGAACATCCGTTTCGGCCCGAACGCGTCGAACACTTTTCGAAGCGGTTCGTGGATGCTGGGGAAGGGATACGCGTCTTCCGCGTAACCCGCCTGTCCCGTGGCTTTGACCGCGACATTCGGGTGTTTGGCCAAAGCCAGGAGTTGCGGCAGGTTGCGGTAGGCGGATGGTCCCGTCGAGGCGCGGGGGACTCCCATGTGATCGACGATCAATGTCAGGCCCGGATGGCGTTCGGCGATCTCTCCGACCACGGGCAAAAAATTGGCGGCGGCGAGGGAGACGGGGATGCCCAGACGTTCGGCCGCGGGCCAGAGCCAGTCCATGGTGCCGTCGGAGGGCCAGGACTGCATGTGCGGTTCGGTGAAATAGAAGCGCAGGCCCTTCATCCCCGGACGTTGCGTCCAGGTATCGATGAGGTCTTTGCTCTCGGGACGGTCGAGATAGAACCAGCCCATGATGGCGAAGCGGCCCGGATAGGCCTTGACCGCCTCCACCGCGAGTTCGTTCGAATCCGGGTCCCACATCACGGGATGGATGGAGGCGCGGTCGATGCCCGCCGCGTCCATGTCCGCGATCGCCTGCGCGGCGGAATAGGGGGCCTGGCGGTGATGGGCGGAGGGCGTGCCCTTGGCCCAGATGTGGATTTGCGCGTCGGCGATCATCATGACGTTGGCTCCGCTTTATGTTTTCATTTATCCAGCCATATGCTGGACAGGTCCTGATTCACATAGTGGCTGGGACTGATTTTGAAGCCTTTCACATAGCTCCGGTAGGGCACGATGCGGTAGCGCCACAGCAGGAACATCTCGTGCGCTTCCGTGTCCAGCACGCGTTTCTCGAACTGGCGCATCAACGCGCGTTGCCGCGAAAAATCGGTTTCGCGCAGCATCTGGTTGTAAATCTCGACTTCCTCGGGATCCTCGTAATTGCCGTAATTGCTGTCGGAAACCGAACCCGGAAGATATTTCGTGCCATCCGCCAGCGGGTTGACGATATTCTGACAATCGCCGTCGAGCGCGACGGCGAACTCGCCCCGGCGCATGGCTTCGGTATAGGGGCCGGTGGACATGACGCGCTGCGTGGCCTTGACCCCGATCTTGCTCCATTCGTCGATCGCCCATGTCGCGTTGAATTTATAGGGCTGGTCGACATTGCGGTTGAGCAGTTCGAAGGTCAGACCTTCCGCGCCGGCCTCGCGCAACAGCCGCCGTGCCTCGGCGCGGGATTTTTCGATGTCCGGCCAATAACCGGCGATTTGCTCGAGTTCCGCGCGAGTCGCGGCCAGCGGCGATCCGGGGAAGGCGACGCCCCCCACGGTTTTCGCGATGGTGATTTTCGCCAGCGTCGGCGCCCCGCCCCAGCGGTCGATGGCCAATGTCAGGGCGCGGCGGACGCGGGCATCGTCGAAGGGCTTTCGTTTGTGGTTGGGCGTGATCAAGGCGCCGCAGTTCCAGTCGCTTTCTTGCACGGTCAGTTTGTCGCCCAAGGCCGCCACCAGCTCGTCGCGGGTGGCCGGGGGAAAGCCGCGAAATTCGATCGCCGCGCGATCCCCGCGGATGGCGGCGACGCGGACCGATTGTTTGTCGGCGAACAAGCCCACGAACCCGTCCAGCCAGGGCAGGCCCTTATGGTGGTAATCGGGGTTGCGGACACCGGAAATGGATTGCCCGGCCTCGTATTTTTCGAAGCGGAACGGACCGGACCCGAGAATGTTCTTTTCGTACCAGTGCGGATCCCGGTCGAGAATCTCCTTCTTGTAAATGAAGGCATAGGGATCGGCGAGCGCGGGGATGAACGCCGCCGTCGCGAATTTCAGCCGGAACACGACGGTTTTCGCGTCGGGGGCCTCGATCTTGTCGACCATGGAATAATAGCCGCGGCGGACGCTGGCGACGCCCTCCCCGGGATTGACGATTTTGTTCCAGCTCGCCGCGACATCGCGCGCGGTCAGCGGCGCGCCGTCGGTGAAGCGGACATCGTCGCGAATGGTGAAAGTGTAGACCTTTCCGCCGTCCGTTGGCGCCGGAAGCGCGACACAGACATCGCAGGCGAATTCCGTCGTCGCGGCGGGATTGTCCGGGTTGGCACGAATAAGAACGCTGTAAAACGGGGCCATCGCGTGGATCGTAGCGAACGTCGACTCCCGATGCCCATCGAAACTGGGCGGCGAATCGGCGGGGATCATGAACGTCAGAATCCCGCCGCGTTTGGGCGTCTCCGCCGCGCGCGCCGGGACAAAACCCGCCAGGACGATCGCCAGTGCCATCGCGATCCATCGACGCATGTCAGCCTCCCCGCTTCATTCTCCGGACGGGGAGTGTTCCATGTTTCGCGGCACGGCGTAACCGGCGGTCAGGAACCCAGAAAAGCGGCGACGGCGGGATTGGCGCGCATGCGGCCCAGGTCGTCCTCGGATGGTAGTACTGGCCGGTCGCGGGTCATGTTGACCATGCACAGAAAGCCGAATGCTTCTCCGGCGGTGGCGCGGAACTGGTGCCAGGTCCAGGCGGGAATGGTGACGAGGTCGAATTGTCTGACGTCGCGGACCTCTTCTCCGACCATGCACTGGCCGGACCCGCGCAGGATCATCACGGCGTGCGCGTGCTCGTGCCGCTCCAGAGTCGAGTAGCCTTTGTCGTCCATTTCGAAATAGCGGAGTTCGCAGGCCAGCGCGTCGTCGTGAAACAAGGTCTGGCGGGAGATGTCCTTGAACGGCGCCTCGCCGTCCTGCTTATAGGGTTGATACGCGACGCCATCCCAGCGGAACGCGTCCGTGCCAGGCCGGAAATTGGGTGGGGTTTCAGTGTCCATGGCTTGCGCTCCGATGCGAGGCGACGGCGTTGACGAATGCGGCTGATTCCTCGGCGATCCGGTCGCGGGCCAACAGCAGATTGCCGCCAATCAGCAACATGGTGTCGGGGCCGTGAAAGTCGAGCAATTCCGGAACGCGGTTCAGCGTGATTCCGCCGGCCGGGACGGCCAAAGCGGGTTTCGCGTTGTCGCGGATCTCCCGGCATGTTTCGGGGCTGTAGCCGAAGCGGCCGCCATAGACCGGGTAGATCACGGCGCCGCATCCCAGCGACGGGAACAGTTTTCCAATAAGAAGTTCCGGCGCGATGCGGGCCGCGCCGCCCATGGCGGGATGAGCGAAAAACACGATATTTGGAAATTCCCGGGTCAAGGCGCGGGTCGCGGAAAATCCGGAAATCATTGGCGCGACCATCATGCAATCCACCCCCAGATCCCGCGCCAGCCGCGCCTGGGCTCGCATTTGGTCGAGGTCGCCGGTCAGGCTGGGGATGTAACGGGTCGGGTGCACCGTGGCCTTCGCCGCCCGCGCCACGGCGTCCGCGATCAGCGGCACGCGGACCGAAAAAGGACTGAAGCCCTGATCCGCCAGGCCGTGATCGTCCTTGATAAAATCAAGACCTCCAAGTGCGAAACGTTCCGCGAGACCGGCGAGCCGCTCTGGCGGGAGACCTTGGGGTTTTAACGCGGAACCGGCGAAGGCGCGCGAAGAAACGCCCAGACGTTCCCGCAGCGCGGGCGTGGCGGGACCGGAGGGGGCGAAGCGTGGCGGGATTTCGCAATCCCGCAAAACCACGTCCTCATGCAAGGAAGTATTGCCGAACAGCATATTAAGGAACTGGCCAGGGTCGTCGCCCACCGTGTCCAGCGCCAGATCGATGCGGACGGAGAAGACGCCGTTGCCAACGTCGGAAATGTCTTCGACGCGGCCGACGATATCCGTCAGAACGGCGGGCTCGTCCACCGCGGCCAGCGGCATTTCCACGCTTTGTTCGACCGCGATCCCTTGTGCCCGCGCCGCGATGGACCCGGCGTCGGCGCGGACGCGGTAGGTGACGGAAAAGCGCTCGCTCACGGCGCGGGCACGACCAGCGCATCGACGGCGATCGCGCCGTTCGCGCTAAGGATGACCGGGTTGACGTCGATCGCCTGCAAGCGGTCGCCCAAAGACAAAGCGGCGGTCTGGAGCCCCATCAGCACATCGACGAAGGCCGCGGCGGTGCCCGGGTGTTTCCAGCGGTGGCCGTGCAGCACGCGGCCCAGGGCGCCGGCGCGAAGCCCGGCTTCGACGGTTTCGCGGGCGACGGGAAGGGGCCACATCGCGACATCTTTCAAGGCCTCGGCGTGGATGCCGCCGAGACCGGCCAGCAGGACCAGGCCAACGCCCTCGGCGCGGGTGATCCCGGCGATGGCTTCCAACTCGCCGGAGATCATCGCCTGCACGACAACCGTCCCGCATCCCGCGGCGCCATACGCCTGGGTCACGGCCGCCGCGTCGCGTAGACCGACATGGACCAGGCCGAGATCGCTCTTGTGCGCGACGCCCTCCGCGACGCCTTTCAGCACCACCGGATAACCCATTTTATCCGCGGCCGTTTGGGCTTCGGCGGCGCTCTGGCAGACGACAGTGGCGACCGTGGGCACGCCGTAACCATTCAACAGCGACAGGCTTTCCGGCTCAGTCAGTTGCCGCGCGGGCAGGGGCGCGGCGGGCGGGACGGCGATGTCGGGGAGAGGGGAGGGCGGCGGCGCCATCATCGCCCCGATGCCCTCCAGCACGACGTCCATCTCCGTGAACACATCGACGCCGAAGGATTCGTACGTCGCCTGTTCCGCCGGTGGCAGGCCGCCGGGGGAGACCATCAGCATGGGCCGCTGGCTCTTGCGCATCGCGTCCGAGAGGGCGGCCCGGTAGGGATCGCCCTGCCAGGGGTTCATCGAGTGCATCAGGCCGAGCACGACCGAAACCTCGGGATCGTTCATCAGCAGGAACGGCACGTCGGCGGACCGGCGCATACCGCCGAAAATGCCGAGATCGAGCGGATTGCCAATCCGCGAAAACATCTTGTGGGCGTCGAGCGCGGCCACGGTGTCCGGCGTCAGCGGTGCCAGCGGCACGCCTAGCGCGTCGCAGCGATCCGCGATCAGCGACGCACCGGCGCCGGAAGTGGACAGCGCCCCGAGTTTTCCCGGACGGCGGCCATACTTCGAAAGCAGCGCGCTGGCGGTCATGAAACCTTCCAGCGTGGACACGACCGCGACTCCGCTCGCGTCCAGCAGCGCGCGATAGGCGGCGGCGTTGCCCGCGAGGCGCGATGAATGCGCGACCGCCGCGGCCGCCCCGGCTTCGGAGCCACCGATTTTCAGGGCGACGACCGGCTTGCCCGCCTGGTACGCCTTCAACGCCAGCGCCCGGAAGCGCGGGCCGTCTTCGAGGCTGTCGATGAGTAAGGAAATCACCTTCGTCGGTTCGTGGTCGATCGCGTATTCCATGTAATCGAGCACCGACATGTCGGCCTCGTTCCCGGCGGAGGCGAACAACGACAAGCCCCCACCCGCCGAGGCCAGGCGTCCCGCCATCGCATCGAACAGCGCGCCGCTGTGGGAAAAAATGGAAACGCCACCCGGTGTCTGCTTCTTCGCGTGCGAGGTATTGAACCCGATCGAAATCGGGTGATGGGCGTTATAGATGCCGTTGCAGTTGGGGCCGACGATGCGGATGCCTTCTTCCTCGGCGATGCGTTGCAACTCGCGCTGACGTTCGGCGCCGCCCGCGTCGAGGCTTTCGGCATAGCCCGCGGAGCCCACGATGACCGCTTTCAGGCCCGCGCGGGCGCAGTCGCGAACGGCCTGGACCGCGGCCTCGGCGGGAATGGCGAGGAAGGCGACATCCACCTGTTCCGGGCAATCTCCGATGGTGGGGACGCAAGGAATGCCCTCCACATCCTTCAACCGGCGGCTGATTCCATAAATCCCGCCCGTGAAGCCGGTGTTTCGAATGTTGGTCAGCACGATATAGCCGTGCTTCGTGGTGTCGTCGGAGGCACCGATCACGGCCACCGCGCGCGGGTGAAACAGCGCGTGCAGCGCGTCCTGAGTGGAATTCATGGGTCGGACTCCGGCCGGGGTTTGGCTCTGTCTGGCGCGGCGCTTATGGTTGGTCAATGTTTGAAGGAGAACGCCCATGACCGACGCGATTCTGCTGCGCGAAACCCGCGGCCATATTCGCATTTTGACCATCAACCGTCCGGACCGGATGAACGCGATGGACTCCGCGTTGACGGACGAACTGATCGACGCCTTCGTCGATGCCAGCGCCGATCCGGAGGTCCGGGTCGTGGTGCTGACCGCTGTGGGCGACCGCGCCTTCTGCGCCGGGGCCGACCTGAAGGCGCGGGCCCAGGAAGACGCGGCGGGCTCGGCGTTCCAGCCGCTGCTGTCGCGCGTGCAACGCTACATCTTCGAGGTCGTGGCCGAGTGCGTGAAACCCACCATCGCCGCGCTGAACGGCCCCGCCGTCGCGGGCGGGTGCGAACTGGCGCTGGCCTGCGACATGCGTGTCGCCGACGAGCATGTCCGCATGGGCCTGCCGGAAGCCAAACGCGGCAAGGGCGCGCATTTCGCCAACGTCATGCTGCCGCGGATGGTGCCGCCGGGGATCGCGTTCGAAATGCTGTATCTCGGCGAATATATCGACATGAAGGACGCGCGCGGCTGGGGTCTGGTCAATCGCGTTGTCCCCAAAGGTCAATGTCTCGCCGAGGCTCTGAAAATGGCGGAGGCGATCTGCGAGAACGCCCCCGTCACCATCCGCCGGATGAAGGAAACCGCGGTGCGCGCGAACGGGGTTCCGCTGTCGCTGGCGCTGCGGTTGAACGAGGGGATCAGCCCTTACACCAGCGAGGATCGGGTGGAGGGCGTGCGGGCCTACGTGGAGAAGCGGAAGCCGGTTTGGAAGGGGCGTTAAGGCCCCGATACGACGTCAAACCGTTGACGTCAGTCCTGTCGTGTGTATAATGCGCACATGAACAGTTCGGCGCTTGTCGGGGAACTGAAAGCCGCCGGTTGGGTGCTGGATCGGGTGAGGGGCTCTCACCATGCCTTCCGGCATCCCGGCCGGCCCGGGATTGTGGTGGTGCCGCATCCGAAGAAGGATCTGGGAACCGGCCTGGTGGCGGCGATCCGGAAGCAGGCCGGTCTGTAGGGAATTTCGCATGCGTTACCCCATCGCCATCGAACCCGGCACCGGCGCCACCGCGTTCGGTGTCGTCGTGCCCGATCTGCCCGGCTGCTTCTCCGCCGGCGATACGCTGGACGAGGCCGTCGCCGCGGCGGAGGAAGCCGCCGCCGCCTGGATCGATGCCGCGCTCGACACGGGCCAGGCCATTCCTCCTCCGTCAGGCCTGGAGTCGATCCGCCATAATCCCGATTTTCAGGGATGGTTGTTCGGGGTCGTCGCGGTCGATCCCGCCGTCATGGACGACACGGTCGAGCGTGTGAACATCACGCTTCCGCGGCGCGTGCTCCGGCGGCTCGACGCGCGGGCGCGGGCGGCGGGGGAGACACGGTCGGGCTTCATCGCTCATCTGACGCTGGAAGAGGCGGCGCGATAAGGGCGCGCCCGCCGCAACCTTCCCGAACGCCCCCCCAGCCTGTAAGCTCCGCCCGGACGTGAAGAGGGACGGAAACATGGCACGGCAAATGACTCTGGTGGGGTTCCTGCAGGCGCAGAACTGCACGAATTTCGTCGGGTCCTGGCGTCACCCCGACGCCGCTCAGGACTTTACGAGCGCGGAGTATTACCGGCGTATTGGACGGGCGCTCGAAGCCGGGAAATTCCATCTCGGGTTCTTCGACGACCGGCTCGCGATGCCGGATTTGTTCGCGGGCGACCATGCCCACACCGTCGCGAATGGCATCCGCTGCGTGAAGATGGATCCGATCACCATCCTCACCGTCATGGGCATGGCCACCGAGCGGCTCGGCCTGGGCTCCACCTTCTCCACCACCTATTTCGAGCCCTTCCATGTGGCCCGCGTGTTCGCGACGCTCGACCTGATGACCGGCGGGCGCGCGGCCTGGAATGTCGTGACATCCATGAACGACGGCGAAGCCCGCAACATGGGCCATAATTCGCATCAGGAACACGACAAACGTTACGACCGCGCGGACGAGTTCATGGAAGTCGTCATGGGCCACTGGGACGCGTGGGAGGACGGCGCCATCGTCGCCGACCGCGAAACCGGCCTGTTCGCGCATCCGGAAAAAGTCCACCGCCTCGACTATAAAGGCGAGTTTTTCCAGTCCCGCGGGCCCTTCACCGTGCCGCGGTCAGACCAGGGCCATCCCGTCGTCATCCAGGCCGGGCAATCGGGACGCGGCACCACCTTCGCCGCCCGTTGGGCCGAATGCGTCTTCGTCGCGTATCATGGCTTCGAGCGGGCGAAGATCGATTACGCCCAGTTCAAGGCCAAAGTGGAAGCGATCGGCCGCGATCCCGAACTGGTGAAGGTCTGCGCGGGCGTTTACCCCGTCGTCGCGGAAACCCGCGCGGAGGCCGAGGACAAGGTCGCCCTGATCGACTCCCTGCCCAAGGAAATCGACAGTCTTTCGCTTCTGTCTGAGGTATTGAATTTCGACTTTTCAAAACAACCGATCGACAAGCCTTTCACGCAGGAGGAACTGGATTCCTGGACCGGCGTGCAGGGCTCGCGCGACCGCATCAAACGCGAACTGGGCAATCGCCTGCCGACGCCGCGCGATTTCATCGACATCACGCGGCGCGGCACCTTCCACGATCACCCGCGTTTCATCGGCAGCCCGAAGGATGTGGCCGACGGGATGGAGGAATGGTTCGTCAATCGCGCCTGCGACGGGTTTGTCGTCGCGGCCTCCCACGTGCCCGGCGCCTACGACGATTTCAGCCGCCTGGTCGTGCCGGAGCTGCAACGGCGCGGGCTGCACCATCTGGACTACGCCGGGCCGACGCTGCGGGAAAATCTCGGCCTCGCCCGTCCCGAGGTCGGGCATTGGCGCAAATACGGCAATATGTGAAGGGAAACAGGCACATGAAACTTTATTACGCTCCTGGTGTTTGCTCGATCGGCATCCATGTGCTGATGGAGGAAATCGGTAAATCCTACGAAGCCGAAGCGGTCGATCTGCGCGCGGGCGCCCAGTACAAACCCGAATACATGGCGGTCAACCCGAAGTCGAAAGTCCCCGCGCTGGTCGACGATGCCGGCACGCTGCGCACCGAATATCCGGCGATCGCCTATTGGCTGGCCCGGACCAATCCGTTTTCGAACCTGCTGCCCGACGACATCGACCTCCAGGCCAAGGCGCTGGAAGTCATGGATTACTGCGTCGCCACCATCCACATGCAGGGCTTCACCCGCATCTTCCGTCCCGGCAATTTCGCCCCCAACGCGGCGGACGAGGACGCGGTGAAAGCGCGCGGCACCGAGATCGCCACCAAGGGCTTCGCCGCGCTGAACGAGATCCTGGCGGGCAAGGATTACGCGGCGGGCAAATTCTCCATCGCCGATTCCGCGATCTTCTATGTGGAGTTCTGGGCCAAACGCATCGGCCTCGCGCTGCCCGCCAACTGCGCGGCGCATCTGGAGCGGATGCTGGCGCGTCCCTCCGTGCAACGGACGCTCGCGGCCGAAGGTCTCGCCTGACGCCATGAGGGATATTCCGGCGATCGCGCGGGTCCCGTTCTGGTATCTGCGTCACGGCGAGACCGATTGGAATCGCCGTGGCCTGTCGCAGGGGAATGTCGATATTCCCCTGAACGAACTCGGACTCCAACAGGCGCGGGAGGCGGCGGAGCGGCTGCGCGGACAGGGGATCTCGTCGATCGTCGCCTCGCCCTTGTCGCGAGCCCGCGTCACGGCGGAGATCGTCGCGGAGACACTGGGGCTCGATATCGCGATCGAACACGATCTGCGCGAGGTCAGTTGGGGCGTGCAGGAAGGCAAGGAAATCGCGGATTGGTTTCCTGGCTGGATCGAGGGACATGCCACGCCGGAAGGGGGCGAGAGTTTCGCCGCCCTGCGCCATCGCGTCGTCGGCGCGCTGAACCGGGCGGTCGCGTATCGGCCCATGGTGCTGGTGGTCGCGCATGGCGCGGTGTTCCGCGCGCTGCGCTCCGCGATGAAGCTGGAAATGACGGGGCGCACGCGCAATTGCGTGCCGATGCGGTGCGAACCGCTGGACCATCCGGAAACCCCGTGGTCGCTCGCCATCCACGATTGAATGCCTTGGCGGCGGCGCGGCGCCCGGCAACAGGAGGCTCACACCGGTGAAAGCGATTTTCGTGCAAATCAGGTGCGAGATGGGACAGGCCTACAAGGTCGCCCGTCAGGCCGCGGACACGATTCCACAGATGTCGGAGCTGTTTTCGACGTCGGGCCAGTACGATCTGTTGGGGAAATTCTATCTGGAGCCAGACCAGGACATCGGACTGTTCGTGACCGAGTCCGTCCAGTCGCTGCCGGGGGTCAAAGAGACCTATACCATCATCGCGTTCAACGCGTTTGGCGGCGCGGCCGGGTGAGAGTGCCCGGAGGGGCCCGGAGGAACTCTCCGGGCTTCGCGGAACAGGCTCAGCGCAGGTGGCAGCGTTCGCCGCGCGGACCAAGGTAGTAGCCGGCCGGGCAGGAGCGGTAGCCGCGGGCGTAATATGGGGCGACGACCACCGGCATACGGCGCGGCGCGACGACGGCCGGAGCATAGGCGCGGGCGGGCGCATAGGCCGGCGCGGGCGCGACGACGACGGAGCGCGGTTGTTCCACCACACAGGCGGTGAGGCCAAGCAGCATGCCCATGCCGAGAATGGCCAAAGGACCGGAGCGTTTCATAGGGTTATCTCCCAGTTTCGTTGTTCGGTCCCATCGCGGAGCCGCCGTGGACCATAGCAGCCATGCGTGAAACGCGCTACCATCCATGGGCTCGCGTGTGCCGCGCGCGGGTCAGGCCGTCCCCCGGCGAAACCGCGGCGCGTGTCCGACGGGCCTGAACCTTATATCAGACTTTCAGCCGGATCTTGCCAAGGCGGGCCGATCGCCGCACGCAGTCTCCCAGCGCCATGACCGATAGCCTGTCTTCCTCCTTCGCCGCCGCCATGGAACGGCTGGCCCCGTTCGAGCCCGCGCCACGCCTGGCCGTGGCGGTGTCGGGTGGCGCCGACAGCACCGCGCTCGCGCTGTTGGCGAAGGCGTGGACGGCGGCGCGGGGCGGAACATTGCTGGCCCTGGCGGTCGATCACGGTCTGCGTCGCGAATCCGCAAGCGAGGCGAATGCCATTCTCGCGTTGCTGGGCGCGCGCGGCATACCTGGCCGGAAATTGACGGTCGCGGGTCTGACGCGCGGTCCGGCTCTGGCGGCGCGCGCGCGCGCGGCGCGCTATGGCGTGTTGCTGACGGCTTGCGTGGAGGAAGGGGTGCCCCATTTGCTGTTGGGTCATCACCGGAGCGACCAGGTGGAAACCGCCGCGATGCGGGTGCTCGCGGGCAGCGGGGGGAGGGGGCTCGCGGCGATGCCGGGCGTGGCGGAAACCCGGTTCGCGCGCCTGTTGCGTCCGTTGTCGCGTGTTCCGCCGGGCGATCTACGGACATTCCTGACGGCACAAGGCGTGGGGTGGATCGAGGACCCATCGAATCGCGATCCCGCGGCCCAGCGCGCCCGGATCCGCATGGGCCTGGCCGATTCGGACGGCAACGCGGACGGCACAAGCGCGGTGGCGGCGGCGGTCCGGGTGGCCGGCGAAGCGCGCGCGCGCCGCGACGGCGCCATTGCCGCCTGTTTGGCGGCGCGGGCCTCGATCCGGCCAGAGGGTTACGCCGTGCTCTCGCCAGGACCGATCGATCCGGAGGCGTTGGCGGCGTTGCTTCGGACCATTGGCGGCGCGGCGTACGCGCCACCGATCGAGCGTGTTGCCGCGCTTGCGCGCGCGCTCGCGCCGGCCACGCTGGGCGGCGTGCGTATTTTGGCGGCGGGCCGCCTGGGGCCGGGATGGCTGTTGGCGCGCGAGCCCAGGTCGATGGCGCCCAGGGTGGGGGGAGGGTTGAACAATGCGAGCTGGGATGGACGATTCCGGCTCGTGGGGCATCCCGGCGGCGCGGGCGCGGGGCAGGCGATGCTCGGGGCCCTGGGGGACGCGGCCGCGCGGTTTAACGACCGGCGCGGTCCGCCGGCGGCGGTGCTGCGCACATTGCCCGCGATCTGGATCGGGCCGGATCTGACCGCCGTGCCGCATCTCGGGTTTGGCGATCCGGCCTGGCGACTCGTCTTCGACCCGCGCCATCCCGCGGCCGGCGCCCCATTCGCGGTTGGGTAAGCGGATCGTAACCATCTTTATGGCGCATTTCGCGGACCAGGGGGTGCGAACGCCCGCCGGGCATGCCTATATAAATCCGGTTGCTCAGGGCTCCCGCCGTGTGCGACGCTGTTTCACCATGACCTCGAGTGACCTCGCACATGAGTAATTTTGGCCGCAATCTGGCGCTTTGGGTGATCATCGCCCTGCTGCTGGTGGTGCTGTTCAACCTGTTCCAGCCGGGGGCAACGCATACCAGCGCCACCCAGATGGCTTACTCCGACTTCATTTCCGAGGTGAACAACGCGCGCGTTCGCGACGTGGTCATCCAGGGCCGCACCGTGTCCGGTCAGTTGACCGACGGGCGGACCTTCCAGACCTATACCCCGGAAGACCACGGCCTGGTGGGGCGTCTGACCGATAAAGGCGTGCGCGTCATCGCCAAGCCCGAGGACAACGACGTCAACCCGCTGCTGCATCTTCTGCTGAGCTGGTTCCCGATGCTGCTCCTGATCGGCGTCTGGGTCTTCTTCATGCGCCAGATGCAATCGGGCGGCGGACGCGCCATGGGCTTCGGCAAGTCCAAGGCCCGCATGCTGACTGAGAAACAGGGCCGCGTGACCTTCGACGACGTCGCCGGCATCGACGAAGCCAAAGGCGAACTGCAGGAAATCGTCGAGTTCCTGAAAGACCCGCAGAAATTCCAACGCCTTGGCGGCAAGATCCCCAAGGGCGTGCTGCTGGTCGGCCCGCCCGGCACCGGTAAAACCCTGCTGGCACGCGCCATCGCCGGCGAGGCAAATGTTCCGTTCTTCACCATCTCCGGCTCCGACTTCGTGGAGATGTTCGTCGGTGTCGGCGCGTCCCGTGTCCGCGACATGTTCGAACAAGGCAAAAAGAACGCCCCCTGCATCATCTTCATCGACGAAATCGACGCCGTCGGCCGCCATCGCGGCGCCGGACTGGGCGGCGGCAACGACGAGCGCGAGCAAACCCTCAACCAGTTGCTTGTGGAAATGGACGGGTTCGAATCGAACGAAGGCGTGATCCTGATCGCCGCCACGAACCGGCCCGACGTGCTCGACCCCGCGCTGCTGCGGCCCGGCCGCTTCGACCGCCAGGTCGTGGTGCCGAACCCCGATGTCGTGGGCCGCGAAAAGATCATCCGAGTCCACATGCGCAAAGTGCCGCTCGCCTCCGACGTCGATCCGAAGACGATCGCCCGCGGCACGCCCGGCTTCTCCGGCGCCGACCTCGCCAACCTGGTGAACGAGGCGGCGCTGCTGGCCGCACGCCTTGGCAAGCGGGTCGTCGCGATGGCCGAGTTCGAGGCCGCCAAGGACAAGGTCATGATGGGCACCGAACGCCGGTCGCTGGTGATGTCCGAAGCCGAGAAGCGCATGACCGCCTACCACGAAGCCGGTCACGCTTTGTGCGCGATGCACGAGCCGGAATGCGACCCGGTCCACAAGGCGACAATCATCCCCCGCGGGCGTGCCCTGGGCCTGGTCATGAGCCTTCCCGAAGGCGACCGTTATTCGAAGTCGAAGTCCAAACTGACGTCCGAATTGTGCATGGCCATGGGCGGCCGCGCCGCCGAGGAAATCATCTTTGGACCGGACAAGGTGTCCAATGGCGCGGCCGGCGACATCAAAATGGCGACCGATCAGGCACGGCGGATGATCACCGAATGGGGCATGTCCGACAAACTCGGCATGATCGCTTACGGCGACAACAGCCAGGAAGTGTTCCTTGGCCACTCGGTGACGCAGAACAAGAACGTTTCCGAGGAAACCGCGCGGCAGATTGACGCCGAAATCCAGACCGTGATCGGCTCGGCCTACGAAAAGGCGCGGCGCATTCTGACGGAAAACGTGGAAGAACTCCACCGGATCGCGACGGGCCTGCTGGAACACGAAACGCTGAGTGGCGACGAGTTGCGGACACTCATGCGTGGCGAGAAAGTGGTCCGGACGGTGGTCGACGAACCGGCGCCAGAGAACCGCCGGGCATCGGTGCCGTCGGCCGGACGTCCGGTCGTGCCGCCATCCGCCGGCGGGGCCGCGCCCGCGCCGCAACCCGGCTGAGTAAACGCGCCGGGTTTGTACCGCACACTTTCGGATTGGGCCGGATTCGTGGCATGGATGCCTGAAGCATCCCGTGTCCCGATCCGGCCCTTTCCGTTGGTTCCCGTAGCGTCGCGGCTCGCATGTCGCGTCGCTTCAGTCCGAACGCCCCGACAAAGCGCGCCATCTGGCCGCCATGCCACCTGTGGCGGCACGGCGACGGGTTAGAGCACGGTTGCTTGAGGTTGACTCGATTTGACGGTTCCGGCGCGGGCGAAAGTACGATTCAAGCTACGGGCTGGATTGGAGGCCAGCCCGTATGGCAGCACCATATTCGCTCGACCTACGCCAACGTGTCGTCGCGGCCGTCGCAGCGGGCACAAGCTGTGCCCAGGCCGCGGCGCGTTTCGGGGTCAGCCATTCCTCTGCGATCCGGTGGGCCAGACGCCTGGCGGAAACCGGTAGTCCGGCGGCGTTGCCCATGGGCGGCAAGAAGCCCTTCGCCCTGGCCGGCGAAGCTGCCTGGATCGAGAGCCGGGTCGCGGAAAAGCCCGATATCACCGGACGCGAGCTGCTGGCGGAGTTGAAGCAACGCGGAATCGATGTCAGCTATTACGGTGTCTGGCATTTTCTCGGCCATTCCGGCCTCAGCTTTAAAAAAAAGCCTGCGCGCCAGCGAACAGGATCGCGCCGACGTCGCCCGCTGGCGTAGGCAGTGGAAAGAGCGTCAGCACCGGGTTTCCGCCAGACGAATTGTTTTCATCGACGAGGCCTGGGCGAAAACCAATATGACGCGGTTGCGCGGACGCTGCCTCCGCGGCAGGCGGCTGGTCGCGAAAGTGCCGCACGGCCGCCGGAAAACGCTGACGTTCGTGGCCGGATTGCGGAGCGCCGGCATGGTCGCGCCCTGCGTCTTCGACGGACCGGTCAACGCGGAGAGCTTTCTGGCCTGGATCGTTCAATTCCTGGTACCGACGCTGAAGCCCGGCGATATCGTGGTCATGGATAACCTGAGCAGTCACAAGAATTCCGGTGTCAGGATGGCGATCCGGGCGGTGGGAGCAAAGCTGTTTTATCTTCCGCCTTATAGCCCGGACCTGAATCCGATCGAACAGGCATTCTCGAAGTTGAAAACAGTGCTGCGTAAGGCGAACGCCCGCACCTTCGAGCAGATCGAGGAAGCCATCGCCGAACTGATCCGGCAGATC
>CANJJS010000068.1 GCA_947474705.1 Acetobacteraceae bacterium | reverse complement strand
CGACCGCATTACCCACCACTGCGACATCCTGGAAACCGGGAACGATTCCTTCCGCTTCAAGCAGCGCAAAAAACAAACGAAATCGGGCTGACCAACTGGAAACTTTTGGGCGCTGTGACCTGGAAACTATTCAACGCTGATTGACAGCCCAGAGGCCCTGAAATCCGTCAAAGACACCCGCATGCCGCCAACCGTGCGGCTGTCGGACTACGGGCAACGAGTGCTGGAATTCCCGGTGCCGCCCCCGTGCGATCCGAACCTGTATATCGCCGATTTTCGCTACGGGGATCTGTCATCGGCGGACTTTCCGACGCTCGGTTGGAAGAAGGCGGTCAATGCCGCCTTGTCGCGCCGTCCGTCTCGGTTCCGCTACGGCGATCCGTGTGGTTCGCGTGCGTTGCGGGAGGCCCTTCAAGGTTATCTCTGGCGGGCGCGAGGCTTGCGATGCGAACCAGAGCAGATTGTTATCGTGAATGGATCGCAACAAGGCCTCGACCTTTGCGCGCGGCTGCTACTCGATCGCGGCGATCGGGTAATCATTGAGAATCCCTGCTACACCCTGGCGCGCCAGACTTTCGCCGCCGCGGGCGCGGCACTCATGCCATGCACCGTGGACCGGGAGGGTATGCGAACCACGGGACTGTGCGCGGCGCGATTGGCGTATGTCACCCCCTCCCACCAATTTCCGCTGGGCGGCGTCATGTCGGTCGCGCGACGCCAGGAGCTTCTGACATGGGCGCGACTGGCGAACGCCCATGTCATTGAAGATGATTACGACAGCGAATATCGCTTCGACATCGCCCCCATTCCCGCCCTTCAGGCGATGGATGGGGCCGAGCGGGTCATCTACCTCGGGACGGTTTCAAAAACCCTCTCGCCCACGCTGCGGCTCGGTTACCTCGTCGTGCCGCCGGTGCTGGGCATGGCCTTCAGCAAGGCCAAGCGTCTGTTGGACAGACACACGCCTGCCCTGGAACAGGAAGCGCTGGCCGCCTTCATCGAGAGCGGAGCCTATGAGCGTCACGTTCGACGCGCGCGGCGTCGCAACGGGCAACGACGGGCGGCGCTGCTGGCGGCGCTGTCGGAGCAATTGGGCGATCAAATAACTCTTGTAGGGGCTGACGCGGGTTTGCACGTGGTCGTGTGGCTGGATCGTGTTCCGCTGGAGCGGGAACAAGAGCTGGTTGAACGGGGGCGTGTCGCCGGGCTTGGTCTGTATCCCGTCCATCCTCTCTATCTACCCTCGGCCTCGATCAATCCTCCGGCGGTAGTGGGTTTGGTCATGGGATACGCGGGTCTGACTGAGCGCGACATCATCCGGGGTGTGCGCCGTCTGGCGGCCGTGATTGAGGAGCTGGGCAAATCAGGTGGTGAGACATTTCGCGAGAGCACATCGGATCATGCCAGGAGATGACGCCGCGCTTTCCAGGAACGGTTCGCCATCATGGCGCCCTCGTCCCAATCTTACTCTTGATGACGGATTTTATCGAGACCCGTGACGGGTCGCCCGCCGGTGCCGAGATGCCGGATTCCCTCGGGTTGGTCGGTCATTCAGCGTCCACGGGTGAGGGTTGTCTTACGCAAATGTACGTAAAGCGATATGTCCATAGCGGAAATAGCACTGAATCCCGCCGTTTTTGTCGAATCTCGTCCCCCAATTTGTCCCCGCGTTTCGAGGGCGGGATTTTGAGGTAGCTATCCGGCGGTCTATCGGCGGGCCCTGACCGGCACACACCGCCGTGTTCCTAAAACCCTGGAATTGGGAACGGCCATATTTCAGATCAACATCCCCGGAAAAGCGCTGAAAAGCGTGTTCGTCAACCGTATTCGGAAACCTGTGTTCCGATTGAACCCCGCGATAAGGTTTTCCGAACACAGCGCATGACCAGAAGCTCAGGGCTCCGGGTTTAAGCGGTCGCGAGTGACCGTGTCGCATGACGTACCTTTGCGTAAAACACCCCGATGTGCGTCGCTTTCGAGAAAAAACGATGCATGAGATGGGCGAGATCCATCGAGCATACCGGTTTCAAGCGTGCCTAAGCCCCCTTGACAATACTCCCGTGGCATTCGGGACGAGTGTGTTCGAGTCCGCCATGAACCCCGAAGTTGCTCTTCCAGTCCAACAATATCGCCGTGGCCAGAAGAGTGGGTATTCCCCCCCAAAAAGACATCACGCCCGGGACCCCCGCGCGACAAACGCGACAAAACACTCGGCACCGCGCGATCAACATGAAACACAGGCCGGTCAATTTCCCTTCATCGCCGGGGCCATCGTGGCACCCGGCAGACACGAAAGGAAATGATCATGTTCAAGTTCGCCGCCATCACCGGTTTCGCCGCCGCCCTCCTCCTGAGCGCCGCTCCCGCCCAGTCCGCCGCGATGCACAATGCCGCGATGCACAATGCCGCGATGCACAATGCCGCGATGCACAATGCCGCGATGCACAATGCCGCGATGCACAACGCCGCGGTCCACAACGCCGCGATGCACAACTCCGAGGTCCACAACGCGGTGGCCCACAACGCGGTGGCCCATAACGCGGTGGCCCACAACGCGGTGGCCCATAACGCGGTGGCCCACAACGCGGTGGCCCACAACGCCGCGGTTCACAACGCCGCCGTCCACAACACCGATGCCCTGAACACGCCAGCCGCCAGCACCCCCGCCCCGGCGATCTCCATCACCGGTGTCGAACTGCCCCACGCCCAGCGTTGAACGCGGCGGCATCGCGCATCGCCTTCCCCCCAACCCCGGCGGGCCAACCAGACCCATCATGACAGGCCCGCCGGCCAGGAGACTTCGCAATGACCCGCCTCCCCACCGTGAAGCACGGACTCCGCGAAACTGGATGGTTCTGTGCCATGACCATCGGCCTCACCGGACTCTCCTACGCGAGCCTCACGGCCTGGGCCGCGGTTACCCGCCTCTGGCGCCACCAGCCCATCGACAGCACCCTCTTCCGGCAATCGCCGTTCGACATGGAAGCACTCCCGGTCCTCGCGATCGCCGCCGCGATCTTCGGCCTGGAACTGCTGACCAGCGGCTGGAAAAACCATTCCCTGCGCCGCCTGCTCGTCCGCGAACGGGCCAGCGACCGGGTCGAGTTGTTCTACACCCTCGCCAATATCTCCGGCGCCAACGCCATCTTCACGGTCGTCATGACATTCGGCCTGTCCGCCGCGCTCGAACACTTCTTTCAGACCGGAGGCCTCCGCCTCGCCGCCACCCTGCCGCTCTGGGCCGCGGTTCCCCTCGCTCTGGTAATGGGCGACTTCTGCGGCTACTGGGGCCATCGCCTCATGCACTCTCGCCTGTTCTGGCCCCTGCACGCCATCCATCACGCCTCCGAGGACATGACCGGCCTCACCGTCTTCCGTAGCCACCCGCTCGACACGCTCGCCGCCGGCATCTGGTTCGGCCTACCCCTGGCGCTTGCGGGTTTCGCGCCCGAGGCCGTCCTGATCGCCAGCTTCCTGGTCGTCCTGCACGGCGTCATGATCCACGCCTGGATGCCATACCCCGCCTGGCTCGAACCCTACCTCTGCGGCCCCCGCGGCCACTGGGTCCACCACGGCCTCACGCCCGAGCACCACGACACCAACTTCGCCGCCATCATGCTGTGGGACCGTCTGTTCGGCACCTACATGCCCTTCCCGGACGTCCGCCCCGCCACCGGTGTCGCCGACCCGATCTACAACACCGGCCGTCCCGTCCATGAAATGATCGCCGTCCTCCGCGTCTGGATCGCGGGCCTGATCGAAGCCGCCCGTCCCGCCAGGACCGCTCCGCCGGCCCAAGGCCAGACCGCCCAGACCGCCTGATTGAACCGGTGAAGAAACAGTCTCCCGCCCAGGGCGGGAGGCAGCAAAGCAGGGAAACCCCGCCATGACCGCCATCCCGCCGCTCTCCCCGATCCGCGCCGCCGCCCGCGCCGCCGGCCTCACGCTCCTCTGCCTCGCCGCCGCCGCCGCCGCCCTGATCGCCTGGAGCCTCGCCGTCCGTCTCTGGACCGGTCAGCCGCTCGACGCCAGCCTCTTCAACGTCAACCCCATCGAGTCCGACTACCACCTGTTCCTGCTCCTCCTGGCGGGCGGGTTCGCGGCGGAACTTCTCTTCAACGGCTGGAAAAGCCACCCGCTGTGCCGCGCTCTGACCGCCCCAGGCGCCACCGACCTCTTCTACGTCATCGCCGCCGTCACCGGCCTTGGCCGCGTCCTCGCCCTGGTCCTCACCTTCGGCCTCGCCGCCGCCATCGAGCCCCTGGCCGGCGCCTCCACCAAACCGATCGCCGGCGCGATCCCCCTCCTCCTCGCCGTGCCCCTGGCCTACGTGATCGCCGAGTTCGGCGAGTACGCGGGTCATCGCCTGTTGCACACGAAATGGCTCTGGCCCGTGCACGCCGTGCACCACGCGGCCGAGGACATGACCCTGCTCACCACTTTCCGCCGCCACCCGATCGACAATGTCCTGCTCGACATCTTCACGATCCTTCCGGCCGCCCTCCTTGGCCTCTCCCCCGAAGCGGTCCTCATCGCCGGCTACTTCGGCTCCGCGATGGCCGTGCTCTCCCACTCCCGTGTTCCGTTCCCGGCCTTCCTCGAACCCATCTTCGCCGGCCCCCGCGCCCACCGCCTGCACCACGCCGCCAGCCCCGAGTTCCACGACATCAACTTCTGCGGCCTCGCGCTGATCGACCGGATGTTCGGCACCTACCGCGCCCCGGATGGGCGGGACGTCGCGACCGGCATTCCCGGTCCGTGCCCCGTCTTCCGCACGCCGGTCCATGAAATGATCGCCGCCGCCAAAACCTGCGTGGACCAGGCCCTTAGCGCCCTCCGTCCCCGCCGCGCCGTCCCGGTCACCCTCGCCACCCTGGCCGCCCTGCTTGCCACCCCCGCCATCGCCGCCGAACCCGTTTCGGTCGTCCGTCTCGCCGCCGAAGGCACCCAGTTCGCCGTCACCCTCAATGACGGCCGCGTCCTGCGCTCCCCCGAACTCGCGGGTATGGCGCTGCTGATCGCGACCCCGGACGGCCCAAAGAAAATCCGTGTCGCGGCGGTGGAGCGCGACCCGGACGCGGTCTCCGACGGCGTCTGGCTCCACACGTTGCTGCTGGAGCATCCTAACGGCACTACCGAGCCCTACTGCGGCGCCGGCCCGGATGGCCGCCGCCAGGCCTTTCCGCTGAACACCCGCGTGCTCCCGGACGGCCGCATCGAAAGCACCCCGCCCGAGCAATTCGACATCGTCTGCACCGCGGGCTCGCTCGGCAAATGCGTCCGCTTCGGTTACCGCCCCTGGCACGCCAACGAGCGCGCCCTCTACGACGCCTGCAACCGCATGGTCCGCGCCGATTACTGCGGGGCGGGGGAGGGCACCACCAACACCGGCATGCCCATCGACGTCTACGACGACCGCGGCATCCAGCGTCACGAAAACAACCCCGCCGAGGAACTCGAAGCCGGCTGGGGTCCCAACGGGGCCGTGTGCGTCCGCCACACCCGCGTCAAGGAGAACATGACGCTCCCCCGCCTCGAAGCCGCCTGCCCCCGCCTCGCCGGCCGCACCGGCGCCATGTGCACCGAGGAAAACGCCCGTTCCTGGGGCGCCATCCTGTTCAACCGCTCCCGCCCGTGATGCCTCCCCCGACGGCGTCGCCGAGGATCTCTGGGAGATACGAAACCAAACACGCACGGGACCGATACCGGTGCCGCGACTCCCGGCCCCGAACAGCGCGCCACCAACGCGTCCGAGATCGCCGAAACACCCGTATCGCGTGGACCCGCATTCAACCAGGCGACAAAAACCGCCAAACCGCCTAAACAAAAATCCCCGCGACCGCCGCCCCAGGGGAGTGACGGCGGTCCGCAAGCACCGGACAAGGGACGCACGCCATGGACATGGTCCTCGACAAAAGCGCCATCACGCTGGCCTCGCGCTTCGCCGACCTCGACCAGCCGGTTCTTCTCACCGGCATCCAGGCCCTGCTGCGCCTGCTGCTGGAGCAAAAACGCCTGGACACACTGGCGGGCCTCAAAACCGCCGGCTTCGTCTCCGGTTACCGAGGCTCCCCCCTTGGCGCCCTCGACAGGGAACTCTGGGCCCAGAAAAAAATGATGTCCGCGCATGACATCCGTTTCGAGCCCGGCATCAACGAAGATCTCGCCGCCACCATGATCCTGGGCACACAGGAACTCGACGCCTTCCCCGGCAAGAAATACGACGGCGTCTTCGGCATGTGGTACGGCAAAGGCCCCGGAGTCGACCGCGCCGGCGACGCCTTCCATTGCGCCAACATGGCCGGTTCGCACCCGCATGGCGGCGTGCTGGCGGTGTCGGGCGACGACCACGGCGCCCACTCCTCCACCTACCCCCATCAAACCGAATACGTGTTTCAGAACGTCTTCATGCCCGTGCTGAACCCGGCCTCCGTGCAAGACGTTCTCGACCTCGGCCTCGCCGGATGGGCGCTGTCCAGATATTCCGGCCTCTGGGTGGCGATGAAAACCACCGCCGAAACCATGGAACAGGCCGCCACCGCCATCGTCCATTCCGCGTCGCGCTTCGTCGTCCCGGACCACGAGTTGCCAGCGCACGGGCTTGGGCTGGACCACACGTTGCGCTTCCCCGCCGAGCGCGCCGAACTCGAACGCCGCCTCGTCGACGAGCGCCTTCCCGCCGCCCTCGCATGGGCGCGCGCCAACAAACTCGACCGCCTGATCCGCGGCGCCAAAGACGCGCCCATTGGCCTGATCACCGTCGGCAAAACCCACGAAGACACGCTCCACGCCCTGAAACGCATGGGTCTCGACCGCCACCCCCAACTCGCGATTTACAAAATCGGCATGACCTGGCCGCTGGAAACCGAGGGCCTGAAAGACTTCGCCCGCGGCAAACGAGTCCTCCTCGTCATCGAGGAAAAACGCGGCTTCGTCGAAACCCAGATCCGGGACGCCCTGTATCATCTCCCCGCCGGCGAACGGCCGGACATCGCGGGTAAAACCACCCCCGCCGGCGAACCCCTCCTCACCCCGCTGATGGAACTCTCCCCGGAACTCATCGCCTCCGGCATGACCCGCTTCCTTGGCGCCGCCGGCCTGAACCTGCCCGAACAATCCGCCCCGCCCGTCGTCGAACGCCCCGCCGCGCTGCTGAAACGAGTCCCCGCCTTCTGCGCGGGATGCCCGCACGCGACATCCACAAAACTCCCCGAGGGCAGCTTCGCCAGCGCCGGCATCGGCTGCCACTTCATGGCGCTCGACGACGGCGAGCAAACCCGCACCTTCACCCACATGGGCGGCGAGGGCGCGCCCTTCGTCGGCATGGCCAGCTTCACCGACGTCAAACACATGTTCGCCAACATCGGCGACGGCACCTATCAACATTCGGGAATCATGGCGATCCGCCAGGCCGCGGCCGCCGGGACGCGCATGACCTACAAACTGCTCTACAACGACGCCGTCGCCATGACCGGCGGCCAGCCCGCCGAGGGCGCGCCGACCGTGCCCATGCTCGCCGCGCAAATCGCCGCCGAGGGCATCAAGCGCATAGCCATCGTCGCCGACGAGGCGGAGCGCCTGCCCCCCGCCTCGGCCCTCCCGCCCGGCGTCACCACCCATATCCGCGCCGATCTGGACGCGGTGCAAAGATCGTTACGCGATTACGAAGGCACATCGGTGCTGATTTACGATCAGGTCTGCGCCACCGAAAAACGCCGCCGCCGCCGCCGCGGCACCATGGCGCAGGCCACCCAGCACGTCACGATCAACGAATCCGTCTGCGAAAACTGCGGCGATTGCTCCACCCAGTCCGGCTGCATCGCCATTGAGCCCGTCGAAAC
This sequence comes from Acetobacteraceae bacterium, assembly GCA_947474705.1. Taxonomy (GTDB): domain Bacteria; phylum Pseudomonadota; class Alphaproteobacteria; order Acetobacterales; family Acetobacteraceae; genus Rhodopila. The sequence continues at coordinate 19,088 of CANJJS010000068.1, read as the reverse complement.
CCCCTTGGGCCGCAAACGCCGCATCAACACCAGCGCCTGTAACGTCGATCTGTCCTGCCTGAAAGGGTTTTGTCCGAGTTTCGTGACGCTCCCCGGCCCGCCCATCGCCCCCGCCGCCGATACGCGCTGGCAGGCCCGCGAAGCCGAACTGGCCGCGAAACTGAGCCAGCCCACGTTGCCCGCGCTGGACATTTGGCGCGGCCTGTTCGCGGGCATCGGTGGCGGCGGCATCGTCACCGCGGGCGCCATCCTGGCCATGGCCGCCCATCTGGAAGGCAAACACGTCAAAACCCTGGACTTCACCGGCATGGCGCAAAAGAACGGCGCCGTCGTCGCCCATGTCCAAATATCGGACGATCCGGACGCCCTCGACGTCGTCCGCATCCCCATCGGCGCCGCCAATCTGATGCTGGCCGCCGACCTCGCCGTTGGCTGTTCGCCCGGCGTGCTGGAACGCAACGCGAAAGACGGGATCGTGATCGGCAACCTCGACCTCGCCGCGTCGGCCGATTTCAAACGCGACTCGCTCCTGTCCATCGACGCGATGCTGCACCGGCGCACTATTGAAAAATCGACCGATTCGAAAAACTCCATCTGGCTGCACGGCGTGCAACTGGCGGAGCGTCTGTTCGGCAACACCCAGGCCATGAACACGATGCTGCTGGGTCTGGCGTGGCAGCGCGGCCTCGTGCCCGTCGGCGCCGAAGCCATCCTCCGCGCCATCGAACTCAACGGCGCGGAAGTGAAAATGAACCAGCGCGCTTTCCTCTGGGGCCGCATCCTCGCCGACCGTCCCTCGATGGTGTCCGAAATACTGGGCCGCTCAGACCCCGCGCCGCTGGATCCGCCTGCGCTGATCGAGGCCCGTGCAGCCGCCTTGGTGGACTACCAAAACGAAGCCTACGCCGCCCGCTACCGCGCCGCGATCCAGGACGTGCAGGCACGCGAAACCGCCGTCGCCGGTAGCCCAGGCCGGCTGACCCGCGCGGCGGCGGAGGGCCTGTTCCGCCTGATGGCCTACAAAGACGAATACGAAGTCGCCCGCCTGCACGCGAAAGAATCCTACGCGCCCGGCGCTGTCTTCCATATGTCTCCGCCTTTGATCACGAAAATCGATTCGCGCACGGGACGCCGGAACAAGGTTGCGATCCCCGGCTGGCTCGCCATGCCGCTGTTCCGCGTGCTGCGCCGGGGAAAATCCCTGCGCGGAAGCGCCCTCGATCTGTTCGGCCGTCAGTCCGAACGCCAGGCTGAGCGCGCCCTGATCGAACAATATTTGGCCGATTTGCGTACCGTGGCGTCCGCCCTGAAACCCGGCAACCTGGACACCGCCGTGGCCCTCGCGAACCTGCCCGACACGATCCGCGGCTTCGGTCCCGTGAAGGATAACGCCCGCGCCAAGGCGGCGGCGAAACGAATGGAATTGCTGGCGGCGCTGAACCGTCCCGAGATAATGGCGATGGCGGCGGAATAACGGCCCTTCGCGTCGTATCTCGGACCAACCGGCGCAACCACCGGCCGTTGCCCCTCCGTCATGGTCGCGGAGGCGGACCACCCACGTCTTCAGGACGGCGAATTCGTCAAAATCGCGGATCGCCGGCCTCCGCCGGCCACGACGGATCTGGCTGCCCGGAAAGACTCAACGACAACACCGGCCGGTATCGCCGCCGCGACAACCACCCGTCCGTCACCCACGCCCCACCTCCCGCAACACCGCCTCCGTATCCGCGCCCAGCGCCGGCGCGGGCCCAACGGCGCGCCCGAAACTCGCCCGCCAGGGCAATCCCGGAAGCACCCCGCGCGTGTGCGCGTCCCAAAACCCACGCGCCTTCAGATGTTCGCTGGCCAACAAATCCGCCGACCCCGCCAGCTTCGCCGCCGGCACGCGGGCCGCGGTCAACGTCGCCGCCACGTCCGCCGCGTCCCGCGCCCCGCACCAGGCGCCCAGAACCCCGCCGATCTCCTCCGCCCGCGCCACGCGCGCCGCGAACCCCTGCGACGCGAGCCCCGACAATCCTGGCACCACCCCGCACAACGCGCGCCAGTCCGCGTCGTCCCGCGCGACGATGGCAACCCAGGAGTCGTCCCCGGTGCAGCGCCAGGCCCCATGCGGCGCGTACACCGCGGAAAAATTCCCCACCGGACTCGCCGCCGCGCCAATCTGCCCCGCCAGCAGCGGCGCCGACAATGTCCACAGCAGCGCCTCGATCATCGAACAATCGACCCGCGCGACCTCCCCATTGGTCCGCCGCCGCCACACCGCCGCCGCGCTGGCGAAGCCCAGCAGCAGGCCCAGCATCGGATCCAGCCACGCGAACCCCACCCGGGGCGGCAGGTCCGGATGCCGGTTCAACCCAGCGAACCCCGCGTAACACTGCAACAACGTGCCATAGGCGACCGCGTGCGCCTCCGGGCCCGTGCGCCCCAGCCCGGACGCCGAGACATAGATCAAATCCGGATTTTCGGCCCGCAGAGCCTCCGCCCCCAGGCCGAGCCGGTCCATCACCCCCGTCGCGAAATTCTCCACCAAAATATCGGACGTTTTCGCCAGCGCCTTCGCCGCCGCCCGATCCTCCGGCTTTTTCAGGTCCAGCACGATTGCTTTCTTCGCCTGCCCCAGCACCGTGTGCAGTTCCGACGCCCGGCCCGGATCGCCACGGCCCGGCGCCTCTACCTTGATGACCTCCGCCCCCATGGCGGCCAGATACCGGGTCGCCGTCGGCCCCGCGATCACCCAACTGAAATCCAGCACCCGCACCCCCGCCAGCGGCAGCGCGCCCGTCCCTGGTCCAAACGCCCGCCCGCTCCCCGGCGTCAGCGTCAGCCCCAGCGCCGAGCCAGGCATCCGGACCGCCTTTCCGCCCACCGATGCCTCCCGCCAGAACCCCCGTTCCGCGAGTTGTTCCGACTGAAAATGCTCCGGCAGTTCCCGCAGCGGGAAACTCGGCACATGCGCTTCCTGCGCCAAATCCGCGATCCACTGCTTGCCATGCTGGCGGCTCCACTCGGACATCAGCGCGTGCAGCGCGTCCCAGTTCGCCACCCGGTCCGGCTTCGTCGCGAACCGTGCCTCCGCCCCCCAGTCCGGCGCGCCCATCGCCGCCAGCCACGACGCCCATTGCTTGTCCTCGCGCGGCGAGATCGCGACATACCCGTCGCTGGCGGGCAGAATGCAAACCGTCGCCCCGTTGCCATCCGTCAGCCGCTTGCGCGACGCCTCCCGGCCCGTCACTCCCGCCCGTGTCAGTTCCGTCATCGCCAGCGTCGCCAGCGCCTCGCGCATGGACACATCGACCGTGACGCCTGACTCCGGCGCCAGCACCGCGTGCATCCCCGCGCAGGCCGCCGCCAGGGCAGCGATGAACGCCGATTGCTCTCCCACGGGCCGCATCGGCGCCTCCGCCAGATCGTCCACCTGACCCGTGAGCAGCTTCGAAATGCCGCTGGCGTAAAACAGCGTCAGATCGGTGGCGGGAGCGCCCGCGTCCGGACCGGTCAGCCCATGCGGCGAGATCGTCACGACGGGCGCGCCCGCGTTATGCGCCCTGATGTCGCCAGACCAGTCCTGACACAGGATCAGGCCCGCGTCCCCGATGGCGTCCGGCGCCGCGACCTCTTTGCCCGCGTTCAAATACGCGGCCAACGGCGAGGAAACATCCGCTTCCACACAGACCACCGTGGCCCCATGATCCGCGAACAACCGCCCGCACACCGCGGCCGCCAGCCCAGACCCAACCTGCGCGACTTTCAGACCCGACAACAACGCCATTCCCGACACTCCCCTTCTCCCAACGATGGCCGAAACCGCCGTGCCGTGGCAACGCTTGACCCTGGCGGGCCCCCCGCGCAGGTTTTCCGGCGCGCCAGCGCGCGCATCGCGGAACAATACAAAATGGCACCAAACGGGAAGGATCGGACACCATGACACAACCAGGCAGAGTCGCCGCCATCACCGGCGCCGCCAGCGGAATCGGCTTCACCTCCGCCGAACGCCTCGCCGCCGACGGGTTTACCGTCCTCATGATCGACCGGTCCGACGCCGTCGCCGAACGCGCCGCCGAACTCCGCGCCAAAGGCCACGACATCGACATTTTCGTCGGCGACCTCGTCAAATCCGAAACCATCGACGCCATCCGCGACCATCTGGCCGAACGCCATGGCCGCTGCGACGTCCTGCTCAACAACGCCGGCGTGTCGTCGCGTACCCACGGACAAGAACCGTCCTTCCAAAAAACCACCCGCGAGGACTGGGAATTCGTTTTCGCCGTCAACCTGACCGCGCCGTTCCTGCTCTCCCAGGCGATCTTTCCGCTCATGCAAGAAAAGCAATGGGGCCGCATCATCAATATTTCGTCGCGCGCGGGCCGCACCCTGGTCCGCCGCACCGGCGTTCCCTACCATGCCAGCAAGGCCGGAATCATCGGCCTGACCCGGGCCTTGGCCGGACTCGGCGGCCGCCACGGCATCACCGCCAACACCATCGCGCCAGGACGCATCGTCACCCCGCTGTCGGCGACCAGCCCCGAGGACGCGATCGCCGACAACCTCCGCCAAATCCCGGTCCGCCGCCTTGGCACAACCCACGACATCGCCTCCGCCGTCTCTTTCCTCGCGTCGGAGGAGTCGTCGTTCATCACCGGCGCGACCCTCGATGTGAACGGCGGCGGCTTCGTCGCCTGACGTTCAGTCCGCGTAATGTTTCGCCGCGTCCAGGTCGAAGCTGAACCCCCAGCCCGGCCTGTCCGGCACGATCGCGTGCCCGTTCGCGTCCAGTTCGATCCGCTCGCGATAGATCTTCTCGAACCACGGCATGTGTTCCAGATAATATCCACCCGGCAGGCCCGCCAGCAGACTTAGGCTCATTTCCGAGAACAAATGCGAGGAACAGGGGATATGAAACGCCTCGCACAAATGTCCGGCCTTCAGGAATTCCGTGGGCCCGCCCATCCGTTGCAAATCCGGCATCATCACGTCCGTCGCCCCGGCCTGTAGCATCTCCAGCACCCCGCGATGGGTGTAAACCGTTTCGCCCGAGGCAATCGGCGTATCCAGTGCCGCCCTGATTTCCGCTTCGCCCTTATGATCGTGGCAGATCACCGGCTCCTCGAACCATGTCAGGTTCAACTCTTCCATCATCCGCCCGATCCGGATCGCCTGTTTGACGTTCATCTGCTGGTTCGCGTCGACCATCAGCCCGATATCGGGGCCGATCGCTTCCCGCACCGCCTTCACCCGCGCCGCCATGCGTTCCGGCTCGGTGGGGCCGACGCGGGTTTTCATCGCTCGGAAGCCGCGTTCGACGAAGCCCCGCGCTTCCTTTTGCAGTTCGTCAATCGAGGACCCGAGCCACAGCCCGCCACTCGCATAGGTTGGCACCGCGGTCCGGCATGCCCCGATCAAATGCGCGACATTCAAACCCGCGGCCTTCCCGCGCAAATCCCACAGCGCGTTGTCGATCGCCGCCAGCCCGACGATCGAAACACCCTCGTAACCCAGAAAATTCAGCTCGTTCCAGGCTCTTGCGTTAATCGACCCGCCGATCCGGGGATCGAGCCCCACCACCATGTCCTCCAACTCCCGGATCATTTCGTGAATGACACTGAGCCGCCGGTTATTGATTGAGAAAACCAGCCCCTCGCCCGTCAGTCCCTCGTCGGTGTCCAAAAACGTCAGCACGCAATCCGCCGACCGCAGCGTGCCCAGAATGGCTGTGGGAATGGGCGGGTCGATGGGCAAATGCACCACCTGGGTGCGCAAACGCGTGATCTTCATGTCGGTTCCTCCATGTCCGTAGCCTGGCACGCCCGGACCGTCTGGCGAAGTGCCCTTGCCCGCCCGCCCGAGGACCGGCAGAACGTCGGATAACACCTCCAGCGAACGGATTCCCGCCCATGCGTGCCGGCCCCATGTCCGATCGCCGGATCGCCGCCACGCTGTCCCTGACCTTGACCCTTCTCGCCGCCCATCCCGCGAAAGCCGACACATTCGCGCAACTATGGGTCAAATGCAGGAGCGATGACGCCGCCGCGCAAATCCGTGCCTGCACCGCGCTGATCGACGCCCGCCGCGAAACCCCGGCCAGCCTCGCGCGCGTGTTTTTTAATCGCGGCCGTGCTTTTGCCGATCGGGGCGAGTTCGCCCGCGCCATCGCCGATTTCGATCAGGCGGTGGCGCGCGATCCGGATTTTCCCGATGCGTTCAACAGCCGGGGTATCGCGTTCGCCGCGTCCGGTCAGTCCGCGAAGGCGATTGAGGATTTCGATCGGGCGATCGCCCAGGATGGGAATCACGCGATCGCGATTTATAACAGGGGACTGGCGCTGAGGGCTCTGGGCCGTCTTGAGGAGGCGGCTCAGAGCTTTCAAAAGGCGAAGGAAGTGGGGCCGCGGCTTACGGTCCCCAAGGAATAAACATCAAGGCGCCGTCAGCTTATAAACCCGCGCGGCGGTTCCGCTGTACAACGCCTTCTTCTCATCGGCCGAGGCGTTCGCGGTCAGCCGTTTGAACGCGTTCCACAACTCGGTATATCCACAAGATTGCTTGTCCGGCGGAAAATTACTCTCGAATATGCAACGTTCGGCGCCGAACGCCTCGATGCAGGGTTCGACGTATTGCCGCCAGGCCTCGGCGAGTTCTTCCGAGGATGGTGGGATATCCCGTTCATGGAAATCGAACCCGAACGACGTCATGCCCATGCCGCCGAGTTTGACGTTGACGTTCGGGCATTTCGCCAGTTCGCGGATATCTTTCAGCCAGCCTTGCCGGACCTCCTCCCGGCGCCCGTTATAGGGTCCGACGCCCAGCACGCCGCCGACATGGTTCAGGATCATCGTGGTGTTTGGAAACGCCCGCGCCAGATCGGCCGCGTCGGAAAGCTGCGGATGATACTGCCAGGTTTCGAAACTCAATCCCAGCGTCGCCAACTGCGCGAAGCCTTCCCGGAATGTTTTGTCCAGCACCAGACGCGGCGGCACCGCGCGCGAGGCGAATTTCCCGACGCCATCGTCCCCATCCCAGGCCACGCCTTGCCGGATCCCGCGGTAACGTCCGCCGCCCGCCGCGATTTCGGCTTCCAGGACCTCGCGCACCCGCGCGCCGGCGCGAAGGTCGGCATAACCGATAATGCCTTCCGCGACCCGGCACGCGCCGTAACCGCCCGAGGCGCTCATGGCCGCGATGCCGTTGACGAACTCGACTTCGCCCACCGGCGCCATTTCGGCGGGCCCGTTCTTGCGGTACATCGACTGGCATTCCAGAAACACCGTCGAAACGATGTTGTGCCCGCCGCCGATATCTTCCAGCAATTCCGGCAGGAAATACGCGCCGCGGGCGGGCGTATCCCACAGATGATGATGCGGATCGATAATCGGCAGATCGGGTTCCAGCGCCGCCTCGGGCGGACGTTTCGCCAGCCAGGCCGCCAGATCGGCGGTATTCCGCCAGGCGAGCCCCCGATATTCGCCTTTCGAATCGCCGTATTTCGCCATGTTCGTTTCCTTCCGTAAAACCGCCGGCGTCAAAACCGCCGGGCCTTAACCGCAGGCCACCGAAACCGCCGCGCCCGCGCCTTCCGGCAACGGATGGTCCCGCCATGTCTCGCCCGTGTCCATCGTGCTGAACGTCTGTCCCCCGCGCGTCACGAAATGCGCCTGTTTCGCGTCGCGCGGGTTCAGCGCCACCGCCATCGTCGTGGCGCGGACATCGACTGAGTGATCGAACTGGGCCCACGAACGGCCCAGATCCTGGCTGCGATACAGCCGTCCCACCTCGCCCCGCGCCTTGTCGGCGACGCAGGCGAACAGCGTGTTCGGATCCCAGGGTGCCACCACGATATCGCGGCCGTAACGAAGATGCGCGGCGTGCCGCCCGATGCCCAGATCGTCCCAGGTCTCGCCGCCATTGTCGCTGCGGAACAAACCCATCCGCAGGGCCAGGAACGCCGTCCCCGGCGCGGCGGGCGAGACACAGATCGCGTGCACGTCCAGCATGCCTTCCGCCGTGTCCTTCGTCAGCAGCGCGCTTTGCAAGTCCGGCCGTTGCGAAAGTTTCACCAGCGGATCGGATTTGTCGGTCCATGTTTCGCCGCCATCGGCGCTGTGCATGGCGCCATTGACCTCCAGACCGGCCCAGATTTCGTTGGGGCGCGACGGCGCGATGCTCAGCCGCATGACCCGCGACGGGAAGGCGCCCACCATCCGCTCGCCAATGTCCGGCCGCGGCATTTTCCGCCAGGTCTCGCCGCCATCCTCGCTGCGGTACAGCCCCAACGGCGCGGTGCCCGCCAGCAGCACGCGCGGGTCGGAAGGGTGAAACAGAATGGACCACATCTGCTCACGCGGCGCCGGTTCGACAATCCGGGTCCAGTTCTCCCCCTGGTCCTTGCTGCGCCAGATGCCCGTGCTGGCGGCGGCGAACACGATGCTGGGATCGGTGGGATGCACCGCGATCGCGTGAACATGCGTGCTGTCGGTCAACCCGCCGCCGAGACGTTGCCATTGGTCCTCGCCGATCGCGCGGCGATACATGCCGCTGACGGTGCCGCCGGTACGGGCGGAAACGCCCGCGTAAATATGGGTGCGCATCAGGCTGGTCCCTCCCGGACACGAAGTGGCCCACATCTCAACGCTTCGCGACGAAGACGGTCAAGCGGTCCACGATTGAAGCGGGCCCGCGAACCGTGCGAAGGTCGGGAACAGAAGGCCCATACCCGAAAAGTGGCCAGGAGGATCTTTCACGTGCGTGTCATGAAATGGCTGTTGTTGGCGATCGCTTCCCTGGCGCTCGGTTCGCCCGCTTTGGCGCAGAAACAAGGTGGTGTGTTGCGCGTGACCCATCGCGACAGCCCAGGGAATTTGTCGATTCATGAGATGGGGACGGTGTCGGTGATCATGCCGATGATGGGCGTTTTCAATAATCTCGTGATTTACGACCAACACGCCCCCCAGAACACGCTCGACACCGTCAAGCCCGAACTCGCCACCTCCTGGGCCTGGAACCAGGACGGCACCAAACTGACCTTCCAACTCCGCGACGGCGTCTCCTGGCACGACGGCAAACCCTTCACATCGGAAGACGTGAAATGCACCTGGGATCTGCTGGCGGGTAAAGCCAAGGATTCGTTCAAAATAAACTCCCGCAAAGGCTGGTACGCCAACCTGACGGACGTCACGACCAACGGCCCGCGCGAGGCGACGTTTCACCTGAAACAACCGCAACCCGCGCTGCTGGCCCTGCTCGCCTCGGGATTCACGCCCGTCTACCCCTGCCACGTCTCCCAACGCGACATGCGCCAGGCCCCGATCGGAACGGGGCCGTTTAAATTCAAGGAATTCAAGGCCAACCAATCGATTTCGGTCGTGCGCAACCCGAATTACTGGAAACCCGGGCTGCCGTACCTCGACGGCGTCGAATACACGATCATCCCCAACCGCTCCACCGCCATGCTGGCCTTCGCGGCCGGCAAATTCGACATGATCTTTCCCTTCGAGGTCTCGATCCCCCTCCTGAAAGACGTCAAAAGCCAAATGCCCAACGCGGTGTGCGAGGTCACCCCAACCAACACCGCCCCGAACGTATTGATGAACCCCATCCCGCCCTTCGATAATCTCGACATCCGCCGCGCCGTGGCGATGGTGCTGGACCGCAAGGCGTTCATCGACATACTGACGGAAGGCCAGGGCGATATCGGCACCGCGCTGCAACCCCAGCCAGAGGGACGCTGGGGTATGCCGGCTGAGATGATGCGCCAGTTGCCGGGCTACGATCCCGACGTGGCGAAAAGCCGCGAAGCCGCCCGCGCCATCATGCGTGCCCATGGCTACGGCCCGGAAAAACGCCTCGCGGTGAAAATCTCCACCCGCAATCTGGCGGTTTATCGCGACCCCGCGGTCATCCTGATCAGCCAGTTGAAAGATATCTATATCGACGGCGAACTGGAACCGATCGAAACCGCGAACTGGGTGCCGAAACTGATCCGGCGCGATTACCAAATGGCGGTCAGCATCGTCGGCAACGGCGTCGACGATCCAGACCAGGGATTTCCCGAAAACTACGCCTGCGGATCGCGTACTTATATGGATTATTGCAACCCGGAACTCGACCGCCTGATCGCGGCGCAGTCCGCCGAGCGCGACCAGGAAAAGCGCAAACTTCTGGCCTGGGATATCGATCGCCGCCTGACGGTGGACGCGGTGCGCCCCATCCTGTTTTATATCAAGGCCGGAACCTGCAAGCGGCCGGAAGTCAAGAACATGACCATCATGGTCAACAGCACCTTCAACGGCTGGCGGATGGAAGACGTCTGGATCGACCGCTGATTTACGATAAATGCACAACACCGCTTAACCAGGAGACGCGCCATGGCTTACGAAACCATTGAAGTCCGCCCGGTCACGCCGATCATCGGCGCGGAGATCTCCGGCGTCGATCTGTCGAAGCCTCTGGGAAATCAACAATTCCAGGAGGTCCACGATGCGCTGATGGAACACCAGGTGCTGTTCTTTCGCGATCAAAACCTCACACTGGATCAGCATAAAGCCTTCGGACGCCTGTTCGGGGAACTCGCGGTCCATCCCAACACCAAGGGACCGGACGGGCACCCGGAAATCCTGCCGGTTTACGCCGACGCGAACTCCAAACGCATCGCGGGCGAGCGCTGGCATTCCGATGTGTCCTGCGATCCGGAACCGCCCATGGGCTCAATATTGAACCTGAAAACGATCCCGCCAACCGGTGGGGACACGCTGTTTTGCAGCATGTACGCGGCCTACGACGCGCTGTCCGCGCCGATGAAAGCCTTCCTGTCGCAACTGACGGCGGTCCACGACGGGGCGCCGAATTACAACCGCACCAACGATCTGATCGGCGACCGGGCCCAAAAAACCTTCCCGCGCGCCGAGCACCCGGTCGTCCGCACCCACCCCGTCACCGGCCGCCAGGCGATTTTCGTCAACCCGGTCTTCACCGTCCGCATCAAGGACATCCCGGAAGCCGAGAGCAAGGCGATCCTGGAATTCCTCTACGAGCATTGCGCCCGTCCGCACTGGCAGGTCCGCTTCCGCTGGCAGGCCGATAGTGTCGCCTTCTGGGACAATCGTTGCGTCCAGCATATCGCCATGTGGGACTACTTCCCCCAGGTGCGCTCCGGCTATCGCGTCACCGTCAAAGGCGACAAACCCTTCCATCGCGCCGCCTAAGGAGAGCCCATCGTGCCCGTGAACATTCCTCGCCTCGTCTACTTCGAAAACTTCATGGCCAACGCCGCCGTGGAAATCCTCAGCGGGCGGGACGACCTCGACCTCGTGCGGTTGGAATACGCGTCTCCGGAGGCCGAGAACCTCCAGGAGATGCAACGCGCCCATGGTTACCAGATCCAGCCGCGCACCGAGTTGCAAGAACCCTGGTTCGGAAATGCCGCGTTGCTGGCACGGTGCCCGAATATCCTGGCGATCAGCTCGACCGGCGCGGGCTACGACATGATCGACGTCGATGACTGCAACGCCGCCGGCGTGATCGTGTTGAACCAGTCCGGCACCAACAAGGAAGGCGTGGCGGAACACGCGCTGGGCCTGATGTTGTCGCTGTCGAAAAAGATCGCCGTGTCCGAAAAGGCCATGCGCACCGTCCGGAACATGGATCGCCGCCTTTACGAGGGCAACGATCTCCGCGGCAAAACCGTGGGGATCGTCGGTTTGGGCAATATTGGTACGCGCGTCGCCGAATTGTGCCGTGGATTGTTTCAAATGAAAGTTCTCGCCTACGATCCGTACCTCACGGAATCGCAGATCGCGGCGAAAGGCGGCATCAAGACAGACCTACCGGACCTGCTGCGGCAGTCCGATTATGTCACGGTTCACTGCCCTCGCACCAAGGAAAGCTTCGGCCTGTTCGGCGCCGAACAATTCGCGGCGATGAAGCCCACGGCTTATTTCGTGAACACCGCGCGTGGCGGCATTCACGACGAACCGGCGCTGGCCGCGGCGGTCTCCGCCGGGCAAATCGCGGGCGCCGGGCTGGATGTTTTTCTGAAGGAGCCGCCGGACCTGGATCACCCGCTATTACATATAGATAACGTTATTGTCACACCGCACAACGCGGGCCTGACCACGGAATCCGTGCTGGAAATGGTCACCGCCACGGCCCACCAGTGGATCGATATTTTCCACGGCAAGGTCCCGCCCAGACTGGTCAACCCGGAGGTCTGGCCGCGTTATTCCCAACGCTTCGCCGAACTGCTGGGGTTCACGCCCGATCCTTTGTCCTGATCCGGTCAATCGCCCGCAGCCGCAGCGCGGACAACCGCGCCGCGGCGATCGGCGTGTCGAACTGGCGCGCCCGTTCCCGGCCCGCTACGGACAAAGCCGCCCGCCGGGCGGGATCGCGCGCCAAGGCCAGGATCGCGTCCGCCATCTCCTGGGGATCGTCGGGGTTGGCATAGACCGCGGCCTCGCCCGCCACTTCCGGCAACCCGCCTCTGGGAGAAACAATCAACGGCGCCCCGCAGGCGATCGCCTCCAGCGCCGTCAACCCAAACGGCTCGTTCCAGCGGCTGGGCACGACGACGATCGCCGCGCGGGTCATCGCCCCCAAGACCAAGGGATGGTCGCGATAGCCGGTCATTTCGACTCCGGCCGCCGCCGCCAGACCGCGGACCTCGCGCACGAAATCCGTTTCGCGGCTGTTGGCGTTCATGCCATCGGCGCCGACGATCTCCGCGCGCCATCCCGGCAACGATGGCAAGGCCAAGGCACAGGCACGGATAAACGCGTCCGGCGCTTTGTCGCGCACGACCCGGCCCGCGAACAAAATGGTATCGTTTCGCTCAACGGGGAGCGGTATTTCACTGATGTCCAGACAATTATGCAGTAACGCGACCTCGCCCGTCGACGGATCGACACCGGTCATGAAACGATGACGCAAATAATCCGACGACGCCATCGTCAACGCCAGCCGCCGCAGCAGCCTGGTCCGCGCGGCCGGGGTGCGCGCCGCCCGCATGTCCAGCGGATCGTTGTTCAACAGCAACCCCACCGCCATCCTAGGGAACAACAGCGCCAGCATCGACGCGATTTCCGGGCGATTATGCACCTCCACGATCGGCGGGCGGAGCCGGCGCAACAGCCCGATCATGCCGGCGGCGTAACGCAGGTTGATGTTCCCCGGGAACCACCGCGCGGGCTCGATCGCCTGAAACGGCACATCCGCGAAGACCGGTCCATCTTGCGCGCCGCCAAACACCAGGGGCCGGAACCCCGGCGCCGCGGCATAACGCCGCGCCAACAAGCCCAGCGCACCCGACCGGCCCGGACCGAACCCCTCGCGTGGCGGCAGGATCGCGACCGCGAGCGGCAATGCCGGATTCATCGGCCTATTTCGGCGCCACCGCGGCCGGGCCAGGCTTGTCGGGGTCGCGGCCGATGAAGCGCTCGACAACACGCTGAACGCCGCCCGCCGCCTCTTTGGTCACGGCAACGGCGACGTCGCCCCAGTACTGACTCAGACTGCCCGCCCGGATCGAATTGATTTGCGAGACCTTGCCCACGACCACGCCGCTCGGCCGGGTCACGGTCCAGACGATCTCGACCCGTTGCTGACCCGCGGGCAGGGCCGCCATGGTCACGACACCCTTGACGGTGAAGTCGGCGCCATCCGGCGTGACCTGCACGAGCGGTCCGATCTGCCGCATCTCCGCCCGCAACAGCCGCGTCAAGGCGCCGTTGCCATCGCCGGGCGCGCCCGCGACCTCCGGGATGTAAACCATCGGAATGCGGTTCACCAACGCGGTCGGATCGGTCCGGTCCCGCGTGGCGCGGATGGAGGTCATGAGCGCCATGATCCGTGGCACCCCGTCCTCCACCGCGCGCGCCAGATCGGCTGGCGCGCCCGCCGCCCATGTTGCCGCGGGCAAGGGAACGCCATCGATCGCGCCCTGTTCCTTCCCGGCGGGGTCGAGCACGGCGTAACGCGGGATCACCTTGTCGCCCTGCTGCGTCGCGGTGATCGCCAGCCGCCAATCGTGCTCGCGCGGCGCGCGGGCGAGGGTTGGCACCTCCTCCTTCACCAAACTCAGCGCCAGCAAAGTCGCGAAATCCTCCCGCGCCTGGGCGCCCAACAGCGCGTCCTTCGGCGGCGGGATCGCCAGCATCGGCGAGACCGGGACCGCCAGCCGGCGGGCGGTGGCGCCAGGATTGCCGAGAAACGGCGCGGGCAGATCGCCGCAGGCGGACAGAAGCAGCGGCAGCAGGGCCAGGAAGCGAAGGAATTTCATGCCCGATATGAAGCAGATGTCGCGGCCCGCCACCAGAAGCGATACGTTGCCGGGATGCGAGACACCATCCGCGCCCTGACCCCGGACGACGCCACGCTTTACCGAGCCCTGCGTCTGGAAGCCCTGCGCGCGCATCCCGAGGCGTTTGGCGCGTCGTTCGAAGAGGAAGCCGCCCAGAATGACTCGTTCTTCGTGGCGCGATTGACCGCCAACACCGTGTTCGGCGGGTTCGACGCGAGCGGCCTGGCCGGAACCGCCGGGTTTCGCCCCGAATCCGGCGGCAAACAAGCTCATAAAGCGTTGTTCTGGGGCATGTATGTCCGGCCCGCCGCGCGCGGGTCCGGCCTGTCCCGGCGGCTGGTGGAGGCGGTTCTGGCGCATGCGCGAGGCCGCGTGGAACTGATCCAGTTGAAGGTCGTCGCCACCAACACCCCAGCGCGCCACCTGTATGAGTCGCTCGGATTCGAGGTCTACGGGATCGAGGCCCGGTCGCTGAAGGTCGATGGGCGCTACCATGACGAGGTTCTCATGGTGAAATCGCCGCCTTGAGCGGCGGAGGGGAAGGACGGCATGGGCGCGTTTCTCGCGTTGCTGGCGATGTTGCAAACCTCCGGGCTCGCGGTTCAGCGGGTCGCGGTGCCGGGACCGGAGGGCGTGACACTCGACGCGGCGCTGATCTGGCCCGCCGGCGCGGCGCGGGGGACGGGCGTGGTGGCGCTGCACGGGTGCGGCGGGCCGTTCCCGGATCGGGACGGGCAATGGGCGGTGGCGCTGGCGCGTGCCGGACACACGGTGCTGCTGCCCGACAGTTTTGGCTCGCGCGGGCTGGGTTCGCAATGCGGGACGCGCGACCGGGCCGTGACCTCTTCCGGTCTGCGCCGCCGGGACGCGATCGCGGCGGCTTCCTGGCTGGCGGCCCAGAGAGGTGTGCCGGCGGGTGGGGTCGCGCTGCTGGGCTGGTCGGACGGCGGCAGCACCGTGCTCGCGACCGCCAAGGCCGCGCCGGACGTGCCGCGCGGCCTGGTCCGGTCCTTCGTCGCGCTCTATCCGGGCTGCGGCGCCACGGCGCGGAGCCGCGACTGGCGGCCCTTGGCGCGGGGCATGATCCTGATCGGCGAGGCCGACGATTGGACTCCCGCGGCGTCCTGCCGAGAGGTCGCGGCGCGGTTTTCCCGGGAGATCGCGTTTGTCTTGTACCCCGGTGCTTATCACGACTTCGATGCGCCCGGGCGGCCGGTTCGGGTCAGGTCCGGCACGGCCTCCACCGCTTCCGGCACCGCGCATGTCGGGACGAACGAACCGGCGCGCCAGGACGCTTTGGCGCGGGTTCCGGCGTTTCTGGCGGGGAAATGACCTTGCGGGCGGCGCGGCGCGTGGTAGACGGGCGATGATTCCCTCGGAACCGTAGGACAGACATGAACGACCATACCTCCGCCGCCGGCGTGGACCGCTTCTTTACCGCCTCGCTCGCGGAGACCGATCCCGAACTCGCGGCGGCGCTGGGCCTGGAACTGGGCCGGCAGCGCGATGGGATCGAACTGATCGCGTCTGAGAATCTGGTGTCGGCGGCGGTGCTGGAAGCCCAGGGCTCGGTGCTGACGAACAAGTATGCGGAGGGGTATTCGGGGCGCCGGTATTATGGCGGCTGCAAGTATGTCGATCTGGCCGAGGATTTGGCGGTCGCGCGGGCGAAGGAACTGTTTGGGTGTGCCTTCGCCAATGTCCAGCCGCACTCGGGCGCGCAGGCGAACCAGGCGGTGTTCCTGGCGCTGTGCAAGCCGGGGGACACGGTGCTCGGGATGAGCCTGGCGGCGGGCGGGCATCTGACGCATGGCGCGGCGCCGAACCTTTCGGGGAAGTGGTTTCACGCGGTGCAGTATGGGGTCCGCAAGGACGATGGGCTGCTGGACTATGAGGAACTGGAGCGGCTGGCACGGTCGGAAAAGCCGAAACTGATCATCGCGGGTGGGTCGGCCTATCCTCGGGTTATCGACTTCGCGCGGATACGGGCGGTCGCCGATGAGGTGGGCGCGTTCTTCATGGTGGACATGGCGCATTTCGCGGGGCTGGTGGCGGCGGATCAATTTCCGAGCCCTCTGCCGCACGCGCATGTCGTGACGACCACGACGCATAAGACGCTGCGCGGGCCTCGCGGGGGGATGATCCTGTCGAACGATCCGGAGCTGGGGAAGAAGATCAACTCGGCGGTGTTTCCGGGGTTGCAGGGCGGGCCGTTGATGCATGTCATCGCGGGCAAGGCGGCGGCGTTCGCGGAGGCGTTGCGGCCGGAGTTCAAGGTTTACCAGAAGGCCGTGAAGGACAACGCGCGGGTGCTGGCGGAGACGTTGAAGGCGCAGGGGCTGGATATCGTCTCGGGGGGGACGGACAGTCATTTGATGCTGGTCGATCTGCGGCCGAAACATGTGACGGGGAAGGCGGCGGAAGCCTCGCTGGAGCGGGCGCATATGACCGCCAACAAGAACGCGATCCCGTTCGATCCGGAGAAGCCGGCGATCACGTCTGGCATCCGGTTGGGCTCGCCGGCGGCGACGACGCGCGGGTTCGGAATGGACGAATTTCGGGAGATCGGGCTGATGATCAACGAGGTTCTGGAGGCCTTGGGCCGGTCGAACGACGGGACCAACGCGGCGGCGGAGGCGGCGGTCGGGCAGCGGGTCCTGGCGATGTGCGCGCGGTTCCCGATTTACGCGGGGAGATAACGGGCGATGCGCTGTCCTTTCTGCGGCTCTGAAGACACCCAGGTGAAGGACAGCCGTCCCACCGAGGACAATGGCGCGATCCGGCGGCGGCGGTTCTGCGGCACCTGCGGGCAGCGGTTCACGACCGTCGAGCGGGTGCAGTTGCGCGAGTTGACCGTGGTCAAGACGGACGGGCGGCGGGTGCCGTTCGACCGGGATAAGCTGGCGCGTTCCATCCGGATTTCGTTGCGGAAGCGGCCGATCCAGGAGGAGCGGATCGAGCGGATCGTGAACTCGATCGTGCGGCAGTTGGAGGCGTCAGGCGAAAGCGATGTGCCCAGCAAGCAGATTGGCGAGTTGGTGATGGATACGTTGAAGGAACTGGACAAGGTGGCCTATGTCCGTTTCGCGAGCGTATATCGTAATTTTCGTGAGGCGAAGGATTTCGAGGATTTCGTGGGGTCTTTGACCGGGGACGAGTGATATCGTCCGGGTTATGGTCGATGCGCCGGCGGTCGCGATTGGCGGGGACGGCGGAGGCCGGCCATCCACGACTTTCGTGCGGGATCGAAGTCATGGATGGTCCGCCTTCGCGGACCATGACGGTTTGCACGGCTTCCACGAGGGACCGATGCCCGCGGCCCCTGACGGTTGGCGCGTCCGCCGCGAAGGGGCCGGGCTTCACATCCGGGCGTAGACATCCGCGACATCGATCGAGATCCCCGGCGGGTCCAGGTGGATTTTGCCAATATTAACCATTTTGGAAACGATCTCCGCGCCGGATCGGGCGTGGTGGACGATCTCGCGGCGTTTGGCGCGGACGATGAGATAATGCTGGATCGACGGGACCCGGAAATAATCGGCCAGCTTGTCGCTGCTGTCGATGGACTGGGTTGACGGCGACAGGACTTCCACCACGACGACCGGGTTGGTCGCGGTGGTGGCGTCGGGGTCCAGCCGGGGTCCACAATTGATCGTGGCATCGGGTTCGTAATCGGTTTCCTCGTCGATCTCGACGGTGACACCGTCGCCAATGGCTTCGCAGTCCAGACCCGCGGCCCGCACGGCGCGGTCGAGCGCCTGCCAGACACTGTGTTTCAGGCGGATATGGATCATCCGTTCCGGCGACATCGCGACCGGCTCCCCGGCCAGGCGTTCGTAGCGGCCCGGCTGGCTCGCGGCCCAGAGACGGAATTCCGCGCGGGTGAGGCGTTGGGACATGCGATGCTCCTGACGGTGCCGTGGCGCTGGGGTCACTATGCTTCGGAAGGGCGGAAGGAAACAACGGGCCTGGAACGGCGCGGTTCCGCCCCCGCCGCGCGAGGCGTCCGCCTGACCGGAACGGGCGATACGTCCTCGCGATTTGGGAACTTTCTTCCGGGACGCGCCGCCCGGCGCGATCGCGGGGCCGATGTCGGCACGAAGCGCGTCGACGGTTGGGGGGCGCCGGGCTGGCGAGCGGTATGCCTCGCGCGGCCAGGCCGGGCTTCCGGCGAATGTTCATGCCCGGCGTTTGGTGCATGGTCGAGGGGCACGGGAGGTCTTCGCGTGGCGGCGCCGTGCCAACAAGGTCAGCGTCCGAACCAGCGGCGGAGCGCCCGGACGGGCGCGGGACAGAAATCCAGGGGCACGAGCGGGTTATCCGGCGGCGTCCGGGGCCGGGCCGGTGGCGCCGCCGCCCGCGAAGGCGGCGGTCAGTTGCTGGCGCAGGCCCGCCATCGCCGGGTCCAGGTGCATGCCGCGGGCAGCCATGCCGTCCAGAACGCCCAGGACGGCGCGCAGGGACTCGACCGCCCCGGCCTCGTCGCCCATGCGTGCCTTCATCGACCCCAGCCGATGATGGCTGACCGCCAGGTCGCGTTGCCAGCCCGCGTTCCCTGGGTCCGCCTCCGCCAGCCGGCGCCTGATCTCCATCCCCGCCCCGAACGACGCGAGCGCGCCCGCCAGGTCGCCCTGGGCCGCCTTCACGTCGCCGATCTTGCTGTGGCTGATGAAGAGGTCGCGTTGCCAGCCCGCGTTCCCTGGGTCCGCCTCCGCCAGCCGGCGCGCGATCTCCATCCCCGCCCCGAACGACGCGAGCGCGCCCGCCAGGTCGCCCTGGGCCACCTTCACGTCGCCGATCT
>CANJJS010000067.1 GCA_947474705.1 Acetobacteraceae bacterium | reverse complement strand
GACGGCGGCGGATTTCGGCAATCGTATCCATGTACAACACCCCAGACTCTCCAGCATAAACGCCGGAGGATCGCACGGACCGGGGTGGAAACTATTGGACGCTGTTTACCCCCGGAATCTGGAAAGGTTTGCACGCTGTTTTACAGCCCTCGCCGGGATGGCGCTGGTTTTTCCCGGTTTCATGATGATGCAGATGCTGTCGGCGGGGGCCATGGGGGGCGGCATTTCGTCCGCCGTCGCGCGCGCGCTGGGCGGCGGGCGTAAAGACGATGCCGACGCGTTGGTCTGGCACGCGGTCGCGATCAATCTGTCGCTCGGCTTGTTCTTTGGCGGGCTGGTTCTGGCGTTCGGGCGCCCGTTGTACCGCGCGCTCGGGGGGGAGGCCGGCTCGTTGGAAGCGGCCTTGATATACTCGAACGTCGTGTTTCTGGCGGCGCCGATGGTCTGGTTGATGAACGGGCTGGCCAGCGTCATCCGGGGCACGGGCAATATGCTGGTTCCCGCCTTGTCGGTCTGTCTGGGCGTCGCGATGTTGATCCCGTTGTCGCCGTTGCTGATTTTCGGGCTGGGACCGGTACCGGGCATGGGGATCATGGGCGCCGGGCTCGCGGTGCTGACGACGACGACGGGCACGGTGCTGGTGTTGTCCTGGTATCTTCTCACGGGCCGGTCGTTGCTGCGGCTGGGCCGGTTTCAGCCGCGCCGGGCGATGTTCTTCGACATTCTGAAAGTTGGCGCGGTTGCCTCCGTCAGCACGTTGCAAACCTCGCTGACCGTGGGGCTGCTGACCGGGCTCGTGGGTCTGGCCGCCGGGCCGGACGCGGTCGCGGGGTATGGCACGGGCGCGCGGCTCGAGTTTCTGTTGGTGCCGCTGGCCTTTGGGCTCGGCGCGCCGATGGTGGCGTTGGTGGGGACGAACATTGGCGCGGGTCAGAAGGAGCGGGCGTTGCGCATCGCGCTCACCGGGGGTGCCGTCGCGTTTTGTTTGTGCGAGACCATTGGCCTCGCCGCGGCGTGTTTTCCCGGGGCCTGGTTGGGGTTGTTCGGCGACGATCCGAAGATGCTGGCGGTGGGTGTGACGTATCTGCGATTCGCGGGGCCGTTCTATGGTTTCTTTGGGTTGGGGCTGTCGCTGTATTTCGCCTCGCAAGGCGCCGGGCGGCTTGGCTGGCCGCTGTTCGCGGGTTTTATCCGTATGGTGCTGGCGGTTGGTGGCGGGTGGGCCGCCTGGTTTCTTACCGCCGATTTGCGGTGGGTCTTCGCTGTTCTCGGGCTGGCGTTGTTTGTTTACGGCACGGTGCTGGCCGCCGCGATCCGGGCCGGCGTGTGGTTCCGCCGGCCCGTCTGACGTTACTTCTTCAGCAGATCGCGAATTTCCGCGAGCAGGACTTCGGTCGCGGGCGGCGGCGCGGGCGGGGCGCCGGGTTTCGGCCGCTGCAACCGGGAGATCGTCTTCACCACCCAGAAGATCACGAACGCCATGATGAGAAACTGGATGACGGCGTTCAGGAACAGCCCGACATTCACGGTCGCCGCCCCCGCCGCCTTCGCCAGTTCCAGTGTCGCGTAGCTTTTGCCGTTCAGCGGAATGAACACATTGGAGAAATCGACGCCTCCGATGAACAAGCCAATGATCGGGTTGATCACGTCTTTCACGAGACTGTTGACGATGCCGCCGAACGCCGCGCCGATGATCACGCCGACGGCGAGATCCAGCACGTTTCCCTTCATGATGAAGGCTTTGAACTCGTCAACCCAGGACGGAACAGGTGGCATGGCCATGGTGGAACCCCTTTTTGGTTTCTACCATGTCTCATACGCCGGGACACTGTGCCGCGCAACGCGCGGCACAGTGATTTCATTCAGAACCGGTATCCGATGCCCACGCCGATCACCAACGGATTGAGATCGGTTTTGGCTTTCACGCGGCCGAGCACGGTGCCGATATTCGCCGTGGTACTCAGAAAAATCTGTTTCACATCGACGTTGGCATACCAGTGCCCGCCCAGCGCGTAGTCGAATCCGACCTGAAGCGCGCCGCCCACCGCGGTATCGACGCTGAGGCTGGTGACGGTCGGTCCGGCGGTTTTGGCGCCGTAGAACAGGCTCAGGTTAATACCCGCGCCGATATAGGGGCTGAACCGTTCTTTCGGGAAGAAATGATATTGCACGGTCAGGGTCGGCGGCAGCGCCCAGATATTGCCGACGGAGACATGGCCCAGACCCGGCACGTTCTCGGCGGCGAGGTTGTGCATGGAGGTCGCGGCGATCAGTTCGACCGCGATATTATCCGTGAAAAAGTATGAAAAATCCAGTTCCGGGGTCGCGTAATTGGTGGTGCTGACGGTTCCCCCGATCGGGCTGACGGAGCTGCTGGAGTTCAGCGGGATAACTCCGATGGCGCGTGCCCGCATCATGAAGGTTCCCGCCGCTTTGCCCACCGGCGGCTGATCGATGTCGAAGAAGTTCTGTGCCTGTGCCATTCCCGGCAGGGCCAGCGCACCGCACACGGCGGCCGCCATCAGCTTGCGTTTCATCGTCTCTCCTTCGCCGGGCGCGGATGCCCGGCTTCGAGACGAATAGAGACCACCCGGACGCGGAGTGGGCGTTGAGGCAGATCAAAGTGTTATCCGTTGGCGCTTTCCGTGGCCGATTGGCCACGGTTCAGCCGCCGAACTCCGCGCGGATGGCCGCGGAGTGCTCGCCGATCGCGGGGACGGGGCCTAGTTCGCGCGTGGCTTCGCGGAGGACCGGTGGGGCGGCGATGGCGACCGGGCCGCCGGGCGTTTGCACGGTCTGGCGGCGAAGGGCGGGGTGGTGGGCGAAGGCGGCGACGTCGTTGACGAAGCCATAGGCGGTGTTGGCGGCGCGGAGTTTCGCGGCGGCCTGGTCGCGGGTGTATTTGGCGAAGGTGAGTCCGACATGGGCGTCCACGGCGGCGCGGTTGGCGACGCGGATCACGTTCGTTTCGAAGCCGGGCTTTTTCGGCAGATCGGGCTCGTCCAGGAACCGCGCGCAGAAGTCGGCCCATTCGCGTTCGTTCTGGATGGAGATCAACACCAGCGCGTCGTCGTTCGTTTCGAAGGCGCCGTAGGGGCAGATGGAGGGGTGGGCAAGGCCCAGGCGGGCGGGGGCGTGTCCGGTGCCTTCGAAGTAAAGGAGGGGGACGTTCATCCAGTCCGCCATTCCGTCGAAAAGCGAGATTTTCAGGGCGTCGCCCTTGCCGGTAATGCCTCGGGCGATGAGGGCTTCCAGCACTCCGGCGTGCGCGGCCATGCCGCAGGCGATGTCGCAGGCGGACACGCCGACTCGGCCGGGGCCGGCGGGGTGGCCGGTGATCATGGCGAGGCCGGATTCCGCCTGCACCAGCAGGTCGTAGGCTTTCATGGTGGCGTAGTCGCCGTCCTCGCCATATCCGGAGATATCGACAGTGATCAGGCGTGGGTATTTTTCGCGAAGGTCTTTCGATCCGAACCCCGACCGCGCGGCGGCGCCGGGGGCGAGGTTCTGGATGAACACATCCGCTTTGGACAGGATGTTGTGCAGCATCGCCGCGTCTTTGGGCTGCTTGATGTCGGCGACGAGGCTCTCCTTGCCGCGGTTCAGCCAGACGAAATAGCTGGACAGGCCCTTGGCGGCTTTGTCGTAGCCGCGGGCGAAGTCGCCCTCGGGCCGTTCGATCTTGATCACGCGCGCGCCGGCGTCGGCGAGGCGGGAGGAACAATAGGGGGCGGCGACGGCCTGTTCGAGCGAGACGACGAGCAGGCCCTTAAGGGGGAGGGCGGTCATGGCGGCGGTGGTGCCATGGGCGGGGGGCGGGTTCAAGCGGGGAGGGTGGGCTACAGGTTGTTTAATAAAAACGCCCCTTGCCGCGTTCGCGCCGTGCATTGAACTCTCGGCGAGCTTCTGATTTGGTTTGACCTTACCTTGCGATTTGTCCGCCTCTGGGGTCGATCAAATTGGGGGACGATTTTATAGTCGCAAAGAATGGCATTTTCAAAACGAGAACTGCAAACAGCGCGATAAGAATCGTCGCCATAGGAAGATCAAAAAGCAATACAAGAAGGAGCTTTCGTCGACGTCGAACGCGTAGTGCGAAATTCTCTTGCGCGGGTTGCTGATCAGCCAACCGCGCGGAACTGCTCACCAATCGGTGTGCACGAGTGTCAGCATCCTCCTTCAATTGGCTTTCTTGCCTCTTCCGTCGTTCTTCCGCCCAGATTAAGGACTTCCGCTGCTCTCCTGCCAACAATTCTTGTGCTTCAGCGAGTTTCGAGCGCTTCGCCGCGTCACGCATTACTCTCGCTCTGATCGCGTCGTCCGCTATGCGCTTTTCCTCTGCGATCCGCGCGGCCTCGCGCTGTTCGGCCTCCCGACGCGCCGCGACTTCGGCCTGCTCCGCTTCCTGGCGCTGCCGCGCCTCCGCCGCCTCCCGCCGGGCCTGCTCCGCTGCCTCCGGCCCCCCGGTCAGCGACAGCCCCATCACCCTCGGGTCAGGCGGATCCCGCCGCAGCGCGTCGCGGATGGCGGTGGCGAGGGCGGAAATACGGACCAGCACGTCCTCCCGCCCAGGGTCGCGAAAGCGCAAATTGTCGAACGCGAACATCTGCCGGGCGCGGAGCAGCCGCAGCGCCTCCGGATCGTGGCAGTCGCCGGCGCGGTCCGGGTCCAGGTGCGTCGTATCGATGTAATGCAGTGGAAAAATCAGGTCGTTACGTCCGCGCGCGGCCTCGTGCTCCCGAAAACGCATCAGTTCCAGGCAGCACATCCGGCTTTGCACGAAGCCCGGAGTCACGATCGGAATGAAGAACGCCGACTGGCTCAGCGCCTTGCCGATTTCGTGGTCCCAGTCGGCGCCGGTTGGGATGGTCTCGACATCCTGGAATATCCGGACCTGTGCCGCCCGGCCCAGTTGAACCTGCAATTCCTTGGTCAGAATCACCCGCAAACGGCTGAGGCGGCCGTCCGACGCGGTGTCGTCGTCCCGTGTATAGCTCCAGAATCCCGTGGGACTCATGGGTTCCGTCACGTTCTTTACTCCCCCGCGTCGTTCCGTTGCCGACCATAGGGCAAGGACCGCCGAAGAGGAAACCGCCGCGCAAGCGGGTTACGGCGCGCCGGCCGTAACCCCTCGCGAACGGCGGCGAGGCTTCAGATAATCCCCTTCTCCCGCAGCCCCGCCAGCGCCGCCGCGTCCAGGCCGAGTTTGCCGGACAGCACCTCGTCCGTGTGTTGGCCAAGGACGGGCGGAGGCAGCCGGTAATCCGCGGGGGTTTCGGAGAGTTTCACCGGGTTGGCGATCATTTTCATGGCGCCGCCGGTGGCGTGGTCCATTTCCATCACCATGCCGCGGGCGACGACGTGCGGATCGGCGAAGACCTGGGAAAGTTTATTGATCGGCCCGCAGCCGATTTTGAGGGCTTCCAGCTTGTCGATCCAGTACTCGGTCGGATGCTGGGTCATCACCGGCGTCAGCGTGTCCGTCACGAGCTGGCGGTTTTCGACGCGGGCGGCGTTAGTGGCGAAGCGCGTGTCTTCCAGCAGATGGGTCAGCGCGAAGGCCTCGCAGAAACGTTTGAAGGTCGGATCGTTCCCGATCGAGAGCACCATGTGCCCATTGGCGGTCGGGAACACCTGGTAGGGCACGATGTTCGGGTGCTGGTTGCCCAGCCGCTCCGGGTTTTCGCCGGTGGCCAGGTAATTCATGCCCTGGTTGGCGAGCCAGGCGACATGCGTGTCGAGCATGCCGATGTCGATCTGCTGGCCCACCCCTGTCAGGTCGCGATGGCGGATGGCGGCGAGGATGCCGATCGCGCCGTAAAGCCCGGCGAAAAGATCGGCCACGGGGACGCCGACTTTTTGCGGCAGGCCCGCGGGTTCGCCGGTCAGGCTCATGACGCCGCCCATGCCCTGGATCAGGCTGTCGTAGCCGGGCCGGGGCGCGTAGGGGCCGGTCTGGCCGAAGCCGGTGATGGAGCAATAGACGAGACGCGGAAACTTCGCGTGCAGTTGTTCGTAGCCCAAACCGTATTTGGCGAGGGCGCCGACCTTGAAGTTTTCGACGAGGATATCCGACTCGGCGATCAGTTTCAGGGCGATCTCCTGGCCCTCTTTCGTGCCGATATCCAGGGTGACGGATTTCTTGTTGCGGTTCACGCCGACGAAATAGGCGCTCTCCTTTGTGCCGGGCATGAAGGGCGGGGCGAAGGCGCGGGTGTCGTCGCCGGCGCCCGGACGCTCGATTTTAATGACTTCGGCGCCGAGATCGCCCAGCATCTGCGCGCAGGTGGGACCCGCGAGAACGCGGGTAAGGTCGAATACGCGCAGGCCCTTCAAGGGGCCGGTGGGGTTGGTCATGGGGCTCTCCAGCTTGCCGATTGCGTCGTTCGGTCCCTACCTTACGCGGGCGCGGGCCGAATGGAACCTGGTGACGCGATGGGAAGGATGATGTCCATGCCGGAGCACCCGCCAAGCATCGAGGGCCGGGGGTCCTGGATCGCCGCCGGTTTGGTTTTGGCGATCCTGTCGATCTCCTATGGTTCGCCATATTTGATCGTTGTTGGCCTGAAGCCGATTCAGGAGGCGCTGGGTTCGGATCGGTCGACGATCGCGCTGGCGGGGTCGCTGGTCTGGGTTGGGACGGGTCTGGGCGGGATTCCCATGGGCTGGCTGGCCGACCGGTTCGGGATTCGGTCGATCGTGTTGTTTGGCACGGCGATGATGGCGTGCGGTCTGTTGCTGTCCACTTTGGGCGGGATCTGGCCGCTTTACGTCGGGCATGGGGTTCTGATTGGGCTGGTGGGCAATGGCGCGATTTACGCGCCGCTGCTGATTTACGTGAGCCGCTGGTTCGATCGCCGCCGGGGCACCGCGATCGCGCTGATTTCCTCGGGGCAGTATATCGCGGGGGTTGTGTGGCCGCCGATCTTCGAGCGTGGGATCGCCAGTTACGGCTGGGACACGACGATGCAGGTCTACGCCGCGGTGGTCGTGGTTTGTATTTTGCCGTTGTTGCCTTTGCTGAAACCCGTACCCTTGCCCATGAGTTCCGGGCCCGCGGTCCGGGCGGGGAGCGATGGATTGGTGCTGGGGATGACGCCGAATGTGGCGCAGATCGCGATTTGTATCGCGGCGTTCTGTTGCTGCATTCCGATGGCGATCCCCAACGGGCATTTGGTCGCCTTCTGCTCCGATATCGGGCTCAGCCCGGTGCGTGGCGCGGCGATGCTGTCGGTGTTGTTGGCCTGTGCTTTCGTGTCCCGTCAATTCTGGGGAGTGATGGCGGACCGCGTCGGCGGACTGCGGACGGTGCTCGCGGGATCGGCCTGCCAGGCGGTCGCGATCGGGGCGTTTACGGCAACCCAGGACGAGGTGGGGCTGTTCTTGATCGCGGGCGTGTACGGGTTGGGGTTCAGCGGGATCATTCCGGCCTATTCGGTGGCGATCCGGGATTTGTTTCCCTCGGCCGAGGCGTCGTGGCGGATCCCGTCCGTGCTGTTCACGGGCATGTCCGGGATGGCGGTTGGCGGGTGGCTCGCGGGCCGGTTATACGATCATTACGGGACTTATGCCGTGTCGTTCGGCACCGGCGTGGTGTTCAACCTGATCAACCTGGTGTTGGTTGGGTTTCTGGTGTCGCGCCTGCCTCGCCGGGGCCTGGGATTGTCCGTGCCCGCGTGAGGATCTCCGTGTAGACGTCCAACGTCGCGTCCTGCATGGCCCGGACGGTGTATTTCTGGAGGATCGCCGCTCTCGCCCGCCGGCCCAGCGCGTGGCGGGCCTCGGTGTCGAGGGACAACGCCTCGTCGAGGTAATGCGCCATGGTGTCCGGGTCTGCGGGCGGGGTCAGCCATCCCGTGACACCGTGCTCCACCGTCTCCGCCGGCCCCCCCAAATTCGTCGCGATCGTCGGCCGCCCCATCGCCTGGGCTTCGATCACCACCCGCCCAAACGCCTCCGGGTCGGTCGAGGCATGCACCACCGCGTCCGACAGCATCAACGCCGCCGGCACGTCGTCGACATGGCCGATCATGCGCACGCGGTCGGCGATGCCCAACGACGCGGCCAGCGTTTCCAGTTCCTTCGAATATTTGGCGCGGCCCTGGTTCGACCCGACGAACACGCAGCAAACATCCGGCCGCCCCAGCTTCGCGATGGCCTGGAGCACGACGGCCTGGCCTTTCCACGCGGTGAGCCGGCCCAGCATGACGATGGTATGCATGCCGTCGGGAATGCGCATCGCCTGCGCCATCCGCGCGATGCGGTCGACGGGGACGGAATCCGGATCGAACACAGCGGGATCGACTCCCCGCGGAATGACCCGGATGCGTTCGGGCGGCGTCTTGTGCTGACGTTGAATGACCTCGGCGACATACCGGCTCGCGGCGATCACCAGCTCGCCCTTTGCCATGACAGCGTTGTAATGGCGCTTGAACGGCAGATCCTCGTTGTAAACGCCGTGATAGGTGGTAACGAAATGCGCCCCGGTGCGGCGGCAGGCGAGCCAGGCGGACCAGGCGGGCGCGCGGGAGCGGGCGTGCACGATGGAAACGTTCTCCGCCCGGATAATCGCTTCCAGTTTGGCGGCGTTGCGCCAGATGCCGACGGGACCTTTGGCCTGGAGCGGGAGTTGAATGTGCCGCCCCCCTACTTTTTGAATGGCGGGCACCAGCGGGCCGCCCGCGCTGGCGACGAGCGACACCGCCTCCGCCTCCGCGATCGCCTGTGCGATCTCTATCGCGCCGCGTTCCACGCCGCCGGTGACGAGGGAAGGGAGGACCTGAAGGACGACGGGCGGGCCTGGGGGCGAGTCGGGGGCGGGCATGACGGGAGGGTAGCATGGTTTGGAGGCGTGGAGCAGACGTGCTCATCGCGCGGCGGATCGGCTTTATCGGGCGCTTATGCCGCCCATCGTGGACCGGGCATTGTCGTGCCGGCCACCGCCGCCGGGCCGTACGCGCCTTTGCGGGCCGGGTCCGGATTGAGGTAAGCGTGCCGCTCGCACAGGCTCACGGCGTGAAATTGGATCGCCATCGTAAACGGGAGGATACACCATGCGGCGCCGCGACGTACTGAAGGCAGCCCCCGCGCTGATGGCGCCGGCCCTGGCGCACGCCGAGGCCCGGCCGTTGCGTTACATCCCTAACGCGGGGCTTTCGACCATCGATCCGATCTGGACGACCGCTCTGGTCGCGGGAATCCACGGCTACATGGTGTTCGACACGCTGTACGGACTCGACGACACGGGACAGGCGCGGCCGCAGATGTGCGCGGGGCACGAGGTCTCGGCGGACGGGCTGACCTGGACGTTCACGTTGCGCGACGGGCCGATGTTCCACGATGGCGAGCGGGTCCTGGCGAAGGACTGCGCGATGTCGGTGCGGCGCTGGGGCTCGCGCGATTCGTTCGGGCAGGCGTTGATGGCGGCGGCGAACGACATCGAGGCACTTGACGACCGGCGGTTTCGGATCCGGCTGAAGAAACCGTTCAGCCAGATGCTGTACGGGCTCGCGGCGCGCGGCTGTTTCATGATGCCGGAGCGGGTGGCGAAAATCCCCGGCACGGAGCAAATTCGGGAGGCCGTTGGGTCGGGTCCGTTCCGGTTTTTGCCGGAGGGCTGGGTGTCGGGCGTCAGCGCGGCCTATGCGCGGTTCGACGGATACGTGCCGCGCCAGGAACCGCCGAGCTTTTTGGCGGGCGGCAAGGTCGTGAATATCCCACGCGTCGAATGGGTGGTGCAGCCGGACGCGGCCACCGCGGCGGCGGCTTTGCAAAAGGGAGAGGTCGATTGGCTCGAAGTGCCGCTGATCGATCTTTGCCCGATGCTGCGCAAATCGCCGGGCGTGCGGGTCGAGGTGAACGATCCCTTCGGGTGGCCGCTGGTGCTCGCGCTGAACCATGTGCAGCCGCCGTTCAATAACCCGAAGCTGCGCCGGGCGCTGCTGCCGGCGATTGACCAGACGCAGTTCCTGGCCTCGGTGATCGGCGACCAGACCGAACTCGGCCGCGCGCCAACCGGATATTTCGTCGACAATCAGCCGATGGGGAACCGCGCGGGCCTGGAGGTTCTGTCCGGGCCGCGCGACGAGGCGCTCGCGAAGCGCTTGATCCGGGAATCAGGCTATGCCGGCGAGAAAGTCGTGATGCTGGCGGCGACGGATCGCCTCGTTTACAGCCAGATGATGCAGGTCGCGCGCGATTTGTTCACCCGGCTCGGCCTGAACGTGGATTTCCAGCCGATGGACTGGGGCTCGGTGGTCACGCGCCGCACCAGCAAGGAACCGGTGGCGCAGGGCGGGTGGAGCTGCTTCATCACCCAGATCGAGGGCGTGGCGGCGTCCACGCCGGGCGGCAATTTCTCGCTGCGGGGCAGCGGCGCCAAAGCCTGGTTCGGCTGGCCGGAGGACGAGGAACTGGAACGTCTCCGCACCGCCTGGTTCGGCGCGCCAGACCTGCCGGCGCAGAAAGCGATCGCCGAAAAGGTGCAGATGCGTGCGTTGGAGGTCGTGCCGTGTATTCCGCTGGGACAATTGTTCCAGCCGACGGCGTTCCGGTCGGATTTGCGAGATATCGTGAAGGCGGCGTTTCCGTTGTTCTGGGGGGTGCGGCGGGGGTAGCGGATGGGTGGCGCTCGTTGTGCCGGAGGCGACGCCGCCATCATATGCCCGGAATTAGCGGCATGATCGCACAAGGTGGGTTCCCCTGGGCGGCGTCCTCCGTGCGGCCCGGCAAGCGTGGGAATTTGGCTTGTCATGGTCAATATTGCGAGATCGGTGTCACCTAGGGAAAAGACCATCGCCGCGAAGGGTGGTTTGCGGCGGTTCATGGCCACGGGGGAGCCGGGTGTGTCGGGTCGTGCGGCCTCATTTCTTGCGCGTGAAAACCATCCGGAAAACTGTAAGTCGTGAGACGAAAAATCACCTCTATGAAATCAAGAGGTTGCGTGTCGCACGAGTTGGTCGCATGATAGAGGCATGAAATACGGCTACGCTCGCGTCAGCACCGAAGACCAGAATCCGGCCATGCAGCTTGCCGCCTTGAAGAAGGCGGGCTGTAAGACCGTGTTCAAGGACGAGGCGACGGGGGCACACGTCAACCGCCCTGCCCTCGCCCGCTGCCTGAAGAAGCTGGAGACCGGCGACACGCTCATCGTGTGGAAGCTTGACCGGCTCGGGCGCAGTCTGCGCGACCTCATCGCCATGTTGGATGACTTCAGGAGCAAGGGCATCCGGTTCAAGTCCCTCACCGAGGCCATCGACACTGAGACCCCAACAGGCCGCGCCATGTGGCAGATGATCGGGGTGCTGGCCGAGCTTGAGCGTTCCTTGATCGTGGAGCGCACCCGCGCGGGCGTGAAGGCGGCGCAGAAGCGCGGGGTGAAATTCGGGCAGAAGCCGAAGCTGACACCCGAGCGGCTTGCCCATGTGCGAAAGCTGATCAACCAAGGCACCACACCGACCGAGGCCGCGAAGATGGTCGGCGTGAGCCGCGCGACCGTCTACCGCGCATTGCAGCGCGAGGCGGCGTGAGATGGCGCGGGAGTTCAGCGCGAGCTTGGCCGAGATTTCGCGGTTGGTGGCGATCACTCATTCGGTCGGAGCAAGAGAGTGAGTAGTATCTTCAAATATATTGATATACAAAATCTGTATTACCTTACAGACGGTCTCACTTTTAAGATATCAGAGTGCGCTGGCGTCATTGATGCCGCCCTTGTGTCACTCAATAAAGATACGAAGATACCTGACAAAATTTGCAACTGGAACAGGAAGAGCAAAGCATCTCGTGTGCCACTGGCGTTTCCTGGGCGCGGGCGTATTATTGTCGATGTGAACCAGACTTTTAGCGAAGAGAAAGGTATGGCGTATTTTGCGTATATTCTAGAAAAGAAGGACGAAAAAGAGAGTGCGCCGGTTGTGTTTTTCAGTATGCACTCTCCTACATTGGATATTCCTATGCGTGTGGAGATTCCCCTGCGAGCAATTATGAAAGGAGGACCCTCTCTTAGGGGGACTTATTCTGTATACCTTCACGCTCTTATTACTGACACTGGAGAAAATTACATCTACTACGGCCTTACCCGTCGTGGATGGAGCAACCGATTTAACGAACACATGCGGTCCGCATTTCAAGATGAACCTCCTCGCCTCTTTCCACAAAAAATAAAGGAGCTATGTGACGCGAGGGCAGATCAAGTTTATGGGTTAGCGGTTAACAAGCAAAACCTTATTGGTATAGTCTCGTCTATTTGTGCCACTGGATTAAGTGAGAATGCTGCAATGGATGTTGAAGAATACCTCGTTGACAAATATAGTTTGTCATCGAAACACCTTAATGGTTTGAATATGATTCCCGGAGGGTGGGAAGGCATTAGAGCATTGCATAAGCTTTCACCGGGAAGAAGGCCGCATACCGTTGAAACTCAGGATCGTGAGGCGATCTTAGATGAATATCTAAAAACTCATCCGCAGCTCGGAAAGCCAAAGCCAGGAGTTGCCGAAAAATGGAATGACCCCGTGTATGCTGAAGCGGTAATTTGTGCCCGCGAAAATCGATTGAACGCGGATCAAGTGCGGAAAATTCGATATTTGTCTGCGACTGGCTACAATATCGCCCAAATTAAGATGCGAGTTGGAGCAATTGATAACGGGCAAGTCTCGCGTGTGCTCGCAGGCAGAACTTACTCTCGTATAGGGGGCACCTGATCCCAACCCGCACGTCGGTTGCGTGTTCACATTGACCGCTGAATTCGCCCGAGTAATTGAGGCCAATTATTTTTGTTCAAGTTTTGCGCGAGGGTGAAATCTCCAAGCGACCTCTGTATCACCTTTGTGCTGTGCAACAGTCAATTCGATCGTGTCCGATGTGTTCCAGCTACAGCCCTCGCACGCAAACTGAATTGCCAGCCCATCACGGCGAGTGCTCGGATTGCCGGATCCTGAGGATTGCACGACCTCAGTCGCGGTTTTGCCGGGCAATACGCTTGTCTTTATCACCTGCCCATTATCCTCGCCGCGATCAAATACCGTCACGCCCAGGTGGTGCAGGTTTCGAGAACCGCAGCGCGGGCAATACAAAAGCGAATAATCCCCCTCGTGAGTTAGCTTGATTCTTCCATCTGCGATTAGGTCGGTCATTAAGGGGGCCTCTTGCTAATTTGCGGAGGGGAAGGAAAAGGCCCGCCGCGTGATGCTGCGGCGAGTCCATTTCCTGACGGTCATCGCCGTCCCCGGCTGCACCGTGGCTGGAATCTACCACTGACAATTTCCTTGTCAAAATATCCCGGAGAGCGTGAGAGACGAGCCTCTCGCCGGAGGCGAAGCTGGAGGTCCGGTAGCATTCCGACTTACCATAATGGACCTTCTGCGGCAAACATCCAAAAACAACGGCGGAACGACCGCCTCCAATTCTCGACAAAACCCAAAAATCACGCATAAAATGCATGGCGGAGAGCCTTTTCCCGGACCGAGCGGGGTTCCCCCCGCCCGCCCGCCCTCACACCAAAGCCCCGGGGCTTTTCAAATAACTCTCCTTGATCGCGTCCGCCGCCCAACACGCCAGCATTCCGATCGTCTCCGTCGGCCCGTTCGCGGGTTGCTGCGGGAACGCGCTTCCCCCGACCACGAACACATTCGGAACATCCCACGACTGCAAATATTTGTTCACGACGCTGGTCGACGGATCGGCGCCCATCACAGCGCCTCCGACATTATGCGTGCTCTGATACCCCACCAGACTGAAATGCGTCCCTTTGTTCTTACCGTTCATGCGTGAGCCATTCATCGCCTTGGCGATCTCGACGCAGCGCTCCTGCATGTAATTAATCATCCGCAGATCGTTGTCGTGCCAGTCGAACGTCATCCGCAACAGCGGCTGCCCGAAAGCGTCTTTGTAGGTCGGGTCCAGATCCAGGTAGTTTTGCTTATAGCTGAGGCAGGTCGCGTGGCTGCTGATCGACATGGTCCGGCGGTAGTTATGCGCGACGGCTTTCTTCCATTCCGCACCCCAGCGCGGCGTGCCCGGCGGCACCGGCTTGCCCTTGATGGGCGCCGCGCCGCGCGTGTTGGTCGTGATATAAGCACCGCCAATGAACCCAAGCGGGCCACGGTCGATCACGTCGCCGTTGAATTCGTCGATCGACGTATTGACCATGCCGCCGCCGATGAAGGGATTGAACTCGAGATCGTCGAAGAACACCTCGACCGAGCTTCCCTGCTGGTAGGCGTAATTGCGGCCGACCACCCCTGTGCCCGTACGCGGATCGTAGGGCGTGCCGATGCCCGACAGCAGCATCAGCCGCACGTTATTGAAACAATACGCGCCGAGAACCACGATATCGGCGGGCTGCTCGACCTCGTTGCCGCGCGCGTCGATGTATGTGACGCCGGTGGCCTTCTTGCCGGTGCTGTCCTTGTTCACGCGCAGCACATTGCACAATGGACGCAATTCAAACGTCGGCTGCCGCATCAGCGCGGGAAACACGGAGGTCAGCGGATTGGCCTTGGCGCCTTGCGCGCAGACATGGCTCGAGCAGAAACCGCCGCTGACACATTGTAACATCTGCACCCGGTAAAGATTGCGAAAGTCTTGAGTCATCGCGGCGGATGGCCCCTGAAACGGCACATAGCCCAGGGAACGGGCGGCGTTGGCGAAGAGTTCGCCTTGATAGGTGCGGCGTGTCGGCGGGTTGGGATAGTCGCGGGACCGTTCCCCTTCGTAGGGATTGCCGCCTTCCTGAATTTCGCCGTTCAGATTGCCGGCTTTGCCGCCAACGCCGAAAATATTCTCGAACTGGTCGTAGTATGGTTCGATCTCGTCCCAATCGAGGCCCCA
Source organism: Acetobacteraceae bacterium (assembly GCA_947474705.1). Taxonomy (GTDB): domain Bacteria; phylum Pseudomonadota; class Alphaproteobacteria; order Acetobacterales; family Acetobacteraceae; genus Rhodopila. The sequence continues at coordinate 13,132 of CANJJS010000067.1, read as the reverse complement.
ATCTTGCAAATTGCAGTCCTCGGGGATGAAGGATTTGCCGTAGCGTTGCTCGATCTGGGAGCGCATCGCGAAATCGTGCGGCAGGAACCGGCGCGCGTTGGCGCCCCAGTGCGCGGCGGTGCCGCCGACCATCTCGCCCGGTTTGAACGCGCCCATTTCGCGCATCGGCAGCGCGGTCTGTCCGCCGTTGTTGCGGAATGTGAGGGTATCGCGCGCCAGATTTTGAAAGATGTCGCTGTGACGATCGTATTTCAGTTCGTCGTAAACATTGGGTTTATGAAAATCGGCGTCTCCGTCGAACGACTTGCCGCGCTCCAGGCACACAACGCGCAATCCGGCATTGGCCAGTTCCATGGACATGATCGAGCCCACCACGCCGCTGCCGACAACAACGACATCGACGGGTTTCAGTTTCGTGGCCGACATCTTATTGTTCCTTGTCGCGCTTGATCATGACGTGTTTCGGAAAGCCTTCCGCGTCGATCGGCACCCGGCCGGTCTGCACGTCGAGGATGCTGACGGGTTCGGCGTGGTATGGCACGCTGCTGGAGATCAGGTCGCGGTATTGTCCGCTGGGAAGCCCAGGAAAGCCGAGCAGCTTCCATCCGGCCATGCCGCGGTTGCCGCCGTAGAGGGGATCGGAGAAATATCCCTCGTCGGTGTTGCGCCACAGCAGATCGAAGAAGAACTTCGACGAAAACGAAGGCAACGCGATCTCGTCGCTCTCCAATTGTTGAAGCATCCGCAACTGTCCATCGCTGGCGAGCTGCGCGAAGGGACGGCCGAACGCTTTTCGGCAATGCTGGTCGATTTCGCGAATCGCGATGCGATAGACCTCTTGCGGCGTGAAGCGCGATTGGTACCCCTGCTGCGGCGTGCCTTCCAGCCAAGGGCCGCTGCGATATTGACGGCCGTGGGTGCCCCAACTGCCCGCCAATTGCCGATCGATATACACCACCACCCCGGCATCCCGTGCCCCTGGGCCGAGTTCGTCGGTGGGAATCAGATGTTCGACGGCGGCTTCCAGAAATCGAACCTCAGGCTCTAGCAAATAGACATAGGAAGCCCCGATCGGGTTGTCGCTCAAAGGTCGTCTCCTCCGTTCCCTGGTCTGGAGCGTATAATGTGACCGGGCATTGTCAAGCGAACCGGAAACGCCGTTTGGACGTGGAGCGGTTCGTACCGCCTCCGGCGCGATGCTTCTCCGGACACGGCGTCCGGACGGCCGTGCTCACGCCGGCGTATGGGAATCGCGCTCGCGCGGTTTCGGGCTTTGCTCCGCCGCCGCCGGGCGTGCTAATGCCCGGGCATGGGTTATTGGGGCAAGGTAGTCGGCGGTGTGGCGGGCTTCGCCATGGCGGGTCCGTTCGGGGCGGCCATTGGCGCGGCGCTGGGCCATGCCGCGGACAGCGGTTTGGGCCCAAAATTGCCGTTTCCCTTCGCCTCGCAAGGCGCGACCATCGCGGGACAGGCCAAGGCCGCGGCGATGATGGGACGCAAGGACCAGGTGTTCTCGATTGCCGCCGTGGTGCTGTCGGCGAAGCTGGCGAAATGCGATGGCGCCGTGAAGCGGATCGAGATCGACGCCTTCCGCCGCCAGTTCTCCATCCCCGACGGCAGCTTGCGTGAGATCGGCCGGCTGTTCGACCTGGCGCGGGAGGAGGCCGAAGGGTACGAGCTTTACGCGAAGCAACTGGGCGAGGTGTTTTCCGACAACACGGCGTTGCTGGAGGTCGTTTTGACCTCGCTGTTCGCGATCGCGCGGGCGGACGGGCCGATGAACGCGAAGGAGCAGGCGTTCCTGAGCGACGTGCACCGGGCGTTCCGGCTGGATCGGGTCGCCTGGGATCGGGCGCGCGGGGCGATGCCGGCCCGTCCGGCGTCGGACGAGCCGGATCCGTATGAGATTCTCGGCGTGCCGAAGTCGGCGGGCGCGGAGGAATTGCGCGCGGTTTGGAAGAAGCTGATGCGGGAAAACCATCCCGACGCGCTGGCGGCGCGGGGCGTGCCGGCGGAGTTCATCGATAAAGCCACGGCCTCGGTCGCGCGGATCAACGCGGCCTGGGATCGTATCAAGCGGGAGCGGGGGCTGTGACACCGGAGCCGAAGGACCAGCCCAGTCCGAACCATAACGCGCGACCCATGGGGATGCGGGCGGATATTCTCATGTTGCATTATACCGGCATGAAGACCGCCAAGGCGGCGATCGACCGGTTGCGCGACCCGGCGGCGGAGGTGTCCTCGCATTACGTGGTGGACGAGGACGGGACGGTGTTCCGGCTGGTGGACGAGGATCGGCGCGCCTGGCACGCGGGTGTGTCCTGGTGGCGCGGGCATACCGGCCTGAACGACCGGTCCATCGGGATCGAGATCGTCAATCCCGGACACGAGTGGGGATATCGCGACTTTCCGGTTTTGCAGATCGCGTCCGTTTGCGATCTTTGCCTTTCGATCCTGTCGCGCCATCCGATTCCGTCGCGGAATGTCGTCGCGCACAGCGATGTCGCGCCCGACCGTAAAGAAGACCCGGGCGAACGGTTTCCATGGGCCGACCTCGCCCGCAACGGGGTGGGGTTGTTTCCGGTGGATGTGCCGGATCTCGGTATTGGTGGGTTGACGCGCGACGCGATCGGGCTGCGGCCGGTCCGCGCGGCGCTGGCGCGGATCGGTTATCGCGTGGCGCCGGAGGGGCCATTGGACCCCGCTCTGTCCGCCGTTTTGCGGGCGTTTCAGCGGCATTGGCGGCCGGAAGCGGTGACGGGTCAGGCGGATGAGGGTACGCGGGCACGGCTGGCCGCGATGGCCGCGCTGGTCGGCGGCCCCTGATCGCCAGCCGCCCGCTCGCCATTTGTCAGTGCAGGCTGCGGGCCCGGGGAAGGGGCACCGTCAGCCGCGGCCGGGGCGTGGACGACCGCGCCCGCCAGAACGCGTTCAGCCCGACCACGCAGGCGGCCAGCACGGTCTCGGCGTTGGCGATCAGATCGTCCATTTCCGGTGGCGAGACGCCGATGTCCTCGGGGTCGATGTCGTCGGAGGACAGGCTGGCCATGGCGACGATCGGGATGAACAGGCGGGCGCCCTCGGAATTTTCCAGCACGCCCTCCCAGGCGTCGCGGCGCAGGCCGACGGCGCGCATGAAGCCCGCGGTCCAGTCCTCCACGATCGTTCGTCCGGTGGCGTCCTGCCAATAGACCGGGTCGTAGGCGGCGTCCTTGGCGGCGAGGCCGTCGGCGATCTCGTTGTAACGCGCGAACATCGTGCCGACGATCAGGTCGGCTTCGGCGTCGTCGGCGAATTCCGGCTCCTCGTCGTCCCAGACCATTGGCAGCCAGTCCTCGGGCAACACGGGATCGGGGCCGACGACCAGGCCCGCCAGGAAGCCGTCGAGTTCCGACAGGTCCATACAGGATTCGGGCGCGCGGGCGGAATCGAGGTAGTCGCCCAGCGGTTCGAGGTCGACGGGATCGGGTTCCAGCGGGCTGGCGGGATCGGGACGGGAGGGGGTCATGGGGTCCTCGCGGATCGCGGGGTCGCCGCGGGGGGGATTCGGCATGGCGCGCGAAGGGGAGTGGCCCGGCGCGCGCGCGGCGGCGAGGTCGGGCGGGGGGACGGCATTGGGTGGCGCTCCGGTGCGATGGCGTTGTCCTAACATGACGGGAAGTCGTTTGCCTTGCCAGTGGCGGCGGGAGCGGATACGATTACGCCATGTTCATGCGGGCCGGATCGCCAAAGGATCTTTGGATGCCGGCCCGATGCCAATGGGAAGGACGTCGTTTTATGCGGATCGCCACCGTCGTGAGTTTGACCTGCATGGCCGGCGCTTTGAGCGCGTGCGGCACGATCGATCGGATGACCGACGGCGTGTCCGGGATGTTCGCGCCGCCGCCGCCGGGACGGACGGTGGAATTTATCGCGTCCAACCCGGATTCGATCCTGCTGGACTTCGCCGCCCGCCCGGTGGGCGAACTGGCGATCGCGAACGAGACGGCGACCCGCCAATGCCAAATGTTCAGCCGCCGCGACGCGGTGCTGGAGAGTCTGAACACGCGGGCCGAGGGCACGATCCGCGCGACCTATCTTTGCCGGAAATAATCCCGCGCCAACGGGTTGCCGCGGGCTGACGGCGAGGCCAGACTGATCCCAACGCATGGGCCGCGCACCGGCCCGCCTCGTTTGGGAAAGGTTCGTCATGTCCAGCCGCTTCTCCGGCCTCACGCCGCTTTTGGCCCCCCGCTCCGTCGCGGTGTTGGGCGCCTCGTCGGACCCGACCCGGATCTCCGGCCGGCCGATCGCGTATATGCGGTCGCAAGGTTTTCAGGGCGCGCTGTACCCGGTGAACCCGAACCGGGCGGAAATCCAGGGGCTTAAGGCCTATCCCTCGATCGCCGATCTGCCGGAAACCCCGGATGTCGCCATCGTCGCCATCGCGGCCGAGCACGTCCCCGCCGCGGTCGAGGAACTCGGCAAGAAAGGTTGCAAGGGGATCGTCATGTTCTCGGCCGGCTTCGCCGAGATGGATGAGGCGGGGGAGGCGGTGCAGCGCGACATGGTCGCGACCGCGCGATCCTACGGCATGCGCCTCCTGGGCCCGAACTGTCTGGGCGTGTTCGACGCGCGCCGTTCCTATTACGCGACCTTCTCCTCGTCCTTCGACAGCGGCTGGCCGGTGCCGGGCCGCATCGGCATCGCCAGCCAGTCCGGCGCCTACGGCACGCATCTCTACACGCTGGCACGCAATCGCGGCATCGGCGCGTCCCTGTGCGTCATGACCGGCAACGAGGGCGACGTCACCGTCGGCGAATGCATCGGCTGGCTGGCCGAAAACCCCGAGGTCGATGTGATCGCCGTCTATGCCGAAGGCATCCGCGAGGCGCCCGGTCTGATCGCGGCGCTGGAGGCCGCGCGCGCGGCGAAGAAGCCGGTCGTGATGCAGAAGGTGGGCCGGAGCGAACTGGGGACGAAGGCGGCGAAGTCGCACACGGCCTCGATCGCCGGCGACGACGCGGTGACCGAGGCGGTCATGAACGAGTTCGGCGTGTACCGCGCGCGGAACTCTGAGGAAATGTTGGATATCGCGCATACCGCCACCCGCAAAATCTATCCGGTGAAGAATACGCTGGGGGTCATCACGGTCTCCGGCGGGGCGGGGGTGCTGATTTCCGACGTGGCCGAAAGTCTCGGGTTGAACATGCCGGAAATGCCGCTGGACGCGCAGAAAAAGCTGCGGGACCTGGTGCCGTTCTGCGCGCCGCGCAATCCGGTCGACGCGACGGCGCAGGTGTCCAACGACGTCACGCTGGTCAAGACTTTTACGGAATCGATGGTGCGGGACGGCGGATATTCGTCGGTGCTCGGGTTCTTTTCGATGACCGCTTCGTCGCGGCGCTGGCCGGCGATTTCGGAACAGTTGAACGTGGTGCGGGATGAAAATCCGGGCCGGCTCTATGCGTTGTCGGTCATCGTGCCGCCCGAGGGACGCGACAAGCTGGAAGCGGACGGGTGGGTGGTACACGAGGACCCGACCCGCGCGGTGGTGGCGATTGACGCGATGGGGCGTTTTGGCGCGGCCTTCGCGAAACCGGCGGGGCTGCCGGCGCTGGCTGTACCGGCGGTGACCTTGCCGGCGCAAACACCGTCGGAGGCGGAGGCGAAACGGTTGCTGGCGGGGGCCGGGATCGCCTCGGCGCCGGAAGCGGAATGCGCCACCGTGGAGCAGGCGGTTGCGGCGGCGGAACGGTTCGGTTACCCCGTGGTGATGAAAATCCTCTCCGCCGATATTTTGCACAAATCGGAAATCGGTGGGGTCTTGCTGGATGTGTCCGACCCGGCATCCGTGCGCGACGGATTTGCTTTGTTGCTGGAACGGGCCAAGGCGGCGGCGCCCACGGCGAAGCTGGATGGCGTTTTGGTAGCGAAACAGTTGAAGGGCGGGGTCGAGTGCATCCTCGGCATTCACCGCGACCCGGTGTTCGGCCCCATGGCGATGTTCGGGCTCGGCGGCATTTTCGTCGAAGTGCTGAAAGACGTCGTGTTCCGGCGCTGCCCCTTCGGGCCCGATGTGGCTGAGGAGATGATCCGGTCGATCAAGGGCTCGCCGCTTTTGCTGGGCGCGCGGGGCAAAAAAACAGCGGACGTGAAGGCGCTGGCGGAGACGTTGTCCCGGTTGTCGGCCTTCGCGGTGGCGGCGGGGCCCCGATTGCAGTCGATCGATCTCAATCCGGTGTTCGCGATGCCGGAGGGCGAGGGGGCTTTCGCCGTCGACGCCGTGATCGAAGTCGGGGACTGAGACATGCGCTTAGCCTGGCCGGCCGCCGCTTTGTTGCTCGTGCTGGCCGGCTGCGTCGATCATTGGGCGAAGCCGGGGGCGACTAAGGCGGAACTGGACGCGGCCACGGCGCATTGCGAAACCGATTCGTTTTCGAAATTCCCGGCCGCAATGGTCACGACATTAGCGAGTCCAGGGTATTTGGCGCCGCTGCGTACGGAATGCCGGGCGGGGCGGGACGGAAGGCAGGTTTGTTACACCGTCGGCGGCGAGTTCGTGCCGCCGGTGTATACGACCGTCGATGCCAATGCCCAGCCGCGGCGGGCTTCGTTTCGCGGCTGCATGGTAAGCGGCGGCTGGACGCTGGCGCGGGACCGGGAGGAAGCGGAGGCGATCGCGCGGTCGGGCTCGCCCATGACGATGGCGCGCGATTTCTGCGAGGGGATTTTCAAACGCGCGCCCAACGCCGCGATGATGGCGGTGTTCCGAAATAATTTCGAACGATGCGTGGAGGTCCGGACGCGCGATCTCGGCCGCGCGGCGAAATGATCGTTGGGCTGGCGGGCCATGTCGATCATGGCAAGACCGCGCTGGTACGGGCTCTGACGGGGATCGACGCGGACCGGCTGCCTGAAGAGAAAAAGCGCGGCATGACGATCGACCTGGGGTTCGCGCATCTGCGGCTCCGGTCCGGCGCGACGGTGGGCTTTGTCGATGTTCCCGGACACGAACGGTTTTTGACCAATATGCTGGCGGGCGTGTTGTCGGCCGGGACGGTTTTGCTGGTTGTCGCGGCGGACGATGGGCCGATGCCGCAAACGCGCGAGCATCTTTCCATTCTGCGGCTGACGGGTGTGCGAGATATCGCCTGTGTGGTCAGCAAGGTCGATCGTGTCGATGCCACCCGGCTGGCGGCGGCGCGCGGCGAAATACGCGATATGTTGGACCGCGCGGGCTACGCGGATGCGCCGTTGCTGGAGGTGTCCAGTCTGACGGGCCAGGGTGTGCCCGGCGTGCTCGCTTATATCGAATCGCGTCCGGAACCTCCGGCGGCCTCGGGGTTGTTCCGGCTTGCGATCGATCGGAGCTTTTCGCCGCCGGGGGCGGGGCTGGTGGTGACGGGCACGGTCGCGGCGGGCAGCGTCGCGGTGGGAGATCGGCTGTTGTTGTCGCCGTCGCGGCTGGCGGCGCGCGTCCGGGGGATCGAGGTGCATCACGCCCAGGCGGGATCGGCGTCGGCGGGGGACCGGTGCGCGCTGGCGATTTCGGGACCGCGGGTGGAACGGGCGCGGTTGAAACGGGGCGATTGGCTGATCGATCCCGATTTGCACGAGCCCACGACGCGGATCGATGTCGCGGTCCGCGCGGTGGAGGATCGTGGGCCGCGGCACGCGGCGCGGGCGCGCATTCATTTTGGGACCGATGCGATTTCCGGACGGGTGCTGACACAGACCGGCGCGGATTTCGCGGCGAACGAGGAAGGGGTGGTCACGATCGCCCTGGAACGGCCGGGGGTGTGTCTTTACGGCGACCGGGCGATTTTGCGCGACGAGGCCACGGGCCGGGTGGTGGCGGGCGGGCATGTGCTGGACCCGTTCTCGCCGGGCCGCCGGGTTCGACGGGAGCAGCGGGCGGCGGCGTTGGCGGCGCATGCGATCGCCGCGCCGGTGGCGGCGTTTCAGGCGTTGTCGCGTGCCGAGGGGTGGGCCGATCCGCGGCGCTTCGCCTTGGCGCGGAACCTGCCGCGCGGGTTCGATCCTGGCACGCCGGAGGGCGCGATCCGGGCCGGCGGGGTCTTGATCTCGTCGGAAACCATCGACGCAGTCGCGGCCGGATTGACCCGGCATCTGCGGAGTTTCCACGCCGCGTATCCGGACCGGATGGGACAGGCGAAGGCGGCGTTGGCGCGGGCCGCGGGGGCGCTGCCGGGCGAGATCGCCGAAGCGGCGATGGAGGTGCTTTGTGTCCGCGGCGATTTGGTTCGGGAGGGCGCGGTCTGGCGGTTACCCGAGCATCGGCCGTCCTTAACGCTCGCCGACGAGGCGTTGTGGGCGCGTGTGCGGGCGCGACTGGAGGCGGCCGCGTTACGGCCGCCGCGGGTGCGGGAACTGGTCGAGATGGAAGGGGGGGCGTTGGAGGAGATGGAGGCCGCGCTGCGCCGGTTCGAACGGTTCGGGCGGCTGTTGGCGGTGGCGCCGAATCGTTACTTCGCGCTGGAGACCGTGGCGGAGCTGGCGCGGCTGGCCGCGGAGATGGCGGAAGGGTCGGAAGAGGCCGGATTCACGGCGGCGGAGTTTAATAAAAGATCGGGGATTGGACGTAATCTGACGATCGAGGTGTTGGAATATCTGGACAAAATGGGCGTCACGCGGCGCGCCGGGGATTTGCGGTATATGGCGCGGGCGGTGGGGGAGGTCTGGGGGTAGATATCCGGCGGCGCCTGGCCGCGCCGCCGGTTTGTCAGGTCTTAGCCCACCGGATCGAGCACGACCACCGGGATTTCGCGGTCTTGTGCCTTGATCTGGTACTCCGCGAAGGGCGGCCAGATTTTCACCGCTTCGACCCAGAGCCGCGCGCGTTCCTCGCCGGTGGCGGTGCGAGCGACGGATTTCATTTTCTTCGTCGCGACCTGGATTTCCACGTTGGCGTCGCCGAGAATGTTCCGGTACCAGCCCGGGTGTTCCGGCGCGCCGCCTTTGGAGGCGATGACGAAATAGCTACCGCCCGTTTCTCCGTAGAACAGCGGGAATATATATTTCTGGCCGGATTTGCGGCCCGTGGTTGTCAGCAGCAGCGACGGCACCGACAATTTCGGCACGCCCTCCCGCTCGATCGTGTACATGTGGCCATCGGTGCCGCCGCTCGAGAGATAGCGCGCGACGTGATCTTTCATCCATTGCGGCAGGTTGGGCGCGAGCGGTGTCTCGGTCATGGCGAAAATTCCTTTTGGGATCAGAGGGCCTGGCGGACTTTCGGGAACACTTCCCGCGCGATCGTGTCGATCGTTTCGGTGGCCAGGGATTCCGGCATGCCCGCCCATTCCGTGCTCATCACGAGATGGTTGACGCCGGTGCGTTTGTTTAAAGCGAGGATTTGTTCCGCGACTTCGTCCGGCGAACCGATCAAAAACCGGTCGCCGATCAGGTCCTTGAATTCCTGGCCCAGCCCACGATCGTCGCCAGGCATGTTTTGGCGCCAGGCGGCGTAAGCCTCGTATTTCGCGCCAAGGAACGGCGCGCAGAGACGGATCGCCTCGTCGCGGGTTTTGGCGACGAAGACTTCCCGGCGCATCGGGATTTCGTCCGGGAAGGGTTTGCCGGCCGCGTCGAGAGCCCGGCGGTAGAGTTCCATTTGCCGGTCGATGACGCCGAGTTCCGTCGCGGGCCCGCCGTACCAGCAATCCCCGAGTTTCGCGGCGCGTTCGATGGCGGCGTCGGCGGTGGCGCCGACCCAGATCGGGGGATGCGGCTTTTGCAACGGTTTCGGCAGGCATGACGCGTCGTCGAGTTCGAAGAACGGGGTTTTCATGCGGACCTTTTCCTCGGTCCACAGGCGTTTGATCGCGATCAGGTTGGCCTCGAAGCGCGGCACGCGTTCGGATCGTTTCGTACCGAAGGCCTTGAATTCCACGTCGCGGTAGCCGAGGCCCACGCCAAGGATGATTTTGCCGCCGGTGATGACGTCGAGTGTCGCGAATTCCTCGGCGACGTGGAGTGGGGACATCAACGGCAGTAGCAGCACGCCGGCGTTGAGGCGCATGTTCGGGGCTTCGGCCGCGAAGCGGGCGAGCATCGGCACCATTTGCAACATTTGGAAGGGGTAAGAGCTGTAATGCGCGGTTTTGGTGACGGAGTTGTAGCCGAGTTTATCGGCGAGGCGGATGAAGGTCAGGGTTTCCTGAAAGCGGCGGGAGATATCTTCGTCCGCTTCCGCCTGGCCGCGAATGACCAGTCCGAACTGAAAAGTCTTTGTCATTGGCGCCGCCTCCCGCGATTCGTGGTGGCGGACAGAAACGAGGAAACGCGGGTCGCGTCAATATGGTGCTCTTAGGCGCATGCCTTCTTTCGCGACCAGGGTTCCGGGCCGGCGCGCTTCCGCCAGCGCGGCGATTTCGTCCATGGTGTCGTCGTCGTGTGTGGGTTCGTGGTGGAACAGGACGAGGGTTTTGACGTTCGCGGCGTCCGCGAGATCGGCCGCGGCGCGCCAGGTCGCGTGTCCCCATCCGCCGCGTGTCGCGTATTCGGCTTCGGTGTAGCTGGCGTCGTGGATCAGGATATCGGTGTCCCGCACGAAATCGGAGAGTTTCAGGTCGATGCCGGACGCGGGATGCTCTGTGTCGGTAATGTAACAAATACTGGTGCCCGACCAGGAGATTCGGAAGCCGATGGCGCCGCCGGGGTGGCACAGGGGATGTGTGGCGACGTTCAGTCCGGGATGGAGGGAGAGTGTCGCGCCGGGCGCGAAGTCGTGAAATTCGAGATGTGCCTGGAACACTTTTTCCAGATCGGGCATCAGCGGCGCGTTCCAGGTTGTTCTTAGCGCGGCGGCGATGCCGCCGGGTGGGGGCAGGTGGCCGCCCCAGAACCGGAGGCGGGCCAGGGGGTCGAACATGGGTGCGAAGAATGGCAGGCCCAGGACATGGTCGAGATGGGTATGGCTGAGGAGGATGTCGGCGCTGGGGGGGAGTCCGGCGGTGGCGAGTTCGTTGCCGAGGAGGCGAATTCCGGTGCCCGCGTCGCAGACGATCAGATGCGGTCCGCAGCGGATTTCGACGCATAATGTGTTGCCACCGTAACGGATGGTCGATGGCCCAGGCGCGGCGACCGTGCCGCGCACGCCCCAAAAGCGGATCGCGATTCCCTCGGTGGGGGTGGGGTCGGTTAACCGAAATGTCATGTACCCGGCGTCTCCCGCGTCAATGCCGGGCGGGAGTTTGCCAGTATTCGCGCGTGAATGGCAGAGAAAAACGCGCGTTAACGGTTTTTTACCGGCTTTATTTCAATGCGTTGTAGAAACGTCCGATGTCAGGCGGCGTCCTCCAATACCATGGCGGCGGCTTTTTCGCCGATCATGATCGAAGGCGCGTTGGTATTGCCTGAGGTTAACGCGGGCATGATGGACGCATCCGCCACCCGCAGACCCTGGATCCCGTGGACGCGCAGGCGTGGATCGACGACCGCCTGGGGGTCCACACCCATCTTGCAGGTGCCGACGGGGTGGTATGTGGTTTCGGCGACCTGCTTAACCCATGCCAGGATTTCGTCGTCGCTGGTCCGCGCGGGGCCTGGGCCGATCTCGGTTATCTGGAAATCCGCCAAAGCCGGCGCGGTCATGACGGCACGGGCGATACGGACGGCGCGGATCGTGATGTCGGCGTCGATCGGCGACGACAGGAAATTGAAGTTGATGGCCGGCGGGGTGCGCGGGTCGTTGGCGCGGATATGGATATGGCCTCTACTTTCGGGCCGCATGGGGTGGGCGTAGCAGGTGACACCGGACTGGCGCGACAGGACGGGTCCTTTCGGGCCCGGTTCGGTCAGCATGGGGACCCAGCCCAGCAGGGCGTCGGGGGCTTCGAGGCCTTCTCGCGAGCGGACGAAGGCGCGTATGGGGGCGCCGACCATGGTCAGCAGGCCTGGTTGTCCGAAGACGAAGCGAAGCGCCTGGCCGACAAGGCCGAGGCCGCGGGCGCGGTCGTTGAATGTGATGCCTTTCGCGCCAACCGTCCAGCGCGTGCGTGGAGCGTAATGGTCGCGCAGGTTTTCGCCGACGCCAGGCAACGCGTGATGGACCTCGATGCCCAGAGCGCTTAGCCGATCCGGCTGGCCAATGCCGGAAAGCTCCAGCAACTGCGGCGAATTGATCGAACCGGCGCTGACGACGACGTCGCGGCCGGACCGTGCCTCGCGCTTTTCGCCGTTCACGCTGTAACGGACGCCCACGCACCGTGTGCCCTCGAGAATCAGGCTTTCCGTCAACGCATGGGTTTCGATGCGGAGGTTGGCGCGGTTCCGGATCGGATCGAGGTAGCAACGCGCGGTGCTCATGCGCTGGCGGCTGGCGATGGTCGCCTGACTCATGGCGATGCCGTCCTGGCTCGCCCCATTGTAGTCCGGATTATGCGGAATGCCGACCTGCCCCGCGGCGGCGATGATCGTGGCGAACAAAGGATCGGCGGGTGGCGGGTTGGTGACGCGTAACGGTCCTTCGCGGCCGCGGTAGGTGTCGTCGCCGCCACCCTCGTAACTTTCCATGCGTTTAAAGAAAGGCAGGACATCGGCATAGCTCCAGCCTTTGTTGCCCATCTGCGCCCAGGTGTCGAAGTCCTGAGCCTGGCCGCGGACAAAGGCGAGACCGTTGATGGCGCTGGAACCGCCCAGAAGCTTCCCACGCGGCACGGCCAGCTTGCGGCCGTTGGTGTTGGCCTCTGGCTCCGACGAATAAAGCCAGTTGGCGGCGGGATTGGTGATCAAACGCGCGTAGCCGATCGGAATCCTGGACCAGGGATGACTGGGCGCCCCGGCTTCCAACAACAGAACCTTATTACGCGGATCGGCCGACAACCGATGCGCGACCGCCGCTCCGGCCGAACCGGCCCCCACCACGATGTAGTCGTAAGTCTCCATTCCCACGTCCTCCTGCGTTACCTTACGCGGCGTTCCGTTCGGGGCAAGCGCTGGGGCTTTGCCCCAGACCCCACGAGGGCTCCGCCCCTCGACCTCGCCAAGGGCATCCCCTCCCACAGGGCACCAAATCGATCGCGGTCCAGGGGACGTTCCCCTGGCGGGTTCGAAGGGCGGAGCCCTCGCGGGGTCCGGGGCAGCGCCCCGGTACTTACGCCTCCCGAACGTATCGCCGTGTCAGGAT
>CANJJS010000066.1 GCA_947474705.1 Acetobacteraceae bacterium | reverse complement strand
CGAGTTCGAGTATCGCTTCAACCGGCGATACGATCTCGCCGCCATGGTGCCTCGCCTTTGCTGGGCCGCCGCGCGGACCCCGCCGATGCCATACAGGCTCCTGAAGTTAGCTGAGGTTTATGGGTAATCAGGTTTCATTTTGGGTCTCCTCCGTCTGGGGCGCGAGTATAGCCATTGGCGGAATGTCTGCTACCGTTCGTCCTAACCCCACGTTCGATGGGAGGGAGGAAAGACATGCGTGCTGAAATTGGACGCCGTACTGCTTTGGGAGCCATCGCCGCCGGGACGATGGCGCGATCCGCCTTCGCGCAGGCCGAACCGATCAAAATAGGGTTCGCGGAGGCGATGACGGGGAGTTTGGCCGCGATCGGGAAATCCGGCATCGTCGCGACGCAGATATGGGCGGAGGAGATCAACGCCAAGGGCGGACTTCTGGGACGGCCCGTGAAGCTGATTTTCTACGACAACCAGTCCAATCCCGCGAACGTGCCGGGCCTTTACGTGAAACTTCTGGATGTCGACAAGGTCGAAATCGTCATGTCCGGCTATGCCACGAACATGGCGGTGCCGGCGATGCCGGTCGTCATATCGCACAACAAGTTGTATATGAGCCTGTTTTCGCTCGCGACGAACTCGGAGTTTCATTACGACCGTACCTTCGCGATGATCGCGACCGGTCCCGATCCGAAAAAGGCGTTCTCGCAGGGGTTCTTCGAAATCGCGGCGGCGATGAAGCCGAAACCCACGACCTTGGCCATTGTTGGGGCCGACGCGGAGTTTCCGCGCAACGCCACCGATGGGGCGCGGCAGAACGCGGCGGCCGTCGGGTTGAAGATCGTTTACGACAAAAGCTACCCGCCCTCGACCACCGATTACGCGCCGATCATGCGGGCGGTGCGCGCGACGAACCCGGAGGTGGTTTATGTCGCGTCCTACCCCTCGGATACCGCGGGCATTCTGCGGGCTTCGGCGGAGATGGGGTTCACCTGCCGGTTGTTCGGCGGCAGCCTGGTGGGCGCGTCCACGGCGGCGATGAAAACGCAGTTGGGGCCGTTGCTGAACGGCACCGTCATCATCGAGCAATGGGTACCGGCGCCGAAATTGCAAACGCCGGAAGTGATGGGTTTTCTGAAGACCTATCGAAGCCGCGCGGCATCGGAAGGCGTCGATCCCCTTGGCGTGTTCTTGCCGCCCTTCGCCTTCGCGCGGATGCAGGTCATCGAACAGGCGGTGAAAGCGGTCGGATCGCTCGACGACGCGAAACTGGCGGCGCATCTGAAAGCCAATACTTTCAAAACCGTGGTCGGCAATATCGCATATGGCAGAGACGGCGAATGGGCCGAACCCCGGCTGCTGTGGACGCAGTTCCGTAACATCAAGGGCGGCGATCTCTCGCAGTTCGAAACGACCGAGACGGAGGCGGTGCTGCTGCCAGAGTCGGTCAAAACCGGCGACCTGATCGAGCCCTTCGTGGCGGGGCGATAACGCGCGCGCGTGGGGTCACGTGTCGGACCCCACGCCACCCCGGTCTGGCGTCCGGGACGCGGAGGCGTCACATTGGCCGGCATGTCAGCACCCTGGAGCCCGGCCACGCAATGAGCGCGTCCACGACCCTTCCCGCGCCACCCCAGGTCAAATCGGCCGGACCCGGCGATTCCGCTCTGGCCCAAAAACTGTCCCGGGAAATCCAGGGCGAGGTGTTGTTCGGCCGCGCCGATCGCGGCCGCTACGCCACCGACGCCTCCATTTACCAGATCGAGCCGCTGGGCGTTGTCATCCCGAAAACCCTCGACGACGTCTCGGCCGCGCTGTCGATCGCGCGGGAGGCCGGGGTCCCGGTGCTGCCGCGCGGTGGCGGGACCAGCCAGTGCGGGCAGACGGTGAATCGCGCGCTGGTGATCGATTGTTCCAAACATTTGCGGAATGTTCTGGAGATCGACGCCGCCGCGGGGTTCGTCCGGGTCGAGCCCGGCATCGCGCTGGGCGCGCTGAACACCGCGTTGCGGCCGCATGGGGTGTTCTTCCCGGTCGATCCTTCGACACATGCGCGCTGCACCATCGGCGGCATGGCGGGAAATAACTCCTGCGGGTCGAAATCCATCCGCTACGGGCTGATGGCGGACAATGTTCGCGCCATCGACGCGCTGCTCGCGGACGGCACCCAGCACCGGTTCGGGACCATCCCGGACAATTTCGGCGCCGGCGTTCCGGCGCATGTCGTGGACCTGATCCAGCGCCTGCGCGTGCTGGGCGCGACGGAAGCGGAGGAAATCGCCGCGCGTTTCCCGAAACAACTGCGCCGCGTCGGCGGTTACAACATCGATGCCCTGACGCCCGCCGCCAGGGCCAGCGGACGGGACAATCTGGCGCGGCTGCTGGTGGGGTCCGAGGGCACGCTGGCGTTTTCCGCCGCCCTCGAACTGGCGCTGCACCCGATCAAACCCCGCAAAGTGCTGGGCATTTGCCAGTTCCCGACATTTCGACATGCGATGGAGGCGTCGCGCCACATCGTGAAGCTCGATCCAGAGGCGGTGGAACTGGTCGATCGCACCATGATCGATCTCGGCCGCTCCATTCCGATCTACCGCGCGACCATCGACAACATGCTGATCGGCGAACCCGATTCTTTGCTCATTGTCGAATTCCACGGCCATGACGACGGCCCGCTCCGGGCGAAGTTGCGCGAACTCGAAGAACTGATGGGCGATCTGGGCCACCCCAACGTCGTCCGCGCCATGGACGCCGGTTTTCAGGCCGATATCGCCGCCGTGCGCGAGGCCGGGCTTAACATCATGATGTCGATGAAGGGCGACGGCAAACCGGTGTCGTTCATCGAGGACACCGCCGTCGATCTCGACGATCTCGCCGATTATACCGCACGCCTGAACGACGTGTTCGAAAAACACGGGTCCAAGGGCACCTGGTACGCGCATGCCTCCGTCGGCTGCCTGCATGTCCGGCCCGTGCTGAGCATGAAGGACCCGGCCGATGTCGCGAAGATGCGCGCCATCGCCGAGGAAACCTTCGAAATTGTCCGCGAATACAAGGGTTCGCACAGCGGCGAGCATGGCGACGGCCTGGTTCGCAGCGAGTTCCACGAGCAAATGTTCGGCGAACGGATCGTCCGCGCGTTCGAAACGGTGAAGGACGCCTTCGATCCCACCAACATGCTGAACCCGAACCGCATCGTCCAGCCGCCGAAAATGGACGACCGGACGCTGTTCCGGTACCCGCCGGGTTACGCCGCCACCGGCGATTTCAAACCCAAACTCGATTGGTCCGATCATCCGGGCCCGCTGGGCGGGATGCTGGGCGCGGTGGAGATGTGCAACAACAACGGCACCTGCCGCGGCTTCGAGGCCAACGCGGTCATGTGCCCGAGTTTCCGTGTCACGCGCGACGAGCAGCACCTCACCCGCGGCCGCGCCAACACCTTGCGCCTCGCGCTGACGGGGCAGTTGGGCGCGGACGCGATGGCGTCGGAGGCGATGGCGGAGGCGATGAAGCTTTGCGTCTCCTGCAAGGCGTGCCGCCGGGAATGCCCGACCGGCGTCGATATGGCGAAGATGAAGATCGAGGTGTCGGCGGCACAGGCGGACCGCCACGGCGTGCCGGCGCGGGAGTCGCTGGTGGCGAATTTGCCGCGCTATGCGGCGCTGTTGTCCAAGATGTCCGGCCTCGCCAATCTGCGGAACAAATGGCCGCCGCTGCGCCGCTTGATGGAGCGTTACGCGGGGTTCGCCGCCAACCGGGCCTTGCCGGCCTGGAGTCCGGATCCGTTCCGCGATGAGGAAGCGGACTCGCCCGTGGGTCCGCGCGGCACCGTTCTGTTGCTGGCCGACACGTTCAACCGGTATTTCGAGCCTGAGAACCTCCGCGCGGCGTTGCGGGTGCTGAAAGCCGCGGGTTACGGGGTGGCGATGCCCTCCGCGCCGGGCCGGGCGTTGTGTTGCGGGCGGACATTTCTGGCGGCGGGGATGGTCGATAAGGCTCGGGCCGAGGCGCGGCGGACCATGGACGCGCTGGCGGGCGACAGGCCGGTCATCGGTCTGGAACCGTCCTGCCTTCTCACGTTGCGCGACGAGTTCCGCTCGCTGCTGCCGGGACCGGAGGCCGACGCGCTGGCCAAACGCGCGATGTTGCTGTCGGAGTTTATCGCGCGCGAAAAGCCTGACCTCGCGCTGAAGGCGATGGCGGGCAAGGCGCATATCCACGGGCATTGCCACCAGAAATCCTTCGGCGCTTTCCCCGACGCGGTGAGCGCGCTGAAACGCGTGCCGTCGATGACGGTGACCCCGATCGCGTCGTCGTGCTGCGGGATGGCGGGGGCGTTCGGCTATCAGGCGGAGACACAGGAGGTGTCGAAGGCGATGGCGGAGGGGGGATTGATGCAGGCGGTGCGAGGCGCGGCGGCGGAGGATTACATTGTCGCCGACGGGACATCCTGCCGCCATCAGATCCGCGATCTGTCGGGGCGGGACGCGGTGCATTCGGTTATTCTCCTGGACAAGGCGCTTTCGCGATGACTCTCCGGCCCGAGGACGTTCTGACGTTTTGGTTCGAGGACGATGCCACCGTCAGGCGGACGAAATGGTTCGCCAAGGACCCCGCCTTCGACGCCGCCTGCGCCCGTTTCGCCCCCGATATCCGCGCCGCCCGCGCCGGGGCGCTTACCGCCTGGGCCGAAACCCCGAAAGGCGCTTTGGCGCTGATCGTCCTGCTGGACCAATTATCGCGGAACGTCTTTCGCGGCACGGCGGAGGCCTTCGCGGCCGATCCGCTGGCCCTGAGCCTCGCCCATGGTCTGGTGGAAGCGGGACACGACACCGCCATGACGCCCTTCGAACGCATGTTCGCGTATTTACCGTTCGAACACGCGGAAAGTTTGGAAGAACAAGACCGGTCTGTCCGTCTCTTTACTGGGCTCATCTCGGAACTGGGTGCCGACACGGTCGATTATGCGGTCCGGCATCGGGATACGATTCGGGCCTACGGCCGGTTTCCGCATCGGAACGCCAGTTTGGGACGCGCCAATACCCCGGAGGAGGAGATTTATCTCCGTCAGCCGGGCGCCGGGTTTTGAGCCAAACAGGCTGACATGGGACGGGGCAGGATGAACAACGTGGCGACGAGCGAGGGCGAATGACATTATTGGCCTGGATGATCGGACTGGTCCTGCCGGCCTGCGGGGCCGAGGGAATCGCGGGCCTGCCAATGCCCGCGCCGATCGATTTGGCGACGCTGGAACGGCCCTCGACACCGAATACCTTCCTGGCGGGGCCGGCCGGGTCGCAGCCCGCGCCGGATGTCGTGCTACAACCGTTCGCCATGCCGGCGGCGGCGCTGTACGAAGCCGCGCGGGTGACCTTCGGGCAACGGGAGCGCACCTTCGTGGCGGCCGAATTCCCGGGCCGGATGCAGTTGCACTACGTCGTGCGCAGCGCGCTGATCAATTATCCGGACCTCGTCACGGTGCAAATCCACGCGCTGGACGGCACCCACAGCACCATGACCGTGTGGTCGCGCAGCGTTTACGGCCACAGGGATTTCGGCGTGAACCGGGAACGCACCGAAGCCTGGCTGGCGGCATTGCCCCGGCCCGAGAGCAAATAACCGTCACGCCAACGGCGCACGGGCAATCGGATGAAGGAAGGAAAGCCTTGGGGCTCCGCCCCCGAGAGCCGCGAAGCGGATCGCGCCCGCGAGGGGCGTCGCCCCTTCGAACCCCACCAGGGCGGGGGCCCCCCGCCTTCGCAGGGGCAAGCCTGGACCCGTTTAATTGGGGTGTTTGAAGAAGGGGGCCATCCGAGGCGGTTCAACCGCCACCGTAGGCCCCCTTCTTCAAACACCCCAAACAAGACGGCATCCAAGGCCCTGCCTTGGCGGGGGTTGAGGGGGCAGCGCCCCCCACGGGGTCCGGGGCGGAGCCCAGGGACTCTCTTCCTTCGCCCGATTGGCCTGCACGGCGCGCGATCGCGCTGCCCGCCCTGCGCCGCATGTGTTAGGCTGGCGCGGCCGGTCACCATCCGCGGGCCGCTCCGGAGGGATATGTGTTTCAATCGTTTTTCCTGAACCGCCGCTGGTTTTTCTGGGCTTTTCCAGGCAGCGCGCTGATCCTGTTCGCGACGTGGTACAAGGTCGAACTCGACGTCAAAATCAACGAATGGTTCGGCGCCTTCTACAACCTCATCCAAAAAGCGCTGGCGACGCCGGGCGCGATCACGATGGAGGAATACTTCGCGCAACTGGCGACGTTCGGCTGGATCGCCGCGCTGTATATCGCGATCGCCGTGCTCGACGATTTTTTCATCAAGCACTACGTGTTCCGCTGGCGCATGGCGATGACCGATTTCTACACGGACAACTGGCACATCCTGCGCGGGATCGAGGGCGCCTCGCAGCGCGTGCAGGAAGACACGATGCGCTTCGCCCGCCTGGTCGAGGGTCTGGGCGTCAGCTTCATGCGCAGCGTGATGACCCTCATCGCGTTCCTCCCGATCCTCTGGACCCTCTCCGAAAAAATCACCCAACTCCCCTGGATAGGCACCGTCAGCCATTCCCTGGTCTGGGTCGCCATCGTTTTCGCGCTGGCCGGAACAGTCCTGATGGCCGCCGTCGGGGTCAAACTGCCGGGCCTCGAGTTCCAGAATCAGATCGTCGAAGCCGCCTACCGCAAAGAACTGGTCTACGGCGAAGACGACCACACGCGCGCGTCGGGCCCAACCCTGCGGGCGCTGTTCGACCATGTGCGCCGCAACTATTTCCGGCTGTATTTCCACTACATGTATTTCGACGTCGTTAAATGGTCGTATCTGCAATTCGGCGTGCTCGTGCCCTACCTCGCTTTGGGACCGACCATCGTCGGCGGCGCTCTGACCCTTGGCGCCATGCAGCAGATCGTCCGCGCCTTCGGGCGGGTGGAAAGCTCGTTCCAATATCTGGTGAACAGTTGGACGACGATCGTCGAGCTGATCTCCGTCTTCAAGCGCCTGCGCGCCTTCGAACGCCAGATCCGCGCGGGCCTGCCGGCCGTGGAGGCAACGCCATGATCCGCTTCGACTCCATCGCCGCCGCGACACCGGATCGCGCGGTCCTGACCGCCGGTTTCGCCGCGCTGAACCGCCAACTGGAAACCGGCGATCGCGCGGGCGCCCTGGCCGCCTGGGATCGCGCCCGCCGGGACTTCGAAACCTGGTCCGCGCTGGTCCACCTCCGCTTCGCGCAAAACACCGCCGACCCAGAGGCCAAGGCCGCCCGCGAATACGCCGACGCGCTGGCACCCGAAGCCGCCGACCTGGAGACACAGTTCAAACGCCGGTTGCTGTCCCTGCCGGACCGCGCTGGCCTGGAACGGGAGGCCGGCGCGCATGCCGTCCGCCTGTGGGAAACCGACGTCACCGCCTTCGATCCCGCGATCAAGCCGGACCTGGAAGAAGAATCGCGGCTGTCCGCGCGGTATTCGGAACTCCTGGCCTCCGCCAGCCTGTCGATCGGCGGACAGACCGTGAACCTGGCGGGCCTCGCCCCCTTCGCCGAGGACCCGGACCGCGCCACGCGACACGAGGCGGAGCGGGTGCGCTGGAGCTTCTTCGAAGCCAACGGGCCGGAACTCGACTCCCTCTACGATTCGCTGGTCCGGTTGCGCCACGGCATGGCCCGGAAACTGGGTTTTTCGACGTACACCCCCTTCGGCTACCGCCGGATGCGGCGGGTGGATTACGGGCCGGAGGATGTCGCGCGTTACCGCGAGCAGGTGGTCACCCATGTCGTCCCGTTGGTCGCGCGGTTGCTGGAGCAGCGGCGGGCCGAACACGGCTGGGACAAGGTCCGTTACTGGGACGAGGCGCTGATCGACCCCGCGGGCAATCCGAAACCCGCGGGCGGGCACGATTTTCTGGTCGCCAAGGCGCGGACGATGTTCGATGCGATGCACCCGAAACTGGGGGCGTTTTTCCGGGATATGGAAGGCGGCGGATTCCTGGATTTGAAAAACCGGCCGGGCAAATCGGGCGGCGGGTTCTGCACCTCGTTCCCCTCGGCGGGCATGCCCTTCATCTTCGCCAATTTCACCGGCACGCATCACGATATCGGCGTCTTCACCCATGAAATGGGCCACGCCTTCCAGAACCACATGTCGAAGGATCAGCCGAACGCCGATTACCTCTGGCCGACAATGGAAGCCGCCGAGATCCATTCCATGAGTCTGGAGTTCCTGACATGGCCGTATATGGGGCTGCTGGTGGGCGATGCCGCCGCGGACCGGTTCCGGCGCATGCACATGATCGGCGCGCTGGCATTCTTGCCTTATGGCGTCTGCGTCGATCACTTCCAGCATGAGGTTTACGCGAACCCCACGGCCTCGCCGGCTGAGCGTCACGCGATGTGGCGGCGGTTGGAACAACATTACATGCCCTGGACGGATCATGGCGATCTGGCCT
This sequence comes from Acetobacteraceae bacterium, assembly GCA_947474705.1. Taxonomy (GTDB): domain Bacteria; phylum Pseudomonadota; class Alphaproteobacteria; order Acetobacterales; family Acetobacteraceae; genus Rhodopila. Next base: position 19,972 of record CANJJS010000066.1, on the reverse strand, counting down.
GGCCGGCGATGGGCGGGCGGTGGCAGGCGAAGCCGCATATCTATGGATCGCCGTTTTACTATATCGACTACACGCTCGCCCAATGTTGCGCGCTGCAGTTCTGGTCGCGCGCCCGCCGCGATCCGGCGGCGGCGCTGGGCGCTTATGTCGAGTTATGCGCAAAGGGCGGATCGGCGCCGTTCCAGGATTTGGCGCGGTCCGCCGGGCTGATCTCGCCTTTCGCCAAGGGCGCGTTGGCGGATGTCGCGCGGGAAGCGGAGGCGTTCCTGGCGGGCTGACATGGGCGTGGGTCCGCCGATGGTCAGCGCCTGGCTTTACGCCGCGGTCTGGGCCGGCGTCCTCGCCGACCAGTTTTTGGGCGCCGCCTGGTGCGGGATCGCGGCCGGGCAGGCGATGCTGGCGTTTTTGCTGCTGGAATTGCCGCGGCAGCGCCGCTTCGCGCTGGTGCTGTTCCTGGGGCTGATGGCGATCGGCCTGGCCGGGGTCGCGCGCGCGGACGATCCGTTGGGGCTTTATCTCGCGGGCTGGCGGCGGGGCGCGGTTTATGGCGCCTTCTACCTCGCGCTGAGTTCGCTGCGCGACGCGGCGGAAACCAGTCCGCTGGTGCGCCGCTGCGGGCATCATCTGGCTGGGCGGCCGGCGGGCCAGCGCTACCTCGCGCTGACCGGCGGCGGGCATTTGTTCGGCATTATTTTGTCGTACGGGGCGATCGACCTGCTCGGCGCGATGGTGGCGGGGGCGAACAGCGGAAGCCCAGGGGCCAAGGCCGGGGCGGGGGCGGCGCGGATGCGGCGGATGATCGTGGCGATTCAGCGCGGGTTTTGCGTGATGAATTGCTGGAGCCCGCTGAACCTGATGACCGCCATCGTGACCACGGCGATCCCGGCCGCGCCGATGCGGGCGCTGCTGCCGGTGGCGTTTCTCGCGGCGCTCGGCATGACCGCGATTGGCTGGCTGGACGACCGGATCGGCGGCGGACGCGCGAACACCGGCCTTGAATCCGTGTCGAACGACACCTGGTGGGTCCACGCGCGGATCGTGGCCCTTGTGGCGCTGGTGCTGGTTCTGTCGGAAGCGGCGAGTTTGGTGCTTCGCGTCACGCTGGTCGGCGCCGTCACGCTCTTCGTGCCGCTGGTCGCGCTGTGCTGGGCCGTGGCGCAGACATGGGGGCGCGAAAAAAATCTTTGGGCCGCCGTGCGACGGCGGGGGGAGGGGTTTGGGCGGCGCCTGCCCGGGTTCCGTGGCGAGGCGGCGACTCTCGCCTGTTCCGGCTTCATGGGGATTGGCGCCGCGGGACTGATCCCGGCGGAGGCCATGGGCGCGTTGCTGGCGCATGTGCCGCCGCTCGCGGTGCCGCTGCTGGTGCCGGTGCTGCTGATCCTGACCGGACAGATCGGACTTAATCCGGTGGCGGTGGTGGCGTTGCTGGGCGCGGCGCTGCCCGATCCGGCGCGGCTCGGCATCTCGCCCGCCGTTTTGGCGCTGGCCTGTATGTTGGGATGGGCTGTCGGGGTGAGCCTCACGCCCATGTCCGCCTCCGCCATGATCGCCGCCCGATGGGCCGGCGTGTCCCCCTGGACTGTCGGGTCCGTCTGGAACGCCCGTTTCGGCCTTGGCTGTCTGGTGCTGACCTGGATCGTGCTGTCGATCGCGGCGGTTTTGGGCGTCTGATTCACGGCTTATTAACCAAACTCGGGGATGATCGAGCGAACTCAGTCGAGGTTCCCCGCATGTTCTCTCCGCTTCGCTTCGTCCGCGACATCTCGATCGCCTGGAAACTCGGCGCCTCGATACTGGGCGGCCTCGCGCTGCTGGCCGGGGTGTCCTGGATCGCGCTGGATCGGATGGGCGCGATCGGCGCCTTGCAGGAAGAGGCCGCGTCGCAGGCGGCGGCGGAACGTCAGGTGCGCGAGAGTTTGCCGGCGGCGGCGGAATTGTGGATCGCGTCGGCGTCCCTGGCGAACCAACAGACCGTCAATCAGGTCAAATCCGTCCGGGAGCGGGCGGAACAGCAGCATGGAAAAGCGCGCGACGCGCTGGCCCAGGCGCGCGAGATGACCGGCGACGGCGGCACCCGCGCCCGGATCGACAAGGCGATCGCCAGCCTCGACGCGGCGCTGGATGTCGTCAGGCGCCAAACCGATCTGCGGCGGGAGATGCTGATCGGCCGGCAAAAGAACATCTTCCAGGCGCGTCCGACCTTCGACTCCGCGTTGAACACGCTGGTTCTGGAGATACAGTCGGGCGGCGCGATGCGGGGCGGTGTCGACTCGGTGCGGGACGGCGGCGCGGTGTCCACCGCCGGGGAAAACAGACCGGGGACGAAGGAGATATTGGCGTATCGCCTCGCCATGAGCCGGGTCGTGTCGGGCGCCATCATGTTCATGGCCACGGCCAACGGGTCCGCGGCGAACGAGGTCCGGGAATCCGCGACACTCGCGGAAAAGCTGATGGACGCGGTGTTGGCGAGCGAAACCCCCGTCGAGGTGAAAGCGGGCGCGCGGGTGGTCGCCACCATCGGCCGGGGCATCGCCAGCGCGGCGTTGGAGCTGTTGGAACAGACGAAGCGGTTGGAGCAGCTTCGGACCGACGACATGGAAAAGGCGAGCCAGGCGATGCGCGAGGCCGTCGATCAGGCCGTCGCCGCTTTCGTCGCGCGCGTCGCGGCGGCGTCGGCGCGTTCCGCCGCGGGGCTGGTGGAGGCGAACGAGACGATGACGCTGTTCGTCGGTGGCGCGGCGGTGTCGATGCTGCTGCTGGGTTTCGCCACGATCCGCGCCATTGGCGGTCCGGTCCGGCGTCTGACCCGGGAGGTTCGGCGCATCGCCGATGGCGACACCGCGGTGCCGGTCATGGGCGCGGAACGGCGCGACGAGACCGGCCTGATGGCCGAAGCGGTGGAACGCCTGCGTGGCACCATGAACCGGGCCTTCGTGCAGTCGCGGATGATCGAGGATATTCCCATCGGCGTGATGACCGCCGATGCCGAGGCGCCGCATCGGATCCGGTATATGAATGCCGCCGCCCGCCGGCTGATGGAGACGCTCGGCGATCGTCTGCCGGTGCCGGTTTCCGAGCTGGAAGGGCGGGAGCTGGAGATTTTCGAGCGTGCCGCGGGGCTCGAGCCGGCCGGCGCCGATCCCGGCGCCATGCCGCGCCGGACCCGGCTGGTTCTGAACGGGGAAACGCTGGAATTGCAGTTGTCCGCGCTGCATGACCGCCACGGCGGTTATGTTGGGCCGATGGCGATCTGGCGGCATTTGACGGATCAAACCCGGCTCGCGTCGCGGTTCGAGGAGAGTATTGGCGCCATCGCCCGAAATGTGGGCGAGGCCGCGTCCGGGATGCGGGATGCCGCGCGGATCATGAGCGATGCCGCGGGGGACGCGGGCTTGCGGACGCGCGCGGTGACCTCGGCGTCCGAACAGGCGGCGGGGCATGTGGCGACGGCGGCGTCGGGGGCGGAGGAACTGGCGGCTTCGGTCGCGGAGATCGGCCGTCAGGTCGCGGAATCCAGCCGCATCGCCGCGCGCGCGGTCACGGAGGCGGAGGCCACCGACCGGTCGGTTGGCGGATTGAGCGAGGCCGCGGCGAAGATTGGCGAGGTCGTCGATCTCATCGGCGACATCGCCGCCCGCACCAATCTTTTGGCCCTGAACGCGACCATCGAGGCGGCGCGGGCCGGGGAGGCGGGCAAGGGCTTCGCCGTTGTCGCCGGGGAGGTCAAAAACCTCGCGACGCAGACCGCCAAGGCGACGGAAGGAATTTCGGCGCAGATCGCCTCGATGCGCGGGGCGACGGATCAGGCGGCGGGGGCGTTGCGTTCGATTGGCGGCACGATCCAGCGGATGAACGAGATCGCGTCGTCGATCGCGGGCGCGGTGGAGCAGCAGGGGGAGGCGACGCAGGAGATCGCGCGGGCGGTGCAACAGGCGGCGATGGGGACGAGCGAGGTGAATGGCAATATCGCCGTGGTGAACGACGCCGTCGCCGACACCGGTCAGCGCGCCGGCGCGGTGCTGGAGGCCGCGACGGAGCTGACGGGCCAGGCGGAAGGGCTGAAGAACGAGGTCAGCCGCTTCCTGGCCGATATGCGTCAGGCGGTGTGAGCGTCAGCGGTCCAGCCAAATATCCTCGAACCGGTAGCCGTTGTAGGAGGAATTCACCATCGGCGAGAAGCCTTTGACGTAAGGCTGCCAGCAGGTGCCGCCGTGCATGTGCAGGATGATGGGGCGCGCGACGTCGTCCTGCAATTGCCGGTCGATGTCCCAGACCATTTGTTTACGCTTCGTCAGATCGACCTCGACCGATTGCAGATCGAATTTCTTCTGCAGGTCGCGGTTGCAGTAATCGGAGTAGTTGCGTTCGGACCCGCAGGCGAAGTTTTCGTAGAAGGCCTGGTCGGGATCGTCGAGCGCGTTACCCGTCAGGTTCAGCCCGACCGCGTAATCTTTGCGGGCCACCTTGGCGAACCACAGGCTGGTGTCGACCGGGTCCAGTTCGCCGTCGATATAGATCTCTTTCAGGTGGTCGATCAGGATCACGGCGGGGTCGCGGTAGGCCGGGATGTTACGGGTGGACACTTTCACGGCCAGGCGGTTGGTGGGGCCGTAGCCGAGTTTTTCCATGATCGCGCGGGCGGCGGCGCGGTTTTTGGCGATGTCGGGATCGAAGCCGAGCATGGTCTTCTGCATCTCCAGGGGCATGCCCCAGATGCCGTTGGGTCCGGGCATCAGCGCGCCGCCGGGATCGGCCTTGCCCTCGAACAGGATGTCGATGAAGGCTTTGCGATCGATCGTCAGCGCCATGGCGCGGCGGATGTCGGCGTTGTCGAATGGCGGCTTTTCGCGGTTGACGATCAGGTTCTCGTTCACGTTGATCGGGCCGTAATGGCAGACCGCGTTGGGGGCTTCCTTGCGGATGTCGCGCAGGATCGGCGGGGTGACCTCGGTCGGGAAGGTCATGTCCAGGCGTCCGGCGATAAAGGTCAGCATCGCGGTGGCGCGGTTGGTGACGATCGGCAGTTCGATCGCGTCGAGGTAGGGCAGGCCGGGTTTCCAGTAGTTGGTGTTTTTCACCAGCCGGATCAGCTCGTTCTGTTTGAATTCGGCGAATTTGAAGGGGCCGGTGCCGATCGGCGCGGTGCGCATTTTCGCCGCGTTCACGTGGCAGGGGTACATCGCCGAGTATCCCGATGCCAGCATCGACAGCACCGAGGGTTGCGGCCGGCTCAGGCGCAGGGTGACCTGGTAATCGTTGTCCGCCGTGACGTCCGCGACATTGTTGTACCAAAGTTTACGCGGATTTTTCCGAAGCTTGTCGGTCCCGGTCTCCTGGATCAGCGCGAAGGTGCATTTGACGTCGGCGGCCGTGAAGGGCTTGCCGTCGTGCCAGGTCACGCCCTGGCGCAGCTTGAAGGTCAGGCGGAGATGGTCGTCGCTCCACGCCCATGACGTCGCGAGTTCCGGGACGATCGTCTTTTCGGTGTTGATGGGCTGGTGTTGGTCGAAGACCACCAAATTGTTGTAGATCGCCATGAACGGGATGTTCGTCGAATAGGTCGCTTCCTCGTGCAGCGACGCCGAGGCCGGACTGTCGCGCTGATACACGCGGAACGTGCCGCCCGATTTCGGCGTCTGGGCCGAAGCGGCGGTGGCGGAAAGGGCGAACAGCAAAGCGGCGAACAGACGAAACATGGGGATCCCCGGTGACAAGGCGGCGCACCGATAGACCCCCATGGCGCGCGTTTCAATGGGCGATCCAAAGATCCTCGAAGCGGTAGCCGTTGGCGGAACTGTTCGCCATCGGGGTAAACCCGTGGACCGAGGGATGCCAGCAGGTGCCGGTGACCTGGTGCAGGATCGCGGGGCGGGCGACGTCTTCCTGCAGGCGGCGGTCGATCTCCCACACGAGGCGCTTGCGCTTTTCGAGGTCGATCTCGGCGGATTGCCGGTCGAACAGCGCCTGCATCTCCGGGTTGCAATACTGCGAATAATTGCGCTCGGAGCCGCAGGCGAAATTCTCGTAAAACGACTGGTCGGGATCGTCGATGGCGTTCGAGGTGGTGTTCATCCCGATCGCGTAATCCTTGCGGGCGAGGCGGGTGAACCACAGGCCGGTGTCCACCGGGTCCAGTTCGCCATCGATATAGATTTCCTTCAGGTGGTCGATCAGGATCACGGCGGCGTCGCGGTAGATTGGCAGGTTGCGGGTGGAAACCTTGACTTTCAGGCGGTTCGCGGGGCCGTACCCCACGGCCTCCATCAGCGCGCGGCCCTGCGCCCGGTTCTTCGAAATATCGGGATCGTAGCCGAACATGGTTTTCACGGTGTCCGGCGGCATGCCCCAGATCCCCGCGGGTTGCGGCAGCATGGTGCCGCCGATGTCGCCCTGGCCCTCGAACATGATGTCGGCGAAGGCCTTGCGGTCGATCGTCAGCGCCATCGCGCGGCGGACGTTGGGATTGTCGAAGGGCGGCTTTTCCCGGTTCACGATCAGGTTCTGGGTCGAATTCATCGGCCCGAAAGCGCAGACGGCCTGGGGGGCGTCGCGCTTCATCTCCCGCGCCATCGGCCCCGTGACGTCGAAGGGGAAGGTCATGTCCACCTTGCCCGAGGAAAACGCCAGCATCGCCGTGGCGCGATTGGCGACCACGGGCATTTCGATCGCGTCGAGGTAGGGGCGGCCGGGCCGCCAGTAATTCGGGTTTTTTTCCAGGCGAATCAGTTCGTTCATCTGGAACGCCGCGAGTTTGAACGGTCCGGTACCGACGGGATTGGTCCGCATTTTCGCGGCGTTCACATGGCAGGGGTAAATCGCGGAATACCCGGCCGCCAGCATCGACAGAATGGAGGGCTGCGGACGCTGCAGCCGCAGCACCGCCTCGTTGGGCGCGATATCCACGGCCTCGATATTCTCGAACCAGGTTTTGCGGGGATTCTTCCGCAGTTTATCGGCGCCGGTGCCCAGCAGCAGATCGAAGGTGCATTTGACGTCGGCGGCGGAGAAGGGCTTGCCGTCGTGCCATGTCACGCCCTCCCGCAATTTCAGCGTCAGGCGGGTCCGCTCCGCGTTCCACGACCAGGAGGTCGCGAGTTCTGGCACCAGCGCCGTTTCGGAATTGACCGGCTGGCCCTGGTCGAAAACCATGAGATTGTTGAACACGCCCATCAGCGGCACCGTCGCCGTGCGGGACGCCTCCTCCAGCGGCGAGGCCGTCGCCGGGCTGTCGCGGAGATAGAGTTTCAGCGTGCCGCCCGGCGTTTGCGCGGCGGCCGCACCGGTGCAAAGAAGCCCGGCGAAAAGCGTGACAAAAAGATTCATCGGTCGAGCCACATGTCCTCGAAGCGGTAACCGTTCTGCGCGGTGTTCACCATTGGGGTGTAGCCGTGCACTTTCTTGTGCCAGCAGGTCGCGCCGCGTTGATACAGGATTGTTGGACGGGCCACGTCTTCCTGCAACCGGCGGTCGATCTCCCAGACCAGTTTCTTGCGGGCGTCCAGGTCCGTTTCCATGGATTGCCGGTCGACCAGTTTTTCGAGTTCCGGGTTGCAATAGCCGGAATAGTTGCGTTCCGAACCGCAGCCGAAATTCTCGTAAAACGCCTGATCCGGGTCGTCCATCGCGTTCCCCGTGATGTTCAGGCCCACCGCGTAATCTTTTTTCACCAGGCGGGCGAACCAGATGGACGTGTCCATCGGATCGAGTTCGCCGTCGATATAGGCCTCTTTCAGGTGGTCGATCAGGATCACGGCGGGATCGCGATAGGCGGGAATGTTCCGCGTGGACACTTTGACCTGGAGCTTCTTGTCAGGCCCGTAGCCGAGTTTCGCCATGATCGCGCGCGCCTCCGCGCGGTTGGCGGCGACATCGGGGCCGTAGCCGGGCATCGCGGTTTTCATCTCGTCCGGCATGCCCCAGAGTCCCTCGGGCCGCGGCTGCACCGCGCCGCCGGTATCGGCCTGGCCTTCGAACAGCAGATCGATGAAGGCCTTGCGGTCCAGCGCCAGCGCCATGGCGCGGCGGATGTCGGGATTGTCGAACGGCGGTTTGTCGCGATTGACGATCAAATTGTAATTGACGTTCATCGGCCCCCAGTAACAGGTGGCCTCCGGCATGCGCGCGATTATGTCGCGGCGCAGCGGCCAGGTGACCTCCCAGGGGAAGGTCATGTCGACTTTCCCGGCCTCGAAGGCCAGAATCGCGGTGGAGCGTTGCACGATGATCGGCATTTCGATGCCGTCGAGGTAGGGCAGGCCCGGTTTCCAGTAGCGGGGATTTTTGACGAAGCGAATGATTTCGTTCTGTTTGAATTCCGCGACCATGAAGGGGCCGGTGCCGATGGGCTTCGTCCGTTGCGTGTTTTGCGGCACGTGGCAGGGATACATCGGCATGAAACCCGAGGCGAGCATCGCCAGGATCGAGGGCTGGCGCCGCGTCAGAAGAATCGACACCTCGTTCGGGCCGTTCGGCGCTACATCCGCGATATTCGGAAACCAGGATTTTCGCGGGTTCTTGCGGAATTTATCGGCCGCCTTGTCCCGCAGAAGATCGAACGTGCATTTGACGTCGGCGGAGGAAAAAGCTTTGCCGTCGTGCCAGACCACGCCTTCGCGCAGTTTCAGGGTCAGGCGGAGCCCGTCCGCGCTCCACGACCAGGCGGTCGCGAGTTCGGGGCGAATGGTTTCCTCGGAATTGCGGGGGATTTTCTGATCGTAAAGAATGAGATTGTTGAAAACCCCCATGAAGGGGATGGTCGTGGAATAGGTCGCTTCCTCGTGAATCGAGGCCGACGCCGGATTGTCGCGCTGATAAATCCGTAAAATACCGCCCGATTTCGGCGTTTGCGCCGGCGCGGTCCCGGCGGACAGGCACAAGGCCGCGAGACCCCAAAGCAGCCAGTGTTTAAGCACGCGCGCCATATCCCCCGCCTCCCGGTGTTTCGATAACGAACACATCGCCTGGGCGCATTTCGGCCTGGTCGGTGGCGGTCAGAACTTCCACATCCCCGCCGGCGCGTTCGACCCATTGCCGGCCCGCGGCGCCGTCCGCGCCACCCGACAGGCCGAACGGCGCGACCTCCCGGCGCGAGGACACGACGATCGCCGTCATCGGCTCCAGAAACCGCACCCGGCGCACCGCGCCATCGCCGCCGCGCCATTGGCCCATGCCGCCGGAGCCGCGGCGGATCGCGAAGTTTTCCAAACGCACGGGGTAGCGCATTTCGAACACCTCGGGGTCGGTCATGCGCGTGTTGGTCATGTGCGTCTGCACGGCGGAGGTGCCGTCGAAGCCCGGACCCGCGCCGGTGCCGCCGCAGATCGTTTCGTAATATTGCCGCGTGGCGTCGCCGAACAGAAAATTGTTCATCGTGGCCTGGGAGCAGGCGATCGCGCCCAGCGCCCCAAATATCGCATTGCAGGTCGCCTGCGACACCTCCGTGTTCCCCGCCACGACCGCGGCCCCAGGCCTTGGCGAGAGAAAGGTTCCCTCCGGCACAATCAGACGCAACGGCGTCAGACAGCCGTCGTTCAGCGGAATGCCGTCCCCGGCCAGACAACGAAAGACGTACAAAACGGCGGCGCGGGTGACCGCGGGCGGCGAATTGAAATTGCCCTCGTTCTGCGCGCCGGTGCCGGTGAAATCGACGATCGCGGATCGCGCCGCGCGATCCACCCGGATCGAAACGCACAGCTTCTTGCCGTTGTCCATACGGTATTCGAACGATCCATCGCCGATCCGATCGATCGCGCGCCGCACCGATTCCTCGGCGTTGTCCATGACATGGCGCATATAGGCGGCGACGGTCGCCCAACCGAACTGAGTCACGACCTTTCGCAGTTCTCGCACGCCTTTTTCGTTGGCGGCGATCTGCGCCTTGATGTCGGCGACATTCACGTCGGGACTGCGCGCCGGATATTTCGCGCCGGCCAGCAATTCTCGAAATGGTTCCTCCCGGAACACGCCGCCGTCGACGAGAAGAAAATCGTCGATGACGACGCCTTCTTCTTCCAGCGTTCGCGACATCGGCGGGGTCGAGCCGGGCGCGATGCCGCCGATATCCGCGTGATGCCCGCGGCTGCCAACGAAGAACTGAATTTCACGCCCCGCTTCGTCGAAGACCGGCGTGATCACGGTGACATCGGGCAGATGCGTGCCGCCGTTAAACGGATTGTTCAGCGCCACGACATCGCCCGGTTTCAGCGTCGCGCCGCGATCGCGCATCACCGTGCGCACGCTTTCGCCCATCGCGCCGAGATGCACCGGCACATGCGGCGCGTTGGCGACCAGACGTCCCTCGGAATCGAAGATCGCGCAGGAGAAATCCAGTCTCTCCTTGATGTTAACCGAAAGAGATGTGTTCTGCAAAACCGCGCCGGTCTGTTCCGCGACACTCATGAACAGATTGTTGAACAACTCCAGCAGCACCGGGTCGGGCCGGCCGCTGGCGGCGGTTTCGCGATTCGGCGCGGCCTCTGTCCGGCGCAAAATCATGTGATCGAGCGCGGTGACCTCCGCCGTCCAGCCGGGCTCGACGACGGTGGTCGCGTTCGCCTCGCGAACCAGCGCGGGGCCCCCGATCGTGTCGCCCGCGCGCAGTTCGGTGCGTTCGAACACCGGCGTGTCGTGGCCGCGCCCGCCCGAGAACAGCGCCACACGGGCCACCGCCACGGGCGCGCCGGAGTCGCGGGCCGCGAGCACGGTTTCCCGCACGCGCTCGCCACGCGCCGTGGCCTCGACGGAGATTTGTTCGGCGACCAAAGGCCGTTCCGGCGTGGCGAAGCCGAAGCGCGCGCGATGCGCCTGGGTGAAATCGGCGGCGACACCGTCCAGATCGCCCAAAGGGACAGGCAAGGGGACGGGGAGCGCGGCTTCGGTGCCGGCGTAACGAAGATGCAGCGTCGCCGTGTGTTCGATCGCGGCGGGATCGGCGCCCTGTTCCAGCAAAGCACCGCGGGCGCGTTCCGCGAGACGCGCGGCCAGAGCGTTCAATTCCGGAACAATCCCGGCGGTTAACGTTTTCTCCACCGCCTGTTCGCGCATCGCGGACTGGTCGGCGAGGCCCATGCCATAAGCGGACAACACGCCCGCGTAGGGATGGATGAACACCGTCTCCATGCCCAGCGCATCCGCGACCATGCAGGCATGCTGCCCGCCGGCGCCACCGAAACATTGCAGCGCGAATTTCGTCGCATCGTGCCCTTTTTGCACGGACACCTGCTTGATCGCGTTGGCCATGTTGGCGACGGCGATCCGCAGGAAGCCCTCGGCGATGTCGTGGGGAGACCGGACCTCGCCGGTCGCGTCCGCGATTTCCCGCGCCAGTACCGCGAATTTCTCGACAACGACGCCGGCGTCGAGTTTCTCGCCGCCATTTGGCCCAAAAATCGCCGGAAAATGATCGGGGTGGATTTTCCCCACCAGAACATTCGCGTCGGTGACGGTCAGCGGGCCGCCACGCCGGTAACAGGCGGGGCCCGGATCGGCGCCCGCCGAGTCCGGACCGACCCGCATGCGCGCGCCGTCGAAATGAAGAATCGAGCCGCCGCCCGCCGCCACCGTGTTGATGGCCATCATCGGCGCCCGCATGCGCACACCGGCGATCGCGGTTTCGAACGCGCGCTCGAACCCGCCGGCGTAAAGCGCGACATCGGTCGAGGTTCCCCCCATGTCGAAACCGACGATCCGGTCGAAACCCGCCATTTCCGCGGTACGCGCGGCGCCGACGATGCCGCCCGCCGGGCCCGACAGGATCGCGTCCTTGCCCTGAAACGCCCCGGCTTCCGCCAGCCCGCCATTGGATTGCATGAAATAAAGCCGCGTGCCCCGCAGCTCCGACGCCACCTGGTCGACATAGCGGCGCAAAATGGGCGACAAATACGCGTCCGCCACCGTGGTGTCGCCACGCGGGATCAGCCGCAGCAACGGACTGACCGCGTGACTGGCGGAGACCTGTGTCATCCCCGCGGCGCGCGCGAGTTCGGCTAGGCGCTGTTCGTGCGCGGGAAAATTCCAGGCGTGCATGCCGACGATGGCGCAGGCGCGGATGCCGTCCACGACGGCCGACGCGAAGACGGCATGGGCCGCGGCTTCGTCCAGCGGTTCGATTTCGGCGCCGTTCGCATCGACCCGGCCGCCGATCTCCTCGACCCGTTCGTACAGCATACCCGGCAGCGTAATGGCGAGGTCGAACAGCCGCGGCCGCGCCTGGTTGCCGATGCGCAAAGCGTCGGCGAAACCGCGATTGACGATCAACAGGACACGGTCGCCCTTGCGTTCCAGCAACGCGTTGGTGGCGACGGTCGTGCCCATTTTGACCGCGCCGATCAGGCCTGGAGGGATCGGCGCGTCAGCGGGAATGCCGAGAATGGCGCGGATGCCCGCGATCGCGGCGTCGCGGTAGCGGCCGGGGTTTTCGGACAACAACTTATGCGTGGACAACGTGCCATCGGGGGCGCGTGCGACGATGTCGGTGAATGTGCCGCCACGGTCGATCCAAAATTGCCATTGATCCTGTGCCATGCCCCGTGCCTGGTCATTCCCGCCGCCCGCGTCAAGACGCCGGCGGAGGCGGAGAGTCCCGGGGCGCTGCCCCGGACCCCGCGAGGGGCGCTGCCCCCTCGACCCCCGCCAAGGCAGGGCCTTGGATGCCATCTTGTTGGGGGAGAGGAAGCAGGGGGGCCTACTCGAAGGTTGCAACGTCGAGGATGGCCCCCCTGCTTCCTCTCCCCCAATGAAACGGGTCCAGGGCCCCCGCCCTGGTGGGGTCGAGGGGCAAAGCCCCCGCGGGGTCTGGGGCAGCGCCCCAGGTCTTGCCACCGCCCCGGCCCGCGACGCTGGACCCTGGGCGTCGAGGCCGGTAGGATAGGGGCGAATACGAACAGGGAGTCCGCATGCCCCCCCTCGATGCGACACTGCCCGAGGACGGATTGATCGCGGTTGTCAAACGCGATTGTCCAACCTGCGAGCTGACCGCGCCGGTTCTGGCGGAACTCGCCGCGCATGGCGGACTGACGGTTTACACCCAGGACGATCCGGGGTTCCCGGAGACCGTGCCGGACCGGATCGACGACACCTCGCTCGATGTCTCGCATGGGCTGAAAGTGGAAATCGTCCCGACTTTGATCCGCCGTGCCGGCGGGCGGGAGACGGACCGGACCCATGGCTGGGATCGCGCGGAATGGGAGCGTGTCAGCGGCTTCCAGGGGATTGGCGCCGGTCTGCCGGCGTTCCGGCCAGGCTGCGGCGCGCTGAATGTCGAACCGGGGCATCTGGAAGACCTTCTGATCAGGTTCGGCGAAACCGGCCTCTCCGCGCGCCGGGTGGAAATTGGCGCGGACGAGGACGAATTCGAAGCCGGGTTCGCCTGCGGCTGGTCTGACGGTTTGCCGGTGGTGCCGCCGACCGAAAAGCGCGTCTTACGCATGCTGTCCGGCACCGCGCGCGATCCGAAGGAGGTCGTGGGCCTGTGCCCGCCGAACCTCGCGCCGCTGACCGTGGAGAAAGTCGCGATCAACGCTGTCATGGCCGGCTGCAAACCGGAGTATCTGCCGGTGGTGCTGGCGGCGGTGGAAGCCGTGCTCGATCCCGCCTTTTCCATGCATGGCGTGCTGGCGACGACGATGTTTGTCGGGCCGGTGGTGATCGTGAACGGCCCGGTCCGCCGCGAAATCTCGATGAACGCGCGCGGCAACGCTTTGGGTCAGGGCAACCGCGCCAACGCCACGATCGGCCGCGCGGTGCAGTTGATTATTCGCAATGTCGGCGGCGGACGCCCGCAGGAAGTCGACCGCGCGACGCTCGGCAATCCCGGCAAATACACCTATTGTTTCGCCGAGGACGAGGAAGGTTCTTGCTGGGAGCCTTTGTCCACGGATTTCGGCATCGCGCGCGGCGTGTCCGCCGTCACGGTATTCGCGGGTTTCGGCCTGCAGGGCGTCGTCGATCAGAAATCTCGCGATCCCGACAGCCTCGCGCGGTCCATGGCCGCGTCGTTGAAAGCCATCCATAACGTGAAACTCGCGCCGTCCTGCGACGCGATCCTGGTCGTCTGCCCGGAGCACGAGCGCACGTTTCGAAACGCCGGCTGGAGCAAGGCGCGGCTGTTGGAGGAACTTCGCGAACTCTGCGATATCCCGGGCGAGGACCTGGTCGCGGGGGCGAAGGGCATCGCCGAGGGTTATGGGCCGTCGGTGCTGGGAACCACCAGAAACAAATTCCGGCAGGGCGGGCTGTTCATTGTCCGCGCGGGCGGTGGCGCCGGGATGTTTTCCGGCATCATTGGCGGCTGGTCGTCCGGTGGCGCCGCCGGGTCTCTACCCGTTGCAAGGGAGGTGAAATCGTGACCGTCTTACTGGATCCGACGTCGGAACAAAGTCCGTCGTCGCGCGAACGGCTGGCGAGGCCGGATAAACTCGAGGGACTCACCGTCGGGCTGCTGGATATTTCCAAGCCGCGCGGGGACGTGTTTCTCGACCGGCTGGACGAATTGCTCAGCCAGCGCGGCATCGCGGTGAAACGTTACATGAAACCCACGGTCGCCAAACCCGCGCCGCTGCCGCTGCGGCGGCAAATGGTGGGCGAAGTGAACGTCGTCATCGAAGGGCTGGCGGACTGAGGCTCCTGCACGTCGTGCTGTACGCATGACCTCGCGGATCTCGAGTCCAACGGTATTCCTTCGGTCGGTGTCGCCACCACGGAGTTCGTCGATGCCGCCGCCGCGCAATCGAAGGCGCTTGGCACCGACCCGGCTTATGTGTTCGTGCCGCACCCGGTGCAGGATCGCACCGACGCGGAACTGAGGAAAATGGCGGAGGATCACCTCGACGCGATTCTCGCCTTGCTGGTGAAAAAAGCCTGAAACGGGCCGCCGGCCGCCATCCGTGGCGGCCGGCGATCTCGGTTCTTTCGTCGATATCGCGCGCCCCTGGTATAATATTCAGCCCGCCCAATCCCAAGGATTCAACCGCCATACAGGTCGATTAACCGCGACCATTCCGTCACGGCGCCGAACCCATCCCGGCCTCCACCCGGTCCGAGGCCGACATCGCGAACGCGGCGCCAAGCAGCAACAACGCCGGCCAGCACAAATATGTCAAAATCTCCAGATTTTCGCCAAAACCATAAAAAATCAGCATCAGGCATACCGACAATCCAATCCGGCCGAGAGCCTCGACCTGCGCCAGCACGGCCATTTCCACCAGGGTCCACGCGATCGGCAGCGCCAGCGCCAGAAATCCCACCGCGCCTTTGACGTAAAGCAGCCCGAACCAGGTATGGTGGCTACCGATCGGCATGAACTCAACACGATGGGACCCGCGCGCGACAATGCCGTGGCCCCAGACCGGCGCCTCATCCCACCAGCGATCGACGGCGATGCGGCCCAACGCTTCCCGCACCCGCGTGGAGTCCGCCCGCGCGCCCCTGAAAACCGAAACCGCGTCCTGAACCGCGGCGATCAGCGTGTTCGCGACAATGCCGGCCGCCATGCTCAGCGCGGCACCTCCGGCCAGCAACGCGGGACGGGACAGACGCGATATGGTCCACATCGCCGGCGGTACCAGCACCAGAAACAGCACGGACATGCGGGACTTCGTCATGAACGCGATCGTCGCGCCGGCCACCAGACACACCAGCCGCAACCGCTTGTCGGTCTCGAACCACCCCAGCACGAATATCATATTCCCCAACATTCCCGCGGCCGGAGCCCATGGCGCGACAAACTGCCAGCGCGACGCGCCACTGGCGGGATCGACAATATACAAATAAACCGAGAAAAACTCCGGTCCTGGGCCTCCAATTATTTGCAAAGGCGACACGAACAATTTAGGCGGGAGATGAACCAGGGCGGCGGCGATCAGAAATGGCGCGACGATCAAGGTTTGCAGCGCGAACCAGGACACCGCGCGAATCACCAGCGCGGGGCGGATCCGAAGGCAGGCACCCGCCAGTGGAAACAGCGCCAGCAAACCCCAGCCTTTCAGCCAGCCAATCACGGATTTCACCGTTTGCGCCGCGCCCAGTTCCTGGCCCAGATGCGCGACGAACAATGCCAGCAGCATCGCGCCCATGCCGCCAATCCAGACCCATACGCCGGCGGGTACCGCGCGGGCCGCGCCAAAGGCCGGGCCGGTGCGACGAAATGCCGCCAGGCGTATTGACCCGCCAGCGTCAGCGCCAGCGCCGGTCCCACCACATACAACGCACCCACGGCGTAAAATGCCCAACTGTAAACCAGCGCGCCGTAAATCAGGCGCTCTTCAGAATTCTCTTGAGTAATGCGGTTCGTAACCATGTCAGCACCAATGAAGCAACGATCAACAATGTGGCGGCCAGACCGCCGGCGAGCGCGAAAGATGGCAAAGGTCCGCTTTTGCGCGAGGGAATGTCCGGCGCCTCCAGCGTCTGCACCATGGGATAGGATGCGAAATAATCCGATTTACTGGTGTCCGTGCGGGCAAGCGCCGAGGAGAACACCGCCTCCGCCACCTGTAGATCCCGCTTCAGACCGTCCAAATGCGAGGCCGCCGGTGCCAGACGGGAAACACGGGCCTCCTCGGCCTCGATTTGCTCGGCGAGCTTCGCGCGGGTCGCCGCCAGCGACCCGGCGTCGGCCAACTGGCTGACGATGCGTTCGAACAGGCGGGCGCGTTCATCGCGAATACTCAGATCGCGCAATTTCAGCACATCGGCGCGTTTGACGCCGGTCACTTCTTCCGCCCGTCTCGCCAGCCTCGCCGCGACCACGTCACGTTCCGCGGTCAGGTCGGCCACGCGCGCGTTCGCCGGCCCCCGCGTGCCCGTCAGTGTCGCGAGTTCGGCATCCTGCTTCGCCAGTTGCTCCAGCAGCGCCTGGAACAGCGGATCGGACCGCAGAGCCATCGCCGCCACGGCCTGATCGGGCGTGACCCCCAGTTGGCGGGTCAGTTCCGCGACCCCGGCGCGGCTATTGGCCAGCCTGGTCTCGGCGTCCCGCAGCGCGTCGCGCAACCGCTCCACCGACGCGACGATAACCGAGTATTGATCCAAGGAAACCAGCCCGGTTTCCGCCGCGTACGCCGTAAGCCGTTGCCGTGCCAGATCGACGGCGGTCTTGTAGCTGGTCAATTGGTTACGGAACGCGGCGTCGCGCGTTTGAATTTCGTCCTTACGCAGCGCATCCAGCATCGTCAGAAAGGCGGCGCGCAAGGCTTCGGCCCGCGCCGCCGCGCGCGCCGGCGTCCCACCGGCGACTTTCACGGCGATCAATTTGGTTTGGTCGGCCAGATCGACTTTCGGTGCCGGGAAAGTGTCGCGATCCTCGCCCGCCGCCTCGGCCGCCGCGGTCAGCAGACGGCGGCCAAGCAACATTTTGCGATAGTTCTCGGTCGGGCTGAGTTCGGCGCTGGCGAAGGGCGAACTGGATGTCGATGTCGCCTGACCGAGGGTCGGCAGATTGACGCTGGACCCCGCGCCGGTACCCGGCATCACCAGCACGAAACCGCTCGTGAACGTCGGCGGCATTAGCGCGAGGTAACCGATGGAACACGTCCACACCGCGAAACAGCCGATCGCGGCGGCCAGGAGATACCGGCGAGACCGGTTTTCGGCATTGCCCCCGTGACGGAACCACGCGACGAACGCGCGGCGGAGCTCACTCAGGTTCCGAACGCCGTTCATGGCGTCAGCAGCCGCGCGACGGAGACCGATACCGCCAGATCGCCAAGGGAGCGCAGCACCTCCCGAATGTTCGTCACACCCGAGTCGTAACAGGCGATCGCGTCGTTCGGCATCACCACGGGATTATACAAATCGCGGTCGGCGCGGCGGATCAGCGATTCAATATCGCGCTCGATGACCTCGCTCTCGCCGGTTTCGGGGTTCGTGGACACGAGCACGGCGGAGCGATGGGCATTGGTCATCTTCGCGCCGCCGACACAGTTCGCCGAAAACAACGCCTGCAGCAACCGCGTGCCATAGGGCAGGTTGGTCTGATCGCGGCCAATCCCGGACGCCGCGTTGTTCAATGCCGGCGTGGTGAGGTTCGACATATAGACGCGCACACCGGGCGGGGTGATCGGTGTCGGGCGCGCCAGTTCCGCCTGAAAGCAGTGCTTGCCTGGCACCGTGATCCTATCGCCATCCACCAGCGGTACGTCGGGAACAAAACCGCCGGTCAGAAACCCCGTCAGATCGACGATCCGCCGGCTGCCCGCGCGCTCCAGGACGATATGGGCGACATCGGCATCGGGCCGGACTCCGGCGGCGTGCGCCAAAGCCGCGCCCAGCGAGCGGCCGATTGCATGATCTCCCGCCGCCGCGGTCCGCGCGATGCCGGGTTCCCGTGGCCGCTCGTTGATCACGACCTGGCCGGGCGCGAACTTTCTCGCCGAACACGAGCGGCACATACATCGGCGCCAGCAGCACCTGCGGCAGCACCAGCGCCACGGCGACACCGCCGGCCGCCCACATGCTGTCGCGATAACGCCGTGCCAGCCGGACGCTGTCCAGCCGCGCCTCGCACAGATGCGGATAGACCGCCACGGCGAACGCGTTCACCAGGCCCAAAACGAGTCCAAGACCGGCGTTGAACGCGAAGTAATAGTAACCGAGCGCCTCGACCCCAAGGCACGCGCCGACGAGCAGGTTGTCGACATTGGCCTGCGCGGTGGTCATCAGTTCGATGCCGACCACGTCGCGGCTGAAGCGCGCGATGTCGCGCCAGCCATCCAGCGACCAGGAAGACGCCGGGCGCCACCAATGCCCAGGTCGTGTGCCGATCGCCCAGATCGGCGCGACCAGCAGTTTTGGCAGGACGATGGCCCACATGCCCAAACCGTACCAGGCCAGCAGGGCTGTCAGGAGATTGTCCGCGACAACCTGAATCGCGCCGGTCACCGCGATCCGTCTCAGACGGCCCTCGCGCTGCTGGAAGGCACACTGGATGTCGCACAACGGCGTCACGAGATAAATCAGACCCATCGCCGCGATCGGGGCCAGCAGGCGAGGTTCGTGCAGGGCCCATGCCGCCAGGGGGGCGACCGCGGCCTGAATCGCGACCAGCGCGCCGCACACGAGCCAGGTCAGCGTATACGCGGTGCGCGCGACGGTTTCGACCTCGGCATCGCTGGCGCGCACGACCCTGGCCGCGATTCCGTTGCGGGTGAATAACGCCACGAACTCGTACACCGTCAGCACGATCGCCGCGAGCCCATAATCCTCGGGCGTCAGCAGCCGCGCGAGAACGAGAGTCGTGGCGAGACGGGAGATACGGATCGCGATCTGCGCCACGCCCATCTCGCCGAGATTGCGGGCGAAGCGGCCGGGCACGGGCAAGCGGGCGAGCAAGCGTTTCATGCCAGCCTCGCGACGTCCAAAGGAAGCGAGGCCATGCCGTGGCCGGATGAAAGCAGGTTCCGCCAGCCGTCGATCGTGGTGCCCATTGCCGCGGCGGTTGAGCGGCGCGCGGCCTCTCCCATGGCGGCCAGATCGCGGCCAGCCAGGTCGTGAATCGCCGCCGCCAGCGCATGCGGGCTATCTGGCGCGCACAACAGACCGGCGTCCGGTGCGATCTGTTCCACCAGACCGTCGGTTCGCGCGGCGATCACCGGCCGGCCAGCCGCGCGCGCCTCCAGCGCCACCAGGCCGAACGCCTCCCAGCGCGATGGCACGACCGCCGCATCGATCCCCGTCAGGAAGGCAGGCAGATCCGCGACGGGACCACCGACCTGGACGTGCGGAAGGCCCGCGGCGCGCGCCCGCAAAGCGTCTTCGTCCGGTCCCAGTCCGGCGAGGCGCAATGTGGCGACGGCGGGCGAGACCCCGCGCATCGCCACGATCAATAGGTCGAAGCCTTTCTGATGGGCATAACGGCCATAACCGCCGAGTCGCAGCGGCCCGTCCCGGCCGGCGGCCGGCGGGACGGCCGCGAGAGCGCTTGTGTCCCGTGCCTGCGGGATAATGGTCAGTTTCCGTTCCGGCAGGATGTCCAGGG
>CANJJS010000065.1 GCA_947474705.1 Acetobacteraceae bacterium | reverse complement strand
TGGGACTGGATCGATCCCCTGCTGAAATCCGGCGAGGCCCGGTCCG
Organism: Acetobacteraceae bacterium; assembly: GCA_947474705.1. GTDB lineage: Bacteria > Pseudomonadota > Alphaproteobacteria > Acetobacterales > Acetobacteraceae > Rhodopila. The sequence continues at coordinate 29,492 of CANJJS010000065.1, read as the reverse complement.
TTCACGCCAAGGTTGGCCGGGGCGCGGTGGTGTTGTTCGATGTGCCGTCCAACGAGCAACTGCACCGGCGGTTGAACGAGTGGGCGGACATGATCCCGGCGCACTTCCAGGTGCACGCTTTGATCGATCCGGATGCGGCCCAGGCCTTTCTTAACAAATGCTGACGCGCGTAACATCGGGCGCGACGGAGTCCATATATATAAGGCCATCGGCCGGAGAGAGACGAACCATGACCACACGCCCGCTCGACGGAATGCGCGTTCTCGACTTCACCACCACCATCGCCGGGCCCTGGTGTACCCGTATGATGGCCGATCTGGGCGCGGAGGTGATCAAGGTCGAAAACGCCGAGGGCGACATGATGCGGACGCGGCCGCCGTTGCGCGATCAGTCCTCCACGTCCTTTGGAAATCTTAACGCGGGCAAGCAGAGCGTCGTGCTGGACCTGAAACGGCCCGAGGGTCAGGAGGTTGTCCGCCGGTTGCTGACCACGACGGATTTTCTGGTGGAGAATTTCCGGCCGGGCGTGATGTCCCGGTTCAATCTGGACTATGCGACGGTGGCGAAGCGGCATCAGGAGCTGATCTATTGCTCGATCTCCGGGTATGGGCAGACGGGTCCGTCTTCGGGGCTGGCGGCCTATGCGCCGGCGGTGCATGCGGCGTCGGGGTTCGACATGGCGCATCTCGCCTATCAGCCGGGCCGGGATCGTCCGGACAATTGCGGCATTTATGTCGCGGACTTCGTCAGCGGCACTTATGCGTTCGGGGCCGCCATGGCGGCGTTGGCGCAGCGGCATTTGACCGGGCTGGGCCAGCACATCGATGTCTCGATGCTCGAGTCGATGCTGACGTTGCTGGCGCCGGAGGTGCAGGGGGCGCAATTCCCCGTGGCCCCGCCGGGACGGCCTATGTTCGGGCCGGTGCGCACCGCCGATGGGTATATCATGCCCGCCGTCGCCAGCGAGAAGTCGTTCCAGGGCATTTGCGCCGCCGCCTTGCATCCGGAGTGGGTCCAGGACCCTCGCTTCGCCCGGTATGCCGACCGCCGCGCCAACTGGGGGCATTTCGTCGATGAGCTGGAGACGTGGTCCACCACCCTAAGCACCACCGCCTGCCAGGCGGCCTTCGACACGCATGGCGTTCCCAGCTCGCCGTACCGGACGGTGCGGGAGGTCATGGAGGACCCGCAGCTCGCCCATCGCGGGGCATTGGCCGAGGTGAGCGACTCGGCGGGCAGTTTCAAGGTGATGAATCCGCCCTTCCGGTTGTCCGGCGCGCCGGTCCAGGCCGGGGGATTCGCCGCTTCGCTGGGGCAGCACACGCGCGAGATCCTGGAATTGGCGGGTTACGCGGGCGATGAGATTGAAAAAATGTTGGCCGCCGGTGTCGTTTACATCCCGTAATTTCGGGCTGAGTGTGTGCCATCGGCCACACGGCAATCGTCTCAGTGTCTTTTTGAGACGACTCGTCGCGACAAACCCGGGAATCTGGCGGAGAGCGGGGGGAAGAGTGCCGGACCAGTGTGTGACGGGCGGGGTGGATCGAACTGTGGATAACCCGGCCTGTCGCATTTAAGCCCAGGAGAGTGTGTGATCTGGGTCACAGTCGGGTTCGGTCAGTCAACGGTTTCTGGGGGGTCCGCCATGCATTTTTCTCACATGAAAGGGTTGCCGCACCGGATTTCGTCGGCTAACCCAGACTCATGCGAACACTTGCACTCCTCCTCACCCTCTTCGCGCTCCCGGCCCAGGCGGCCAATTTGTGCGGAAACATGGTGATGCCAGCGGGCGCTCTGGGGTCAATCTCCAGGGGGTTCACATCTTATCACGCGGGGATCGACCTTGCCGCTCCCCTTGGTTCCACCATTCACGCGGCGGCTGGCGGCACGGTTGTGTATGCCGGCTGGTATAAGGGTTACGGCAACATGGTGGACATCCGTCATGACGATGGCCTGATCACGCGTTATGCCCATTTGTCCGCTTATGTGCCGGAACTCGGCCGCGGCACGCCGGTGAAGACCGGTCAGATCGTCGGTTTGGTTGGGCGCACGGGCCATGCCACCGGCAATCACATTCACTTCGAGGTTCGTTACAACGGTTACGCCGTCGATCCCGCGCCGTTCATTGGCGTTGGGCGTTGCGTCGTGATGCCGCCGCGGACCCCGGTCGAAGAGGCTTACGCCCCGGCGCGCCGCTGAGTTTACCCCCCCGACCACCCAGCGAAAAACGCGGGAGCCCGTTGGTTCCCGCGTTTTTTGTTGTTTTGGGGCGGGCAATGAGCCTGGAGGCCGTCCACCGCCCCCGGTCATCTCCCCGACTCGATCGGGGGATGACCGGGGGAGCGCGTCAACTCTTCTCGACGTTCCAGAACACCGTGGCGGGTCCGCGTAGCTGTCCCGTGACGTTGTTCCGCCAGGCGGCGGCGGGGAGGTACTGGCCGGTCGGGATATAGGGGACGAAGTCGAAGCATTCGCGTTGGATCTCGGCGGAGAGGCGTTTCTTTTCCGCCTCGTCGGTGCTGTCGATCCAGGCGTCGCGGAGCGCTTCCAGTTTCGCGTTTTCCGGCCAGCCAACCCAGGCGTCCTTGCCGTTGGCGCGCATCGCGCCGGCCAGGACGGGATTGGCGTAATCGACGGGCGGGAAGCCGGATGGAAAGATCGACCAGCCGCCTTTCTCCAGCGGCTCCTTACTGATGCGGCGTTGGGTCACGGTGCCCCAGTCGGTGGTCTGGACCTCAATGTTCAGGCCGATGCGGCGGAAGTCGGCCTCGGCGATCTGGCAGACGGCGTCGTAGGAGGCGGGGTCGGTCGGGTGCATGAAGGCGATTTTCTCGCCGTTATAGCCGCCGTCTTTCAGCATCTTCTTGATGGCTTCGGTGGTCATGGGCTTTCGAAACAGGTCCATGCCGGTCTCGCTGGCGCTTTCGGTGCCCGGCGCGAAGAAGCCGATGGGGGCGCGCCAGCCGTCTTTGTCCTCGCCCATGACGGCGGTCATGGCGTCGACCTGGTTCAGGGCGGCGAGCATGGCGCGGCGCACGACGGGGTTGGCGGTGGGGCCGTGGATGAAGTTCGGGCGCAGCACGGGCATGACGCCGTGGGTGTCGATGCGGCCCACGGTGACGCCCGGCGCTTTGCGCAGCATGGGCAGCAGGTCGGGCAGCGGCAGTTCGACCCAATCGACCTCGCCGGTCGTGAGCGCGCTGGCGGCGGTGGCGGGGTCGGGGATGATGCGCCATTCCACCCGGTCGAGTTTCACGTGGTAGCCGCCCCAGCCGTATTCGACCTTTTCGGCGCGCGGGACGTAACGGTCGTTCTTCGCCAGGACCATGCGGCTGCCGGTCACGAACTCCTCGGCCACCCAGCGGAAGGGGCCGCTGCCGACGCATTCCGGTGCCTGTTTCCAGGGATCGGCGCAGAGGCGTTCCGGCATGATGGCGCAGGTCGGCTGGGTCTTGGCGAGCGCGTTCGGGAGGAAGGGAAACGGCTTTTTCAGGCGCCAGACGATGGTGCGGTCGTCCGGCGCCTCCAGCGCGTTCATGCGTTCCTTGATGAAGCCGCCGGTGGGGTCGCGCGCCATCCAGCGCAGGATGGAGGCGACGCAGTCTCGCGCCAGCACCGGCGTGCCGTCGTGGAACATCTGGCCGGCGCGGAGCTTCATGGTCCAGCGCTTGCCGTCGTCCTCCACGAGGTGGCCGTCGAGCATGTGGGGATGCGGGTTGAGCGACATGTCGCGGGTGTAGAGCGTCTCGTAGATCATCAGGCCCAGGGTCCGGGTCGCCTGCGCGGGCGTGAAGCAGGGATCGTAGGACGGCGGATTGGTGGTGGGGACGAAGACGAGGGATTTGGCGCTGGCCCCGATGGACGGGCGGGAAAGCAGCGAGCCAGACGCCACAGCGGCGGCCCCGGCGATCAAATGGCGGCGTTGCATGAGGGTACTCCGGATTTCCTGGTCGCGCGGCGGTTGGGTGCGCCGTCTGGGGCCGGGTATGGCATGGCGGAGGGGGGGACGTCATGGGGTTTGGTATGGAGGGGGCGCGGCGTTACGCCAGACCGAGAAACACCGCGAGCGACCGGTGAACCGCCAGCATCGCCTCGCCGTCGAGACGGCCGATGGTTGGGCCGAGTTTCAGGCGGCGGACCGTCTGAGGTCGATCGACCGCGATCTGGGACGGGACCCGCAGTCCGTTCGCCGCGTTGGGCGCGACGTCGATCCGAGTCATGGAAGACCCGAGCAAAGTGCTGGTCAGCGGCAGAACAACGACGGTGGAGAGGGCGTCGAACCAGTCCGCCTGGATAACGACGGCGGGGCGCGGTTTACCGCTGTCGCCGTGCAGCGCGACGACGACGATGTCGCCCCGGCGTATCAGCCGAGGTCATCCCAGGCGTCGGCGCTGGCTCGTTCCCAGAACTCGGCTTCCTCCTGGGCTTTGGTCGAGGTCCCGGCTTTCGCGATGGCCTCGCATTGACGGCGGCAATCCTCCGCGAAGGCGGCGCGGCGCGTGTCCGGGACCCAAAGCTGAACCGGGCGCAGGCCCGCGGCGCGCATTTTGTCGCGGCGGCGCTTGACCCGTTCGGCGCTGGTGAGGGTGTCCATGACGATACATGTAGCGTTAGCGGGCGGCGCGGGCAAGGTTTTGAGGGGCCCAGGAAGGCTGGACCTTCAAGGTTACAGTAGCCGGTCCGGCGAGAAGCTTGCGGGCTTGCATACCCCGCAAGCGTCCCAACCCACGGACAAACCAGGCAATCTCCGAAAAGCTTCGCGTAACTCTCTTGCGATTTCACCTTTTTGTGGTTTGCGCTCTTTCGATTTTCAATGTCGCGGAGCCAGCCAGATGGACATCCTTTTCCCCCAATATCTCAATTGATTGGATAGAGGATGGACCTTCCAAGTCCCCGTAGCATAAAAAACTCGTGTCCCCCGGGGAGGATTGATTCTGAAAGGTCGATAGCGCTCTGGCAATTATGGTACCACTTCCTTCACGGATACTAATCGTGATCTCTGAAGAAAATTCCGACTTAGGGGAGGCCACGTTGGCGCCCAGATCAAATCCGGTCATTTCCAGGCGCGTCGGATGATGCTCCTTGTCCCTGAATACTTGGCAATACGCTTGATATTTCTTGTCGATTCCATTAATCCTCATCAGGATTTTTTTATCGATCAACTGCGCCGAAATTTTTCCAGCGACGGTGATTTTGATATTCCCATCAGATAACCACACATCTTCGAATTTTATTGTGCTATTAACGAATGGCCTCCTCTCCACTTTCAATTGTCGCTTCAACTCATCATAATTTTGATTTAACAATATGATCAGATTTTCAGCAAGCGATAGCCCCGCCTGCAAATTCATAATTTCACTGCGAAGCACAGAAATGCATTCATCAAGCGGAATATCTGCACCGGCGGCCAGGGATGCCTTATCGCAAGAAGACAGAGTTCGCGACGGACGCGGAGCATCGCCCTGCGCTTCGGCGGAGGGAGGTCTTAATAACGTCAAAAAACTTTGAAATATTATCGCAGCCCAGAACATTCTATGCGCACTTGGCATTTTTTGCCTCCAACTAAACCCATACCCAAAAGATGACATAATTTTCGCATCTACGTCCACAAAAACACCTTTGTGACACGTTTTCGCGTTCATCCTCTGGCTGGCTCCGAGTCTTCTCACCCATTGAAGTCGGCCAACGCAGCCGACAGGGGCAGGCTTACCGCGTGTGCGGCGACAGGACCCCGCGCCCCGACGGCAGGGTGACAAATCAACCAGGAACCCGTGCCGCCTGTCCCCGCGCCTTCAGCAAAGCAACCGCCTTCCGGTCGAACGATATGAAAACCTCTCCGCCAAGCCATTGCCCCTCGAAGGCGATCAGGCCATCCGCGAAATCCCCGCCGGCATCCAGCACGGCCAGGCCAGCCTCGACCGCCGGACGGTTCACAGCGACATTCCCCGCGTCGAGCAAAGCCCGCAACGCCGCGCGAATGTCCGTGCGCCCGATACCGTAGACGCGGCGCAACACCCAAACGAACTCGCACAGACATGGCAGCGAGATCGCGACGATCTCCGCGTCCGTCAAAACCCGCGTCGCGGCCTCGGCTTGCGCGGCGTCGTCGCGCACCGCGGCCCGGACCAGAATATTCGTATCGACGGTGACCTTCATGCCTCGCCTGCCCATCCGGCGGCGGCGGCCTCTTCGATTTCCTCAATCGTCGCGACCTTTTTCGTCTTGCCCGCGAGCAATCCGATGAACCCGTCAATCGTGCCCAGGGGCTTCGCGGCGCGCAGCGCGACCCGGCCGTCCGGCAGCATGTCCAACTCGATTTTCTCTCCGGGCTCGATACCGAGGTGGCGCAGAACGTCTTTACGGAACGTCACCTGACCCCGGGCGGTCACCGTCAAAGTGGTCATACGGGTCGTCTCCTGTCACGTCCCTAAGATAATGCACAACCGCATTACCGCCAACACCCGCGTTCAGGCTTTCCCGCCCAACGTCCGGAACAACCCATTCAACTCCCCAAACGGCATCAACCCCTCCGCGAACCCAAACGTCCCGGACTCCACAACCTCGCGCGCCGCCGCCAGCACCCCCGACATCGCCACCCGGGCAAACGCGCTGCCGACAATCACCCGCCGCACACCCAGGCGCCCATACTCGGCCAAAGGCGGATGAAACCCGCCCAGACCGGCGATCGCCGCCACCGGGATATCCACGGACCTGCACAACGCCGCGAACTCGGCCGGATCGCCCATCCCCGGCGCCAGGAAAAAATCCGCCCCCGCCGCCTGAAACCCCTGGGCCCGAGCAATCACCTCGGACAAAACACCCCGCCCGTGCATGTATTGGTCCGCGCGCGCCGTCACCGCGAAAGGAAACGGCAAGGCCCGCGCCGCCTCGACCGCCGCGCGCACCCGTTCCACCGCGATTTCCAGAGGAAAAATCGGATCGGCGCGATCGCCGGTCGTGTCCTCGATGGAGCCGCCCACGATGCCGGATGCGCCCGCCAACCGGATCGTCTCAGCGACACCCGCCGCCGTCGGAGCCCATCCATTTTCCAGATCGGCGGACACGGGGACATCGACCGCGGCCGCGACCGTCCGGGCGTTTTCCAGCATGATCTTCCGCGTCGCCAGCCCGTCGCCATCCGGCAGGCCGCGCGCGAACATCACCCCGGCGCTGCTCGTTTCCAGACAGGCGAACCCCGCATGCGCCAGCAACCGGGCCGTGCCCGCGTCCCAGCAGCCGCCGGCCACGAACACCGGTCCCCCGTGCAGCGCCCGGTAGCGCGCCACCTTTTCCGAAACAGACGCCGTCATGCCACCACCTCCGTCCCCGCGATCTCCCGCGGCGAGTCCGCCCGCCAGACCACCGACCCCGGCGTCAGGCACGCCGGACAGGCCGGGCGCCACGCGGGTACGGTTGTATGGCAGGACTCGCAGCGCCATTCTGGATCGGGATCGGCGTTCGCGGCGCGGCGCAGAGCATCGCGCTGCGCCATCCGGCCCGCTTCGGTGTCGCCGTGTTCCTCTTCCTCCAGCTCCGCCCGCAGCAGCCACAGCCGCCGCTGGTCCAGCCCATCCGCCTGTGCCGCGTCCAGATGCCGCCGCGCCTCCGCCATCTGACCGGCGTCCAGAGCCGCCCGCGCCAGCAGCAAATGCGACTCCGGATGACCCGGCGCGCCCGCCGCCAGCCGCTTCGCCGCCGCCAGCCGTTCCGTCTTGTCCGTCACGCCCGCCAAGGCCAACGTCGAAATATCCGGGTGAGGCGACCGCCGCCACCCATCCGCCAGCACCGCCTGGGCTTTCTTCTCCCGGCCCCTTGTCCGCAGTTGCGTCGCATGCGCCAGCACCGCCGGCACGAACCCCGGATCGGCCTTCAACGCCTGACGGGTCAGCCGCTCCGCCTGATCCGGCAGCGCCGCCTGCCCCGCCGCACCGACCGACAAAGCCGCCCGCGGCCCGGCGGGCCCCGCCAGCGTCAAAGCCTCCGCCCAATCCCCCGCGCGCACCGCCAGTTGCGCCCGCTCCTGCCGCAGCCAGGCCGCGCCCGGATGCGCCGCCTCGGCGCGGCGCGCCAGCGCGGCGGCCTCGGACCAGTTTTCCTTGGCGATGGCGTTCGAAAGCAGCCCGCGGAGACCGAGAAGCGCGGAATCCTTACGTTCGGCCAGGGCCTGTAACGCCGCCACCGCCTCATCGTCCCGCCCGGCCAAACGGCCGGCTTCGGCGGCCAGCAGCAGGGTCTGCGCGGTATCGCCCAACAGCCGGCGCGCGCGCGCCGCTTCCCGGCGGGCATCGGCTTTCTCGCCCGCCGCAAGCGCGACCAGAGCGCGCGTCACCGCCTGCTCGCCCGCCCGCCGCTGGCGTCCCGTGCGCCACAAAGAACCCGCGCGCGGCACCAGCACGGCCAGCGTGATCAGCCGCAGCACGATATAAAGCAGCGCGAACAACGCCAGCACCGCCGCCACCGCGACCGAGTCGCTGGTCTCGACGGTGTAAGGGCCCGCCTCGATCGAAATCCGGCCCGGCAGCGTGGAAATATACCAGCCGATCGCGACCGCCAGCACGCTCCAGAACAGCGTTTTGAGGATCCGGCGCATCAGCCGTTCCCCGACAGCGACGCCAGAGCCTCCCGCGCCGCGACAAGCGCTTTCGCGTCGGCGAGCCAGGCCGCCAGTTTCTCCGCCGGCGGTCCGGTCAGCTTGCTGGCGGTCGTCGTCGCGCCCGACAGGTCGCCCGCGTCCAGCAGCGCCTGCGCGCGCGCCAGGATCGCGACAGCGGAATTGCCGATCAGCACGTTCTCGCCTTCCCGCACCGTGACCAGGCGGAAATCCTGCAAGCGGGCCAGCACCCGGTCCAGGAACGGCTTTCCCTCGGTATCCGGCAGACTGGCCTTCAGCGCGGCGCGCGAGGCGGCGGGGAACGCCAGCCGCAGCGCGGATTCCGTGGGTGGCGCGGCAGTCGCGAAACGGGTCAAGGCGGGCGGTGCCCCGGCGATCGCGCCCAAGGGACGGCCGGCGGTCAAGGCGACGACGGCGGCATGGAGACGCGCCTGGCGGGCGGCGCGGTCGGAGGTCTCCGCCGTGCCAGCGCCCTTGGCGGACAATCCGCCCAGTTGCCGCTCCAGATCGTCCAGGCGCGCCCGCAGGTCGGCGGCCGGATCGCGCCCGGACAGCGCGTCGAGCCGGGAGGCGATGGCGTCCACCTTGCCGGGCTCGCTTCCGCCCTCGGCCAGGCGGCGTTCCAGCGCGTCGAGGCGATTGAGCAGGGGCCGCAAATCCTCGCCGGTCGCGGAGGTCGGCACCGGTTCGGTGGCGCGAGCGACCTTGGCTTCCAGCGCGTCCATCCGCGCGATCAACGGACGGAGATCGGGCGCCGCCGGTGGCGCGGGACGTTTCTCCAGCGCGTCGAGGCGGGCGGCCAGCGGCGCGGGATCGGCGGGCGCGGGACGTTGTTCCAGCTTCGCGATCCGCGCCTCCAGCGCCTTCGCGGCGGTGTCGTCATGGGCGGGCAACAGCCGGGTCAGCGTGGCGGGATTCTGCCAAACCCAGGCCCCGCCGGCGCCAAGAAACAAGACCGCCGCGCCCACGACGCGCGGCCAGAGCCGTGGTCCGCGCGAGGGCTCTTCCGGTAACTCGCTCGCTTCGGCCGGCGCCGGAGCGGGCTCCGCGGCGTCTGACTTGTTGGGAACCGGCACGGGTGCGGGCGCGGTTCCCCGATCGTGGGGGGGATGGTCGGTCATCTCAGTAAAGCGAGCATTTCTTCCTGGTTCGGACGTTGGGCCACGCGGACGCGCGCCCAACCTCCCCCTTCTAATGCCATGGCGGCCGGATGCCCGATAGTGACGGCTTCGCAATGCGGCAACGCGTGTTCGAGTCCGGCGGCGCGGACGAGGCGCATGAAGACGCGCGCGGTGTCGGCGGAGAAGAACAGCACGACGCAGCCAGGCGAGGGGGACGGCACCAGACCGCGCAACAATTCGGCGGCGGCTTCGGGCAGCACCGGCACCGGCAGCGCCGCGTATACGACCCGCCGCTCCACCGTGTATCCCGCGAACGCCAGGAAGCCAGCCAGGCTCTGGCTCTGGCCCTGACCGGCGGCGAGGAGAAGCGTGCCGTCGGCGGGCGAGAACCGCGACCGCACCAGGGCCATCAGCGCCCGCGCGTCGCCGTCCGCGCTCTCCGCCTTCGCGAAGCCCGCCGCCCTGGCGCGTTCCGCGGTCGCGGCGCCCACGGCCAGCACGGGCAGGGACCGGTAGGCGCGCGGCAAAGCGGCGATGGCGTTGCCGCTGGCCAGCAGCACCGCGGCCAGCTTCGACGCCGGCGGCAAACGCGCCTGTGCCGGCTGAATCGCCATGACCGGCGCCACCACCGGGGTCAGCCCCATTTCCGCGACCTTGCGGGCGGTCGTCGCGGCGCCCGGCGGCGGCCGGGTGATCAGAACCAGGTCAGGCAAAGACATCGCGCGGACAATCCGCCCGCAGACTCGCGCCAAGCTCCGCGCCGATCCGGGCGGCATCGGCGGCGAGGCCATGGGCCGCGCGTTTCAAAAGGAACGAGCCGTCGGCCCGCGCCACCAGCCCGGTCAGATGCAACTCGCCATTCGGCAGCAGCCGCGCGTGCCCGCCGATCGGCGTGCGGCAGGACCCGTCCAGCTCCGCCAGCATCGCGCGTTCGGCGGTGGCGACCGCCTTCGCCTCCGGGTCCTCGATCCCCGCCAGCATCTCGCGCAGGGCGGTGTCGGACTCCCGCACCGTGATCCCGACGATGCCCTGGCCGGCCGCGGGCACCATCGCCTCGGCATCCAGCACGACCGAGGCCTTGTCGGCCATGTCCAGCCGCTTCAACCCCGCCAGCGCCAGCAGCGAGGCCGCGCAATCCCCGGCCGCGAGTTTCTCCAGCCGCGTTTGAACGTTGCCGCGGATGGAGACGATCGTCAGATCGGGCCGCGCATGCAGCAACTGTGCCTGCCGCCGCACCGAGGAGGTGCCGATCGTGGCGCCCATGGGCAGACAATCGTAGGGCGCGCCCGGTTCCGGCGCATGACAATCGGGGCCAAGGATGAGAGCGTCGCGGGAATCTTCGCGTTTCAGGGTGCAGGCGAGGACAATCCCGGCGGGCAGTTCCGTCTCCAGATCCTTCAGGCTGTGGACGGCGAAATCCACCCGTCCGTCCAGCAACGCCTCGTGGATTTCCTTGGCGAACAGGCCTTTCCCGCCGATTTCCGCGAGTCGCCGGTCCTGCACGCGGTCGCCGGTTGTGCGGATCGCATGCTCCTCGAACACATCCATCCCGCGCAGCACCGGGCAGAAACTCGCCAGCAGCTTCAGGAAGAACCGTGTCTGCACCAGGGCCAGCGGCGAACCGCGCGTGCCGGCCCGCAGCGGCAAGGAGCGCGTATGCGGCCTCACGCGCGCGACCGCGGGGACGGAACAGCGCGCGCGGCGCCGAAACGCGATGGGCCCAACCGGAGGGGGCCGGAACGGAGGAAGACCAACGGCCGGAAACGGACGCGATACGTGGCGGCTTTCATCGGGGCGTCGTATTAGCACGGACCGCCGAGGGAAAGATGCAATCTTCATTCGACCGCCCGATAAATGGGCCAATTCTTGGAATCGAGTCCTCCTGCGACGAAACCGCCGCCGCGGTGCTGGACGCCGGCGGCCGGATTCTGGCCGAAATCGTGCTGTCGCAGGAGCGCGAGCACGCGCCCTTCGGCGGCGTGGTGCCGGAAATCGCCGCGCGCGCGCATCTGGCCCATCTGCCCGCTCTGGTCCGGCGCGCCATGGCACAGGCCGGCATCGGCTTCGCGGATTTGGCCGCGGTCGCGGCCAGCGCCGGACCCGGCCTGATCGGCGGGCTGATCGTCGGCAGCCAGTTCGCCAAGGGACTCGCGATCGCGCGGGGCATCCCGTACCTCGCCATCAACCACCTGGAAGGCCATGCGCTGACCGCCCGCCTGCCCGGCCTGGTCGAGGGCGGCGCGCCCTTCCCCTATCTGCTGCTGCTGGTGTCCGGCGGCCATTGCCAGTGTGTCGCGGTGGAGGGCGCCGGGGCATACCGGCGTCTGGGCGGCACCATCGACGACGCGGCGGGCGAGGCCTTCGATAAGGTCGCCAAGCTGCTCGGGCTGGGCTGGCCGGGCGGCCCGGCGCTGGAGCGGCTGGCGGCGTCGGGAGATCCGGCGCGCTATCCGTTTCCGCGCCCGCTGCTGCGGCGCGAGGGCTGCGATTTCAGTTTCTCCGGCCTGAAAACCGCCGTCGCGCAGACCGTCGCGAAGCTGCCCATGGGCGCGCTGCCGGTGCAAACCGCAGCGGATATCGCGGCGAGTTTTCAGCGCGCGGTCGCCGATGTGCTGGCGGATCGGGCGGCCCATGCCATGACGGCGATGGCCGGACAGACCTCTCTTTTGGTCGTCGCGGGCGGGGTCGCGGCCAACCAGACGATCCGCCAGGCACTGGAACAGACGGCGGCGCGCGCCGGTTTTCGGCTCGCCTGCCCGCCGGTTCGCCTTTGCACCGACAACGCCGTCATGATCGCATGGGCCGGGCTGGAACGCCTCCGTCTCGGCCTGACCAGCGAGATCGGCTTCGCCCCCCGCCCGCGCTGGCCGCTGGAGAGCCTGGCACGATGAACTACCGGCACGCTTTTCACGCGGGGAATTTCGCCGACTGTGTGAAACACGCGCTGCTGGTCGCGTTGTTGCGGGCGATGGCGCGCAAACCCGCGCCGTTCTTCGTGCTGGATACCCATGCGGGCACCGGGCATTACGACCTGACGGCGGACGCGGCGCGGCGCACGAACGAGGCCGCGAACGGCATTTTCCGGCTTCTGGACGACACGCCCGCGGCGCTCGCGGACTATCTCGGTGTCGTGCGCGGACTCGGGCTTTATCCTGGGTCTCCGGAGATCGTCCGCGATCTGCTGCGGCCCGGCGACGGACTGGCCTGCTGCGAACTCCACCCAGAGGACCACGCGCCGCTGAAACAATTGTTCCGGGGCGACGCACAGGTGGCGGTGCACCGGCGTGATGGGTGGGAGGCGGTGAAGGCGCTGCTGCCGCCGAAGCAAAAGCGCGGACTGATCCTGATCGACCCGCCCTACGAGGACCCCAACGAGTTCGCCCATGCGGCGGCGGGGCTGACACTGGCGCACCGGCGCTTTCCCACCGGCGTCTTCGCCGTCTGGTATCCGGTGAAACACCGCGCGCCGGTCCGGGCCTTCTTCGACGCGCTGCCGATGCGCGATATCGTGGCGTACGAGCTATTGTTGCGCGAACCGCTCGACGCCGCGCGGCTGAATGGCTGCGGGGTGCTGATCGTCAACCCGCCCTACCGGTTCGAAACCGAGGCCCGGCCCATCCTGGACTCGCTTCTGGCCCGCCTTGGCACTGGCGAACCCGGCGCGGCCGTGTCGATCGCCCGCATCGCCGATGAGTGAGATCGCGATCCTTGGCGCGGGCGCCTGGGGGACGGCGCTGGCGATCCAGGCCGCGCGCGCGGGCAACGATGTCGTGCTGTGGGCGCGAAGCGGCGCCGCAACCATCGCTTCGTCTCGCGAATCGCCGCGACTGCCGGGCTATGTTCTCCCGGACAATGTGCGCGTCACCGGCGAATTTTCCTTCGGTGGCGGAGCGGTGCTGCTGGCGGTGCCGGCGCAATCGTTACGGACCGTGCTGGACCGCCTCCCGCCCGTCACGAGCCTGGCGATCTGCGCCAAGGGCATCGAGGCCGGAACCCTGAAACTGCCCCTGGAAATCGCCGCCGAACTTCGTCCGGATACCCCGGCCGCGGTGCTGACGGGACCGAACTTCGCGCATGAAATCGCCGCCGGTCTGCCCGCCGCCGCGGTCGTCTCCGGCACGGATCCGGCCCTTCGAGAGTCCCTGGCCGAACGTTTGGCGACCCCGTCGTTCCGTCTCTACGGTCACGACGATCCGATTGGCGCGCAAATCGGCGGCGCCGCCAAGAACGTCATCGCCATCGCCGCCGGCGCGGTCACCGGCGCGGGGCTGGGGGAAAACGCCCGCGCCGCGCTGATCACCCGGGGACTCGCCGAACTCGCCCGCCTGATCGTGGCGCAGGGCGGACGCGCGGAAACGGCGATGGGGCTGTCGGGGCTGGGCGATCTGCTGCTGACCTGCACCGGCCCCTCCAGCCGGAACTTTTCGCTCGGCCTGTCTCTGGGCCGGGGCGAGACACTCGCGTCGATCCTGGCCTCCCGCCGCGCGGTCACCGAAGGCGTCGCCACCGCGCCCGCGTTGATGGCGCGCGCCAAGGGCGTGGACATGCCGATCTGCGCCGCCGTCGCCGCGCTGCTGGCGGGCGAGACGACTCTTCGCGATTCCATCGACTCCCTGCTGGCCCGCCCCCGCCGAGACGAGCAGGAGTCAAACCGCGGTCCAGGCGTGGCGTAGCGCCGCGCCCAACGCTCGCCCGAACCGCGGCGCGTCGCACAACGGACTGGCCCTGACGCGGTCGCGCATCGTTTGGCGTGCCGCCGCCAGCCCCGCGACGTCGGAGGCGCGCGCGATGGCGATCGCGATGTATTCGTCGAGGTCCTTCGCCACCCACTCCGGATATCCCGCGTTGCTCATGTGGCTGGCGGAGTGGCGAGACGCGAAAATCTCGCCGGGCAGCGTCAAAGTGGGCACGCCCATCCACAACGCCTCGCACGTCGTCAGCCCGCCGCAATAGGGGAAGGGATCGAGCACGATGTCGACGTCGTTGTAACTGGCCAGAAACGCCCGGTGCGGCGAGGACCCGCGGGTTTCGATCCGCCCCGGATCGATCCCGTGCGAAACGAACCGTTCCCGGAAGCGCCTCGCCGTGGCGGCGTCTCCCAGTTGGTGCGTTTTCAGAATCAGTCGCGAGTCCGGCACGCGCCGGAGAATCTCCGACCACGCGGCGATCGCGCGCGGCACGATCTTGGCGATGTTGTTGAAGCACCCGAACGTGACATGGCCGTTCCGGAGCGCCGGCGGCGGCGCGACATCCGGCGCGTGCGGTGGCGGGCTGTAACACACATACCCATCCGGCAGGCGCAGCATCCGCTCGGAATACAGGCCTTCCGACCCGGGCGGCGTTTCCCAGCGATCCGTGAGGAACCAGTCCATTTCGGCGAGGCCGGTGGAATGGTTCTGCATCCCCACCCATTTGATCTGCACCGGCGCCAGCCGCCGCGCGCAGGCGGTCATCCGCGCCGCGTCGCCATGCCCGCCCAGATCGATCAGAATATCGAGGTTCAGAGACCGCGCGTGCTCCGCCAGCGCCGCGTCGTCGAGACGAGACACGTCCTCCCACGACCGGGCGCGGGTGTGGAACCGCCAGGAAATGGGATCGCCGGGCTCCGGCGCGCGGGACAGGCAGACGATGTCGAAGTGTTCGGCATCCAGATGCTCGAACCCCGCGACGGTCAGCCAGCCCACGGGATGGGTGCGCAGCGTGCCCGACAACAGCCCGACCGTCAGTTTCCGGTGCGGCGGACCGGTCCGGACCAAAGGCGGCAGGTCGCCGCGCGGCAGGATCGCGGCGCAATCTTTCGCCGCCTGGAGCAATTCCGCGCCGGTCACGCCATCGCGATACGGCATCGTGTTCGCCAAAGCCCGCCTTGGCAGCACCGCCCCGGGCTCCTGTGCGATCGCCGCGTGCGCCAGTTCGACCGCCTCCACCTGCAACCCCACACAGGTCGTGGCGTTCGCGAGGTTGCACAGCACCGAGGCATGCGGCCCATGCTCGCGCAGCACGGCGGTCAGCAGGTCCCGCGCCTCCGCGTGCCGGTGCAGCCGCATCAGGACGGCGGCGTGATCGTTCATGAGGGCGGGATCGTCCGGGTCGTTCGCGCGCGCTTTCCGCAACGCCTCCTCCGCCGCCTTCGCCCGGCTGGTCCGGCTGAGCACGCCCGCCAGCACGCGCAAAGGTTCCTTCGCATTGGGTGCCAGCGCCACCGCGGCTTCCAGCGCGTCGATCGCCGGGTCGAGCATGCCCAGACGGTCGAGGATAAGCCCGCGGGCGATATGCGGCACCGGATTCATCGGATCGCCCATGCTTTGGGCTTCCAGCCGCGCGGCTTCGCGCGGGCCCTGACCGGCGGCGATCGCGGCCTCCGCCAGACGATGCGCGAGACCGATATCGCGCGGTGCCTGGCGTTGCGCATGAGCCAAAGCGCCAAGGGCAGGCCCAGTCGGCGGTTTCGAGGAATGCGCGGGCAAGGGTGGCCCATCCGTCGGGTCCGCGCGGGGCAAGGCCACAGTACCGCAACAGCGGCGCCAGCGCGTCCTGGGCCTGGCCCATTTCCAGCAGCAGGGCGCCCAGCGCGAGCAGCGCCTGTTCGCGATTGGGGTTCAGTGCCAGAGCGGCGCGGAAGGCGAGCACCGCGTCCTCCCGCTCGCCATGCGCCCGCAGGCTTTGCGCCAGGCGGAACGGCGGCTCGTCCCAGTCGGGCCACAGGCGGCCAAGCGCGCGCATCAGCGTCTGGGCCTGAGCCACCTCCCCCGCGCGCGCCAGATCGAGCGCGCGGTTGAGGGTCTGGGAGGGCGCCGGGACAGCCAGGCGGCGCGTCCAGTCCCCGTCAGGCATCGGAGCGGGGCCGCGCCAGCACCGCGAGCAGTCCCGTGACCGGGCCGCCCGCCTCATACCGGAGGATTTCCCGTTCCAGCGACAGACAATGGAACCCCGCCGCATCCGCCGCGGAGGCGAGATAGGTGGCGGCATGCGCGTAACGCCCTTGCCGGCCCAAGGCCCAATCGCCGTTGCCACCGAGTTCGCCGTCGCGATTGGGCAACAGTTCCTCGACGGACAGGATGAAACGCCCGCCCTCGGTCAGGCGCGCGCGGACCGCGTCCATGATCTCTTCCAACGCGCCGAAGTAACAAAGAAGGTCGGCGGCCACGATCAGGTTCCAGCGCGCGGAGTCCTCGTACAGCGCGGCGGGCAATTGCGCTTCCCGCAGGTCCGCGTAGAGCCCCTTCGCGCGTGCCTCGTCCAGCATGCGCGCGGACAGATCGATGCCGGTGAAAGGACCCACATCGAGGTCGGACACCGCCAGCGCGACCAGGCCGGTGCCGCAGCCGAGATCGAGGATGGGCCCGATGTCCGCCTCCGCCGCGAATGCCTCGATATGACGGCGGACAAGACCGGGGATACGGTAGCCCAGCGAAACGAGATGGGATTCGAACCGTTCGGCGTAGCCATCGAACAATGTGCGCACGTAATCGTCCGGTGCCCGTGGCGCGGTCGAGGCGATGCCGGCGGAGGCCACGAGGTGGCGCACGTAGGCGTCGCCCGGCGCGAGTTTCAGTGCCTCTCCGTAGGCCAAAGCCGCCTCCTCGTGCCGCCCGTCGCTGGACAAGGCATGGCCCCGCAATCCGAAGGTCGTGGCGTCCGCGGCGCCGTCGCGGCGGCTTTGCTCCGCCATCTCCGCCGCGCGCGCGAAATCCCGGCGCCGGATGCACAGCAAAATGGCCGCGTTCCGCAAAACCGCCGCGCCGGGCGCCACGGAAATTCCGTCCAACAGGATCGCGAACGCGGTGTCCATGTCGCCCGCCGCCGTCCACGCCTGCGCCAATGCCTCCCGATAGGCGACATCCCCCGGCTCCGCCGAGACCGCCTCGGTCAGGCACGCGATGGCGTCGATGGGCCGGCCGATTTCAGTCAACAAAACACCCAGCAACGCCTTGGCGCCGGAATCATGCCGATCCCCGATCACCGCTTCCGCCGCGTCGCGCGTGGCACCCTCCAGATCGCCCCGCCGGCGGCGCAACTCCGCGCGGCATTTGCGTAAGCCCGTATGCTCCGGCTCCAGCACCAACGCCTGGTCCAGTTCGCTTGCCGCCGCGTCGAGCTCTCCATCGCTCAACGCGAGCCGCGCGGCGAGAACGGACAGCCCGGACGACGGCGCCATGACCCCCCGGACGGCGGCCAGCAAAGGCCGCGCCGGGACGACCCTGGTCGATCAACGCTTCCGCGCGCGCCATCAGCGCGCCGGTATCCACGGGTTCGAACGCGAGTTCCATTGTTTTGCCTTTTTGGCTGGTTGCGGGAAGAAGTCTCAGGAATCGCCGGCGAGACCGTCGGCGATGTTCTTGTTAACAGCGATCAGAAAGTCGAAATTGGGCGCGTCCGCGTCCATTTCCTTTTGCACGGCCAAACCGATCGAAACGATGCCGGCACGGGTTTCCGGCGGCAACGCGTTTCCGGGATCGCGGGCCAGATCCGACACCGCCATCCAAAGCCGCCGGTTGTCGGCCAGCGCGCGAACCCGCTCCATCGGACTCGCCCGCCGCGCCGCCTGCAATCGGGCAATGATCAGCCGAAACACATCGGCCTCCTGCTGCCGCGGAGTCCGGGCGACCGCCGCCCGCGCATAAGCGAGATTGGCCGACGTCAAACTAGACATGGACTTCGCTCATCCTTTCGGGAACACGCCGCGGCGGAGGAGGCGGCGGCACGAAACCCTCGGCATCCGGAACCGTCCGGCCCAATGGTGTCCGTCCCAGCACCGTGTCCTCGTGGTTCATGATCCGCCGCGCCAGCTTCAGCGCGAGGTAACAATTGTCCTCGGCCGCCGCCGCCTCGGCGCGATCGAGAATGTCCCGCGCCAGCGCCGACGTGGTCGCGGCCTTGAACGCCGCGATCAATTCGTGCGCCACCGCGAGCGCCTGGGCCCGTTCTTCCTCTTCCCCGACATAAGCCGATTGAAGAGCGAAATAAATTCGACGGGCGGGAGTATCGGCCTGCTCGGGCGCCATGATCTGCTTGCCGAACATGAACCGGGCCTTCGCCACCAATTCGATCCGGGATCGCGTACGGAACCTCACCAAGGCCCCATTTATGATCATCGCCTCGCCTGGGCGCAGCTCTAAGACCAATCCGGACATGCGCGCCTTCCATTTTTCCTGGGTTTTTTTCGCGAACCGGCGGAACATGACCCGCCCGCCGGCCGCGCGTTCCGGTTCTTGTTACTTGAACAGGCTCAACAACGCCGCCGGAGCCTGGTTGGCGATCGACAACGCCTGCGTGCCAAGCTGCTGGCGGATCTGCAAAGCCTGAAGCTGCGCCGACTCTTTCGCCAGATCGGCATCCACCAAAGACCCGACACCGGCGTTCAACGCGTCGATCTTATCGGTATTGTAACTGACCTGATTGTTCACATAATTGACCTCGGCGCCCACCGTGTTCAACGCCTTGCTCAACGAATTGAACTGGTTGATGAACGTCCCGCTGGCCGAAATCAACGCCGCCACCGTCGCCGCGCCCTGCATCTGCGTCGACGTGAACGCGATCGAACCATACAACGCGGACCCGGAAAAGGTCGCGATGCCATAAGTCGAACCAACCTCGTTACGGGCAACGGCGACACGGCTGAACGTGCCGTTACTGCCGCTGAGATCGCCAATCAACGTCTTGCCGTTGTAATTCGCGTCCTGAATGAACGTCTTCACGTTCGCCAGAAGCGAGTTATACTGCTGTATGTAGTTCGTCCGGTCGGCGCCCGTGGTCGTGCTGTCCGACAACTTGACCAAAACGGTGCGCATCGTCGACATCGTATTCGACGTGTCGTTCAGCCCCGCCTTCGTCGTCTGCAACAAACCCTGCACACTGCCAAGCTGCTGATTGGCGCTGGTCAACGCCCCGACACTGGAACGGATCGACTGCGCCACCGCGTAAGCCGCGCCGTCATCCACGGCATCCGCCACACGAAATCCGGTCGAAACCTGCTTTCGAATCGTCTGCAACTCGCGATTTGTGTTTTGCTGCGATTGCAGCGCGACCATCGCGCTCATATTTGTATTTACAGAGGACAGAGCCATGGCTTGTTACCTACCTGGTCCAAGGTTACGCGGTTCAGGGTTTTTCCCTGGGAGTGAACAGACGATGACGGAAAAAGATTAACGAACGGTGAAAGCCGCCCGTAAATCGTCATCCGCCCGGAAGAAATTTCACCAGCGACATCGCGTTCGCCGACGAAATCAGTTGATAGGAAGCCTGCAATCGCGTTTGCGTCTGCGTCAGCTCCGATAAAGTCGAGGCCATGTCGACATTTTCCGCCGGCGACAATTGCGCGGTCAACGCGAGTTCCGTGTCTTCCAGCGTTGTTTGCGTCGCGGTCAACGCCGCCTGACGCTCGCCAAGAATACCCACGTCCGTCGCCATCGCCGAAATCGCGCCACCGACACTCACCTGCGTGTCGGAAATCAAAGTCGCGAAATTCGGATCGCCCGCCTGCGCGCTGGTCAGCGACCCCACCGTCGCCAGCGCCCGCATCAGGTCGCGCATATAGGAACCCGTGGTCGACGATCCCGACGAAATCGCGTTGGTGTTTTCGCTGGCCAGCAATCCGACCGGGCGGGTTCCGCCGTCGCCCAAGGAAACCGACGGCGGCGTGGCGGTCCCGGGCCCCCGCGACATGAAATCGGAAAACGGCGAGGTACCCGGCGCGTTCGACGCGGCGGCGGCCAGAGTCGCGGCGGTGGTCGCGGCCGCGCCATTGGCGGCCAAACCCGCGACCGCGGTCTCGATCTGGGTAAAAAAACCGGTCGACAGAATGCGATCGGGATTCGGCACCGGCGGATTTCCGCTGTCCTGTCCGGCGAAAACATAGGCGCCGCCGAACTGGCTGTTCAGCAACTCGCCCACCCGCGAAAGATCGGCGCGGGCGGACGCGGCGATGGCGTCGATCCCGGCCGGGTTGATCCCGTTCATCGCGGGCAGCCGCGCCAGCAAATTCGACGCGATCGACTGGATCTGAGTCATGGCGGCCTGCGTAACCCGCGCCGGCCCGGCGGCGGCGTCGATGTTGCCCCGCGCGGCTTTCAGCGACTCAACACGCGGCCGTAACCGCAACGCCACCGGCGCCGAGGCGCCCAGACCGGAGAAAGTGTTGGAAATCAAACCGCTTCCCGCTTGCGCCGTCAGCGTATCGAAACGCCGCTTCGTCGCGGCCGAGTCGGCGATCAAAACCGTCAGCGCGGCGTTACCGCCGGCTGCGCCGATCGATCCGCTCATTGCACGGCCTGCAACAGTTGCGAGAACATCGACTGCACCATGCCGATAATCCGCGCGTTCGCGCCATAAGCGTTCTGCAACTGAATCATGTCGGCCATTTCCTTGTCCATGTTCACGCCGGACTTATCGGCGAGCGTCTTGGTCAGAACCGTCTGCACCGCCTGTTCCGACTCAAGCTGTCCCGAAGCCGCGGCGCTGACCCCGGCCTGCGCCGAAACCAGCACGGCGGCATGATCGGCCAGCGAGGCCGGCATTGCGTAACTCACACTTAACGTGCCGCCTGGGCCCAGGCCCGAGGCCGCCTCGGCGGGCCATGGCACACCGGATTGTGCTTCCTTCCCAAGCGCGAATTTCAACACGCGATCGATCGCCCGGTCGAACCCGGCCGGCCCGCCCGCGGGATTAACCGTGAACGCCGACGGCCCGGCCGGCGAGCCCGCGACATCGTGCGTGCCATCGCGGATCAGCGTCATGTTCGCCTCGACCGCGGGATTGACCTGGATAATGCTCGCGAACCCAACATAACCGGTTTGCGTTGGGCTCCCGCCGCCCGTCGGCACCGCGCCCGACGGATCCGTGAACAGCGTCACCCCCTGGGTGTCGAACCGTGTCGCGAGGGAAAACGAAAACGCGTCGAGCTCCGCCTGAAAACCCGGCAACGTCTTGTCCCGCAACGCGATCGCGGCGCCAAGTTCGCCGCCTTGAATGCGCGCGGCGATATCCACCCCGTTCACCGAAATCGGCGGCAAACCGCCTCCGGGATAATAGGCCTCGGGCCCAAGGACCGCGTTCGATGTCGATACCGGACCGGTCGCGGCCCGCGTCGGCAACTGCGTGCCGGACAACGTCGTCACGATCATGTCGCCGTTCGGTTGCGCCAGGGTCTTGATGCCCAGCACATCGCTTAACGCATGAATTTCGGTATCGCGCCGGTTTTCCAGATCGGCCGAGGACTGACCGGCGGACCGCGCGGCGACGATCTGGCTGCTGAGCGAACCCACCCGCGACAGCCGCGTGTTCATCCTATCGACCGCGGAAACAATGGTGTCCTGCGCCGCCTGCCGTTGCTGGGTGTACGCGGTGCTCAACGCGCCGATCCCGCCAGTCAGACCGCGCGCGGCCGCCACCACCGCCGCCTGACCCGGTCCGTTGGACGGATCGAGCATCAGCGACGAAAACGCGTCCTGAACCTTGCCCAGCAGGCCGCCGAGATCGCTGCCCTGGCCCGGCGTTCCCAGCACGGCGTCCACGCCCGCCAGCCCGGCGGCGGTCGTTTTCAGGCCGCTGACCGTGGTGCTCTGCGCGAACACCGATTGTTGCAAGGCCGCATCCACCGCCCGGGCCGCGCCCAGCCCGCGCACGCCCATGCCCACGGACCCCGCGACGAGGTTTTCCTGCGACGACGTCTCGCGCGTGTAATCCGGCGTCGCGGCGTTGGCGACATTGTTGGACACCAGCGACAGGCGGGTTTGGATATTCGCGAGGCTGTTGCTGGCGATCGATAACGCGGCGTCGAGACCCATCTCCGGTTACCGCTTCATGTCGATGGTTTGTTGCAACATGTCGTCGGATGTCGTGACCACCTTCGTGTTCGCGGAATAGGCGCGTTGCGCCACGATCAATTTCGAAAACTCCGAGGCGATGTCGACATTGGAGCTTTCCACCGAGCTGGTGACGAGGTTTCCCGCCCCGTTGATGCTCGCGGGTTCCGCCAGCGGGGTGCCGGAGGCGATGGTCGCGGTGAAGGACTGGCCGTTCTGGCGTTGTAGCGCGTTGGGATTGTTGAAGAGGATCAACGGCACCTGCGCGATCGTGCGGGTCTGGCCGTTGTTGTAATTGATGATGATATTGCCGTTCGCCTGCGCGGTCACGCCGGAATAACTGCCGGGCGGCACGCCGTCCTGTGTTAAACCCTGAAGATTATACGCTGTCCCCGCGTATTGGGTCACGCCCGTGGACCCGCCGTAGAGGCCCAGACTCAGTTGAATCGTCTGCGCGCCAGTGCCGAAATCCATCGTGAGATCCATCACCGCCGCGGTGCCCGCCGCGTAACCCGGCGACGTGACGGCCCCGGTGACGCCGCCGATCTGGCCGACCGTGCCGGCCGGCACGGGACTGCCGCTGGTGGCGCCGAATTGCACGTTCGCCGATCCGATGGCGGGTGTCGCGGCATCCGGCGCGGAGATGGACACCGTCCAGTCGTTGGCGGCGTTTTGGACCCAGCCCAGGCTGACGGTGTGGGCGGTTCCGAGCGCGTCGTAAACGGTGATATCGGACGAGATCGGCGACGCCGGGGTCCCGGTGCCCGCTGTCGGCGTCGCCGGCAGGTTCGCCGACAGCACGACATTTCCGGTGGCGACGGGATTTAGCACGGTCTGCGCGATCTGGATGGGCACGATCTGGTTCTGGCTGACCGCGCCCGTGGTTTGATTGGCCAGCCAGCCATTCAGGAACTGACCAGCGGAATTGACGATATATCCATCCTTGTTCAGCGCGAAGTCGCCCGCGCGTGTATAATACTGTTGCGGATTGAATGTCGGGACACCGTTCAACACGCCCGTCTGCTGCGACACCGCGAACAACCCCGAGCCCGCCACCGCGAGGTTCAGCGACCCGTCCGTCTGCGTCACCGTCCCCTGCACGTTGTTCACGTAATCGGGACGCGCCACCACCGCGCCGGGGTCGTTGGTGATCGCGGAACTGGTCGTGAGGTAATCGACGAAATGGGTATCGACGCGTTTGAAACCGACGGTCTGACTGTTCGCGACGTTATCGCTGATATTGCCGAACGCGTCGGATTGCGCGGCCAGGCCGCTGATCGCGCTGTTCATCGCTCCAAACAGTGACATGGTGTAGGCTCCCGTGCATTGCTGACGGGGTCCCACGCAAGCCGCGTGCCGGAATGGATCGCCTGGAAATGTTTGAGATTTTCGTGATCCGCCCGGGTGGTGGCGGCCCAGGCGGCAGCTTCCGCCCGGCGGGAATTGCCGGGCGGAGGTCAGGCGAGGTCAGTCGGGATCGCGTCCCTTCACGCTGGCATAACCGCTGCCGAACAACGAGTCGCGCTTCTGGAAGGCGTGCTTCACCCCGTGCTCTCGCATCGTCGCCTTGAACGCCATCGCCATGGGGGCGAGGTGGCCGCGCGCGTCGATCTCCGCGCCGATGCGTTGCAACGTGCGGGCGCCCATCAGTTCCAGACCCAGATTGACCAGGCGTTTGTTGGCGGAGAGGAGGTGGGGATCGACGAGGCCCATCCGGTCCGCGAGCCGCATGACTTCCGTTTCCAGTTGGTCCGCCGGGTAGGATTTCAGCGCGAGGCCGATTTCCGCGGCGTCCTTGCCCGTCAGCGCGTCGCCCGTAAGCAACAGGCGTTTCGCCCATTGCGGGCCGCAGTGATACAGCCACATGCTGCCAGGCGGGGTGCCGAGGTCGCGCACCGGCGGAAACCCGATCCGCGCGTCGTCGGCGACGATGATCATATCGCAGAACCACGCCAGTTCCGTCCCAATCCCAATACATGTCCCATGCACCTGGGCGATCACCGGCTTGTGCATATCGAACAACTCGACGCGGAGTTTTTGTCCCTGTTCCAGGCGCCAGACGTCGTCGTCGATCTCGGCGCGGCCGCGGTAATCCGGGCCTTTGCCGGCGGAATATTCGTTCAGATCGGCGCCGGCGCAGAAATGCGGGCCCTCGCCGCGCAGGATCACGCAATGGACGGGGTTGTATTCGTCGGCTTCCTTCAGCGCGGCGTTCAGTTCGCGCAACAATTGGCCGCTGAGGGCGTTGCGCTTTTCGGGGCGGTTGAGGCTGATGATGGCGGTGGTGCCCTTCACCTCGTATTTGATTTGTTCGAATTGCATCGTGTCCTCCGGTTTGTGTGGCGGGGATGAGAGACCTACCGCTCTGGGCATGCAAGGGTGGCAGCATGTACGTTGACGAAAGCCGGCCTATGTGAAGAGATACCCCTATCCCTGTCGCGGACAGCCCGCGGTCAAAATGGAGAATGTCATGATTTCGAGTGGAGATCGTATCGCGGGCATGTCGCGCCGCTCCCTGGTGACTCATGGCATGGTCGGTCTCCCGGTCTTGCTGGCCGCATGCGCGCCAACACAGGTCGATCTGGGCCACGTCATCCCCCCGACTTACGCGACCGGCGAGGCCGCGGCGAAAGAGGCCGCCCTCCCCGCCTCCGCGCCCATGCTGTTCATGGTGACAGCGCCCGATTGCCCTCCCTGCCGGGAATGGAAGGACAAATACAAACCGGTTTTCGAAAAATCCGAAGCACGGGCACGCCTTCGGTTTATTATGCTCAACTCGTTCTCCCTGAAACAGGGCAGCGGCGTCGATAGTATCTGGCCCGCCGAATATCGCTGGGCGCGCGACGCGGCGAGGGTGGATAATCGGGCCCCTTACCTGCCGTTGACCAAATATTCTCCATTGTTCGTGCTGGCGAGGCCGAACCAATATATTCGCGGGGCCACCGCTATCCGGGGCTGGACTGAAACGATCTGGCCCGCGATCCAGCGGGAAACCGGAACCGCGTGAACCGTATCTTACCAGTCATTCTCGCCACACTCTGGGCAGGCGCGGCACAGGCGGCCGAGAATTGCACGACGGCTTCGGCGGCCGAGGCCAAACGGCCGCCGATCCAGTGGCAGGCCGACGGACTGGCGGTGGCCGCGCCAAATGGCCGCCTGGTGCTGTGGCCGATGCGCCCCGGAATGAAACTCAACCGGGAGATCGAAACGGAAATCTCGTTCGCGGATCGATCGTCCTGCGTCACGCGCCTGCCCCCGGGCACGGAACGCGGCGCCTCGATTCCGGTCGGTCAAAAATCCATCAAAGCGATCGACGCCGCCATTTGCCACGACGACGATGGCCTGTGCGTCCCAATCCACATCGAACTGAGACCCTGACCGAAGATTTCGTGGAAATCAGGCCCTGCCCGGCGGCTGGCTCTCTTCCTCCTCGTCCCACATCAGGCGAAGCCGTGGCCTGGGCGGAAGCGACACCCGCTCGTAAAGCGATGCCAGCCCAACCGAGAGACCGAGCGCCGGCATTTCGACGGCCGCCGTCAGATCCTGAAACACGCGATTCCGCCAGAGCCGCGCGTCGTCGCGATACCAGACCCCGACATCGACGCGGGTGGGGTCGGCGAAAACGATATAATCCAGAGTTTCGATCGACTGGTATTCGCCCAGTTTCACCAGCCGATCGATTTGCGCGGTGGATTCGGAAAGCACTTCCACGACCAGGCGAGGCCGGTCCGTCGTCAATGCCTCGTCGTCGAATGGCGGACATAAGACGCTCATGTCCGGCCGACGCACGTTCCCGGAGGGCGTGACGATGGCTATGTCCGCCGTAAAGGCATCGCAAGGATTTCCGTTCGCTCGCAACTGACGGCGGATTTCCCCGAAGGCGTTTCCCGTCACCCGATCGTGACGGAGCCGCGCCCCGGTCATGGCGACGGGCCGGCCATCCACCAACTCGTACCGGTCCCGTTGCCCCGATTGCCAGGCGAGAAACTCGAGAATGGTCATGCCGCGGACGGCGCGCTCGCTCATGTCTGCCTCCGGACCGCGACACTCTCGCGCGGCCGGGGCCATCTTACCCGAACCGGCGCGCCCCCGAAAGCAAACAAGCGCCCGCCGTATTTGCCCCCCATGTCCCGCTGGGCGTAAACCTAAGGCCACGGCACGCAAGAGGAGACCGCCCCATGAAAATCGCGCGCATCGAAACCTTCCTGTTCGACCCCGGCGTGGCGAAGAACCTCCTGTTCTGCCGCGTCGAAACCGAATCCGGCGTGCATGGCTGGGGCGAGGCTTACGTCACGCCTGGCAAGGAGCAGGTGATCGAACATTTGCTCCAGGTCATGGCGAAATACATGATCGGGCGGAGCGCGCATTCCATAAGGCATAGCGCCCAGGTGATATTCGAGGATTTCGCGATGCGGAGGGCGTCGCTGGATTTGCTCTCGGCGTGGAGCGCGATCGAGATCGCGATGTGGGACATTGTCGCCAAGGCGGCGGGGCAACCGCTGTATAATATCCTTGGCGGGCCGTCGCGGGAGCGTGTGAAAGTCTATGCCAATGGATGGTCGTCGGGGACGGAGTCGATCGAGCAAAATCTGGAACGCGCGTTGAAGGTGAAGGAGGCGGGGTTCACCGCGCTGAAATGGGACCCGTTTCCGGGTCCGTGGCGCAGTTGGATTCACAAGGAAGACGAAGATCATGTCGTCCGTTATGTGCGGCGGATGCGCGAGACTCTGGGCCCGGACATGGGGCTTTTGGTGGAGGTGCATCGCCGTCTCGCGCCGATGCACGCGATCCGGATTGGTCAGCGGCTCGCCGAGTTCGACATTGGCTGGTACGAGGAGCCGAGCCTGTGCGACAATATCGAACTGGTCGCGGAAACCCGCCGCGCGATGCCGGGTGTGCCGATCGTGACGGGCGAGGCGATTTATTCCAAGGAGGGGTTCGCGCAGGCTCTGGCGGCGCGGGCGGCGGATATCATTAACCCGGATATCTGCAATTGCGGGGGAATCAGCGCGATGCTGGACATCGCCGCCATGGCGCAACCGCATGCCGTCGCCATGTCGCCGCACAATTACAATTCGACGTTGATCGGCCTCGCCGCGACGGTGCAGTTGTCGGCGGTGATTCCGAATTTCTGGCTGGCGGAATGTTTTATTAATCTGAAACCCGCCTGCGACGAGATCGCGATCCAGCCTCTGGTGGTGCAAGACAGTTTTGTCGATTTGCCAACGACCCCCGGCCATGGGATCGACCTCGACGTGGCGAAGCTGAAAGCCAAACCCTACCGCGACATGGGCACACGGGCCGGTAAGACGTTGCGGAGTTATACTGAGGAGTTTCCGCGAAAACATTACCAGGTCGCGCCAACGCGGACAGGGTTTTGATCCCGGCACCGCGAAATGTCTGACGCGCTCCCCCCCGAATTTTCGCTGATCGGCAAATATTTCCGCCCGCTCGCCGGTCCGGGGTCGCTGGATCTGCGGGACGACGCGGCGTTGCTGACTCCGCCACCCGGACGCGATCTGGTGCTGACGGTGGATGCGATGGTCGCGGGCGTGCATTTTCTGCCGGACGATCCGCCGGACCTGGTGGGGCGGAAGCTGCTGCGCGTGAACCTGTCCGATCTCGCGGCCAAGGGGGCGACGCCGC
Organism: Acetobacteraceae bacterium; assembly: GCA_947474705.1. GTDB lineage: Bacteria > Pseudomonadota > Alphaproteobacteria > Acetobacterales > Acetobacteraceae > Rhodopila. The sequence continues at coordinate 1,311 of CANJJS010000065.1, read as the reverse complement.
TGGGGTATTTGATGACCGTCTCAACGCCGCGCGGCACGCCGGAATCCTGGTTCGCCGGTTTCTCTGCCGGGCTCGCCCATGACCAGGCCCAATACGGCGTCACGCTCCTCGGAGGCGACACAACCTCCACACCGGGCCCCATCTCCCTGTCGCTGACCATTATCGGCCACACCGCCCCCGGCATGGCCGTTCACCGCTTCGGCGCCAGCGCCGGCGACGGCATCTGGGTCACCGGCACGATCGGCGACGGCGCGCTCGGCCTGCTCGCCGCGACGGGCCGCCTCGACGATCCCGACGGCTATCTCGCGGGGCGTTACCGGCTGCCCCGGCCGCGGGTGGGGCTGGGGATCGGAGGCGTGGCCTCGGCGGCGATGGATGTGTCCGACGGGCTGGTTCAGGACCTTGGCCATATCTGCCGGGCCAGCGGGTTGGGCGCCACGATCCAGGCGGCGGATGTCCCACTGTCGCCACAGGCCCGCGCGGCGGGCGCGGCGTGGCTGGAAACCTGTCTTACAGGCGGCGACGATTACGAGGTCCTGATGGCGGTGCCGCCAGCCAAGGAATCCGCGTTACGCGACGCCGCCGCCGTCCTTGGCGTCCCCGTGACAAAGATCGGCGTCTTTCACCCCGGCGCATCCCATGTCACGGTATTGGGGGCGGACGGAGAACCGCTTACTCTGGCGAAAGGCGGCTGGAGCCATTTTTAGCCTGGCCCCAGAGAAAACGAAGCCAAGGGAACGTCGCGCGCATGAACCGGAACGTATGGCTGCTGTTCGTCTGTCAGGCGATCATGAACACCGTGATGTCGGGACAGACGATCATGGCCTCGCTGGTCGGGTACAAGCTGACCGGCGGCTCCGGGCTGAACACGCTGCCCATGGCGATCCAGCAGATCGGCGTCATGTGCGCCTCTGTTCCCGCCGGCATCGTCTTCGCGAAGTTCGGCCGCAAGGCGGGGTTCTGGATGGGTTGCTCCATCGCGATGCTGGGCAGCGTCACCTTCGCCACGGGCATCTACCTCGAGAATTTCCCGCTTTATGCTTTCGGCGCCTTTCCGGCCGGGATCGGGCTGGGTGTGTCGCATCACCTGCGCTTCGCGGCGGCGGAAGTCGCCTCGCCCGAGGCCCGTCCGCGCGCGATCTCGCTGGTGCTGGCGGGCGGAGTCATCGCCGCCATCGTGGGGCCGGAAATGGTCAAACGCACCTACGATATGGTGCCGGACCATCACTTCCTCGCGACCTATATGTATCTGCCGATCCTGCCGGTCTGCGCGATGATCCTGCTGTTCTTCACGGCCCTTCCGCCCGCGCC
>CANJJS010000064.1 GCA_947474705.1 Acetobacteraceae bacterium | reverse complement strand
CGTCGCGCGTATGCGCGGCAATGAAACATAAACGTAAATCCATCGCGCTTCGCTCGGTCCAGGGCATCGGGGGGTCCTCCGGACGCCGGACGCACGCGTGTTAACCATGTGCCCGGTCCAGAGTGTTAACCATGTGCCCGGTTTGTACCCCCCAGACCCCGCGAGGGCTTTGCCCCTCGCCCCCACCAGGGCGGGGGCCCTGGATCCGTTTAATGGGGGAGATGAAGAAGGGGGCCTACACGGATGTCGCGACGTCTCGGATGGCCCCCTTCTTCATCTCCCCCAACAGATTGGCATCCAAGGCCCTGCCTTGGCGGGGTTCGAAGGGGCAGCGCCCCTCGTGGGGTCTGGGGCGAAGCCCCGGTGCCTCGTCCAGCCCAACCTCGATGTTGCGGGCGGCGGCGGAGTGTCACAGGGTGGGGGTGAGCACGGCCGCGCGGTGACGCGGGAAGGGAATGTCGGACAATGCCGTTGAAAAAATTATTGATCGCCAATCGCGGCGAAATCGCCATCCGGATCGCCCGCACCGCGGCCGCCATGGGCATCGCCACGGTCGCGGTGCATGCGGAGGACGATGCCGCCTCGCTCCACACCAGGCGGACGGATGAGGTTTGGGCGCTGAAAGGCCGGGGGGTCGCCGCGTATCTGGATGCCGCCGGGATCGTCGCGGCGGCGCGGGAGACAGGGTGCGATTCGATGCATCCGGGGTATGGGTTTTTGGCTGAGAACGCCGCCTTCGCGCGGGCCTGCGAGGAAGCCGGCCTGATCTTCGTGGGGCCCACGCCCGCGAGTTTGGAGTTGTTCGGCGACAAGGCCGCCGCGCGCGCGTTCGCCGAACGTCACGCGGTGCCCGTCGTGCCCGGCACGTGCGGCGCCACCGATCTCGCCACCGCGCGCGCGTTCATGGCGGGTTTGGGCGCGGACGCCGCGGTCATGGTCAAGGCGATCGCGGGCGGCGGCGGGCGCGGTATGCGGCCGGTCCGCGCGCTGGACGATCTCGCCGCGGCGTTCGAACGGTGCCGGGCCGAGGCACTGGCGGCGTTTGGCAATGGCGATCTCTATGTCGAGCGCCTATTCCCGCGCGCACGGCATATCGAGGTGCAGGCGATCGGCGATGGCTCCGGCGCGGTGGCGCATTTGTGGGAGCGCGAATGCAGCGTGCAGCGCCAGCGCCAGAAGCTGATCGAGATCGCGCCGGCACCCGGCCTCGCCACGGGCACACGGGCGCGGTTGCTGGACGCGGCGGTGCGGCTGGCGGGCGCGACGCGGTACCGGAGCGCGGGGACGTTCGAGTTTTTGGTGGATGCCACGAATAACGGTGACGACGCGGAAATCGCGTTCATCGAAGCGAACGCGCGGTTGCAGGTGGAGCACACGGTCACTGAGGAAATCACCGGCGTGGATCTGGTGGAAGCGCAGTTGCGGCTGGCGGGCGGCGAGAGTCTGGCGGACATCGGCCTGACGCAAAAAGACATCCCGGCGCCTCGCGGGATCGCCTTGCAGGCACGGGTCAATCTGGAAACCATGACGGAGGACGGCAACGCCAAACCGGCGGGCGGCGTGTTGAGCGCGTATGAGCCGCCGAGCGGCGCGGGCCTGCGGGTGGATGGATATGGTTACGCGGGATACCGGACCAATCCGGCCTATGATTCGTTACTGGCGAAGACAATCGCCACGGCGCCTTCCGGGCGGCTGGCGGATGTCGCGGCACGCGCCGGACGCGCTCTGGCGGAATTCCGGATCGCCGGGGCGGAAACAAATATTCCGTTCTTGCGCGCGATTTTGCGTAATACTGGATTTTTGAACGGCGACGCGCATACGCGGTTCGTCGAGGAGAACATCGCCGCTCTGCGCGCGAGCGCGGCCGAACCGGCGCAAAGATTGTGGTTCGAGCCGGCCGCCGCGCCCGCCGCGCCGCGCACGGCGGGCATACGGTTGCGGACGAACGATCCGCTCGCCGTGGTGGCGCTGGGCAAAGGCGGCGATACCGCGGTGGCGATGGACGACGCGGTGCCACCGGAATCTGGGCTCGCCGCCGAGATCGACGCACCGGACGGCACAAGCCCGGTGCCCGCGCCGATGCAGGGCACGATTGTGAGCCTGGAGGCCGCGGAGGGCGCGACGGTGCGCCGGGGCCAGTGCCTGCTGGTCATGGAAGCGATGAAAATGCAGCACGAAATCGTCGCCCCCATCGGCGGCATCGTGCGCGCGGTCACGGTCGCCGTCGGCGATACCGTGTTCGAAGGTCATCCGTTGCTGTTCGTCGAGGAAACCGGCGAGGCCGATGGCGCTGTGGCGGCGGAACAAAAAATCGATCTCAACGCGATCCGGCCCGACCTGGCCGAGGTTTTGGCGCGGCGCGAGAAAACATTCGACGCGGCGCGGCCGGCGGCGGTGGCGCGGCGGCGGAAGACGGGGCAGCGGACCGCGCGGGAAAACCTCGCCGACCTCGTCGATCCCGGCTCCTTCGTCGAATATGGCGGGCTCGCGGTCGCGGCCAGGCGGACGACGACACCGCTGTCGCAACTGATCGACGAATCGCCGGCGGACGGGTTCGTCATGGGGCTCGCGCATATCAACGGGGATTTATTTCCCGACGAAACGAGCCGGGTCGTCGCGGGCGCTTACGATTACACGGTCATGGCGGGGACGCAGGGGAAGAAAAGTCATAAGAAACAGGATCGGATGTACGAACTCGCCGAGCAATGGCGGCTGCCCACGGTGATCTTCACCGAAGGCGGCGGCGGGCGCGGCAGCGATCCGGATTTCATTTCGATCCTTGGCGGGACCAGCGACACATTTCATCAGTTTCCGCGGTTGAGCGGGCTGGTGCCGGTGGTCGGCATCGCGTCAGGGCGGTGTTTCGCGGGGAACGCGGTGTTGCTGGGGTGTTGCGATGTGATCGTCGCCACCGCCAACGCCACGATCGGAATGGCGGGGCCGGCGATGATCGAAGGCGGCGGTCTGGGCGTTTACCGGCCGGAGGAAGTGGGGCCGATGAGCATCCAGGTGCCCAACGGCGTCGTCGATATCTCTGTCGCCGACGAACGCGAGGGCGCTCTCGTGGCGCGCAAATATCTCTCTTATTTCCAGGGCCGGGTGAAGGACTGGGACTGCGCCGATCAACATCTTCTGCGGCACGCGGTACCGGAGAACCGGATGCGCGCCTACGACATGCGAGCACTGATCCATACGCTGGCGGACACCGGCTCGGTGCTGGAACTGCGCCAGGGATTTGGGTTCGGCATGATCACGGCGTTGCTGCGGGTGGAAGGGCGGCCGATGGGGGTGGTCGCGAACAATCCGCTGCATCTCGGCGGCGCGATCGACAGCGACGCGGCGGACAAGGCGGCGCGGTTCATGCAACTTTGCGACGCGCACGACGTGCCGCTGCTGTATCTGTGCGACACACCGGGCAACATGGTGGGACCGGAGGCGGAGAAAACCGCGCTGGTCCGGCATTGCGCGCGGGCCTACGTCGTCGGCGCCAATGTCACGGTGCCGACCTTCATGGTGATCACGCGGAAGGCGTACGGGCTGGGCGCGCAGGCCATGGGCGGCGGCAATTTGCAAATTGGCGCCTTTTGCGTCTCCTGGCCGACCGGCGAGTTCGGGGGCATGGGGCTGGAGGGCAAGGTCAAGCTGGGGAACCAACGCGCCTTCGCGGCGCTCGCCAGTCCCGCCGAAAGGCTGGCCTTGTATGAAAAACTGGTCGCGGAAGAATACGAACGCGGAAAGGCCCTGAACGTCGGGTCGTTGTACGAGGTCGACGACGTGATCGACCCGGCGGAAACGCGCAAATGGATCGTCGCGGGCCTGCGGGCGATGCCGGCCACGCCAAAGCGCGAAGGGAAGAAGCGCGGTTGGGTGGACGCCTGGTGACGGCCGAACAACGAAAACACGGAGATACGCACATGAGCAACCCCGCGTTCAAATTCGATCATGTCCACATTATCAGCGAAGACCCCAAAGCCTCGGCCAACTGGTACGTGGACATGTTCGGCGCGACGATCGCCGCCGATACCATCGCCCGTGGCGCGCCACAGATTTTCGTCGCGCTGGGCGGAACGACCATCCTGATTCGCGGCCGCCGGCCGGGCGAGGACCCCGCGCCCGCGCGCCCAATCCAACCCTATGCCGATTTCTCCAGCCATAACGCCCTGGGGACAGATCATTTCGGATTCATGTACGACGGCGACCTGACCGCGTTGTGCGCGGAACTAAGCGCCAAAGGCGTCGCGTTTCCGGTGCCGCTGAAAAAAGGCGTGAACGGCAGCCTGCTCTGCTACGTCTCCGCGCCCGACGGGGTGAGCATCGAACTGATGCAGTGCTGATCGGCGCTCTCGCGCATGGAACCCTGGTCTCGTGTGCTCGATGGTCTGTCGGCCGTCGCCGCGAAGCGATTGTTCTTCGTCGGCGGCGCCCCCCGGTCCGGCACTACGTGGGTGCAGCAAATCCTCGATTTTCACCCGGAGATTTCCTGTCTGGGCGAAGGACTGTTTCAGAAATACCTCGCCGGACCGTTGGATGTGGCGACGCGGGACCGGCGCGCGGCGGTGGCGGAGAAAAACACGCGCCTGTTCGCGCATACCGGCGGTTATCCCCTGCCCGCGGAGGAGGACGCCGACTTTCTTCTGGGCGCGGCGATCCTGGCGGACTTCCGCCGCCGCGGCACGGATGAAACCATTCGTGCGATCGGCGAGAAAACCCCGGAGAATATCTTTCTTTTTCCCCGGTTGAAGCGGATTTTTCCGGGCGCGCGGCTGATCGCCGTGGCGCGCGATCCCCGCGACATTCTGGCCTCGGCATGGCATTTGTTCGGCCCGCCCGCCACGGCGGAGAACGAAGACGCCGCCAAACACGCCTTCATCCGCGCGGCACTCCCCTCGCTGGAACAGGGCGCGCGGGCGATGCTGGATCTGGAACAAACCCATCCCCGCGATATCGCGATCGTGACGTACGAATTGTTGCGGCGCGCGCCGGAACTCGGCGCCGCCAATATGTTCCGGTTTTTGGGGGTCTCCGACGCGCCGGACATCGTCGCGGCCTGCGTGGCGCGGGCGTCGTTTCAGGCGCAAACCGGCGGACGGGCACCAGGCGACGAACGGAAGGACGCGTTTCTGCGCAAAGGCGTGGCGGGCGGTTGGACCGGCACGCTGACGCCGGCGATGAACGAGACGATCCTTGCCCAACTCGGCTGGATGTTTCCGCGATTTGGCTGGCGGATGTCGGAGGAAAACCGATGATCGATCGAATCCACACCGAACGTCTCATTCTCCGCCCCTGGCGCGCCGCCGATCTGGCGCCCTTCGCGGAGCAAAACGCCGATCCGATTGTCATGCGTTTCATGCGTGGCACGCTGGATCGCGCCGAAAGCGACGCGTATGCCGCTCGTTGCCAGAAGCATTTCGAAGAGAACGGCTTTTGCAAATGGGCGGTCGAGGCGCCGGGAGTCGCTCCCTTCGTCGGCGCCGTTGGCCTGACCTGGGTTGGATTCGAGGCGGATTTCACGCCCGCGGTCGAGGTCGCCTGGCGTCTCCATCGCACCTGGTGGGGCCGCGGTTACGCGACGGAGGCCGCCGCCGCGGCGTTGCGCGACGGGTTCGAACGGGCCGGTCTGGCGGAGATCGTGGCGATGACCGCCACGATCAACGCGCCGTCGTTACGGGTCATGGAAAAGCTCGGCATGACCCGCGCGGGGGAATTCGACCATCCGCTGGTGGCCGCGGACAGTCCGTTGCGGCGGCATGTTCTGTATCGGATCGGGCTTCAGTCCAGCGCGGCCTGAACCCAGCGCGCCCAGGCCAGGACGGCGCGATCCTCGCCGCGGCGGCCGACGATCTGGATGCCGAGCGGCAGGCCGTTGGGGCCGCTTCCCACGGGGACGCTCACGCAGGGCACGTGCAGGGAGGTCCAGATGAAGTTGAACGCCGGATCGCCGGTCCATTCCAGGCCGGAAGGTGCCTCGCCGGGGGCGGAGGGCGTGATCAGGATGTCCAGGCCGTGCATGGCGTCCGGAAACGCCGCCTGTGTCCGGGCGAAGACGTCGTAGGCGTCCGCGACCGCCGTCTCGGATTGGGAGAGGCCGAACTTCAGGCGTTCCATCAGACCCTCGCTGATGCCATCGGGGCGATGCGCCAGTTCCCATCCCAGGGCGCGGGCGGATTCGTGGTTCATGACGATGGGATGGGCGGTGGTCAGGGCGGCGAAGGGGGCCGGTAGCTCGCGCTGTTCGACGGTGGCGCCGGCATGGGCGATGGCGGCCGCGACGCGTTCCATCAGCGCATGTGTTTCCGGTGCCGCGGCGGCCCATGACGGAGAGCGGCACATGCCGGCTTTGGGGCCGCGGTCTGGGCGGGTGTCGGGATCGCCGAGGTCCCGGCCCGCGACGGCGCCGGCGAAAAAGGCGCAGTCGGCGACGGAGCGGGCGATGACGCCGACGGTGTCCAGGGAGTCCGACATGATTTTCATGCCGTTGCGATTGATCGTGGCGAAGGTGGGTTTGTAGCCGACGGCGCCGCAATAAGCGGCCGGCCGGATAATGCTGCCGGCGGTTTGGGTCCCGAAGGCCAGCGGAAACATGCCGTCCGCCACGCCCGCGGCGGAGCCCGAGGACGATCCGCCCGGCGTATGGCCGGGGTTGGCGGGATTGGCGGTGGCGCCGGGATTACGTGTGGCGAATTCGGTGGTGACGGTTTTGCCGATGACCACGCCGCCGGCCGCTCGTGTCCAGGCGACGGGGGCGGAGTCGGCTTTGGGGCGCCAGCCGGTCCAGATCGGGGAGCCGTAGCCGCTCGGCATGTCGCCGGTGTCCAGCACGTCTTTGATGCCGATGGGAATGCCGTGCAGCGGGCCAGGTCCGGGCACGGCGGCGCGGGCGGCGGCGGGATCGAGGTGAGCGAAGGCGTGGATCGTGGGCTCGCGTTCCGCGATGCGGGCCAGGCAGGCTTCCATGAGATCGGCGGGTTTCAGCGTGCCCGCGGCGATCTGGCGGGCGGCTTCGGTCGCGGTCAGGCGGTACAGTTCGTTCGACACGATAAGTTCTCCCGGTGGCGGACGCGGTTCCCCCAGACAGACTGGCGCGGCGGGCGGCGGCGGAAAAGGGGGGTGGGCGCGAAACACCGGCCGCCGCCGAAACACTGGCGCGCCGCGTCTCAAAGGTTCATCTTCGCGGAAATGGACTCCCCCTCCCCCCCGCCGATCCGTGTCGGCATCGGCCCGGATGGCGCCCTGACCTATCTGGTCGCGCTGCCGCCAGAGGCTTTGCCGCCGGTCGCCAGCCGCGATCTGGAACGGGCGTGGTATGCCGCGAGCCGGGCGGCGCTGGCGGAACAATGGGGCGCGGTGCGGGTGTTTCGGTTCCTCCGCCCCGACGGCGGGCATTCCGACCTCGTGCTCGCCGATCGCGACGCCAGTTGCTGGGCGGGCGCCCTCGACTCGATCTACGGGATGCGCACGAGCCACGGTCTGTCGCTCTGCCTCCGCCTGCTCGCTTTGATCGATCTGCTGGCCCAATCGCCATGGGCTTTGCCGTTGATGCGGCTGGCGCGCGACGGGGCGGAACCCGATCCCGCCTTGCTGCGCGCCGCCGCGACCGAACCGCTGACCAGGGAGGCCCGGTTCGATCAGACCGGCTTCCGGGCTCGTTTGAGCCGCTACACCAACCACCGCCTGACAGGAGCTTCCGTATGACGCGCGTTCTTTTTCTTCCCCTGCTGGCGATGTTGGCCCTGCCCGGATGCTCCCCGGGCCCGCTGGGATCGAACCGGTCCGCCGGGACCGCGGCGCCGCGGGACCTTCCGGTCACGGCGGCAACCCAGGCGGCGTGCCGCCAGCGGGTGAACGAGATGTACGAGCGGCGGAATCGGGCGGAGATTTACGCGCCGAACCCGGCGATGAACTCGCCTTATTCGGGCGGCTATCAGTCGGGGCTGTCGACCCGGGCGTTGTCCAGCCAGTTCGACTACGATCGGACCTTGCGCGAGTGCGAGCGTAACAGCGGGACCGGCGAGGATCGCTCTCAGGCACCGGTCCCGCCACCCGCCGCGAAGCGCTGACCGCGCCGCGTGGCCAGTCTTTCGGCGATCGGCGGGGTTCTGGCGCAGCGCGACGCGCGGTGGTTTTATTCCGGGAGCGTGGTGTGTTGGACCGGGTCCTGGATTCAGCGGATCGCCACGGACTGGATGGCCTGGGAACTGACCCATTCCCCGCTGTGGGTAGGTATCATCGCGTTCTGCGCGCTGGTGCCCTCGGTCGTGGTGTCGCCGATCGCCGGGGCGGTGGCGGACCGGATGGACCGGGTGAAGCTGACCATGGTGTCGCAGTACGTCGCCATGACGCAGTCGGTGCTGCTTGTGCTGTTGATCCTGACCGGCACGGTCCGGGTCGAGTACATGGCGTTACTGGCGTTCTGCAATGGCGTGGCGGAGACCTTCGCGCAGCCGGCGCGGCAATGTCTGCTGCCGGGTCTGGTGCCGCGGCGGTATTTGCCCGGCGCCGTCGCGCTTAACAGTCTGACGTATAATGTCGCGCGCTTTATCGGGCCGGCGATTTCCGGGCCGATGATTTACGCCTGGGGGGTCGTGCCGTCGATCGCCGTTAACGCCTTCGCGTTTTTCTACGCCAGCGTCACGATGACGATGCTGCGCCTGGATCCTTCGGTCCGGATGGGGTCGCGCGGCGGCGGCTCGGTGCTGCACGACGCGGTGGAGGGAATGCGCTACGTCGCGCGCCATCCGGGGATTGGGCCATTGCTGTTCTTCGCCGCGACGGTGGGGATGACCTTGCGGGCGGTGGGTGAGATGTTGCCGCCCTATGTGTCGCTGTTGTTTGGCCGAGGCCCCGAGGGACTCGCGACGCTGGCCAGCACGATGGGGTGCGCGGCGATGGCCGGCGGTTTTTTGGTGGCGATCCGTGGCCGTATCGGCGGGCTGACGCGGATCGCGGTCGGCTGCGGGTTGCTGTTGGCGCTGGCGACGGCGGGATTCGTGGCGACGCCGTGGTTTCCGGTGGGGGTGGTTTGCATTGGCGCGATGGGCGCGGCGACCACGATGCATGGGATTTCCTGCCAGACATTGATGCAGAACGCCGCCGCGCCGGCGATGGTGGGCCGAGTCCTCAGCCTGTGGGGCATGATCACACGCGCGGCACCCGCCCTGGGCGCGCTGATTTACGGCGCGGCGGCCGAGCGGTTCGGCCTCCAAATCCCGATCCTGATCGGCGTTTGTATCTGCGCCGCCGTCTGGCTGCGGACCTGGTTAAAATTAAAGACCCTGTCGCCCGCCCTGGAAGGCCCAGGCGCATCGGGCTGACAGGGCGGCGGGTTTGGGTTTATCGTTTGGAAAATCCGAGGAAACGCCATGCGCCGCTTATTTCCTACCCTACTGCTGCTGTGGACGCTGGCCATCCCAGCCCATGCCCAAAGCCTCGACGCGGTGGAAACCCGCCATGCCATCGTGAAAAACTTCAGGCTGGAGAGCGGGAAAATCCTGCCGGAATTGCGGATCGAGTACGAGACATACGGGAAACTCGCCGCCGACGGGCGGAACGCGATCCTGATGACGCATGGCTATACCAGCAGCCATCACGCGGCCGGCGTCTATGCGCCGGGGAAAGCGCCGGCGGGTGTTTCGGAAACCAGCCGCGGCAGTTGGGACAAAATGACCGGGCCGGGACGTCCGATCGATACGGACCGGTTTTTCGTGGTCTCCTCGAACGTTCTGGGATCCTCCTACGGCACCACGGCGCCCAGGAGCATCGACCCCGCGACGGGCAAACCGTACGGGCCGGATTTCCCTGGCTTCACGCTGAAAGACATCGTCCGCGCGCAGAAGAAACTGCTGGAGCAGTTGCATGTGAAGCATCTGGCCGCGGTCATCGGCGGGTCTTATGGCGGATATCAGGCGTTTCAGTGGATCACACAGTATCCGAAGATGATGGATGGGACGGTCATCACCGTCAGCGCGCCGAAGAGCACGGCGACTCAGGCCTCGGTGAACGAGTTGATCGCGACACTGGCGAAGGACCCGCACTGGAATGGCGGGCGTTACTACGACAATGGCGGGATTTTCCAGGCGATGCTGGACCTGCGGGTCGCGACGTTGAAACGGTATGGGATCGAGGCCTCGTTAATGGCCCGCTTTCCGGACCAGGCCGCCCGCGACGCGGAAATCATCCGTGTCGCCACGCCATGGGCCAAGGCGTTCGACGGCAACAGCCTGGTCGCGATGCGCCGCGCCACCGTCGGGTTCGATACGGAACCGTCGTTCGGAAAAATCCGCGCCAAGGTGCTGTACGCGCTGTCGCGGACGGACCGGCTGTTCCCGCCCATGATCGCGCCTCCGGTCATGGCGAAGCTGAAAGCGGCGGGCGTGGACGCGAAGTTCGTGGAAATCGACAGCGAGAACGGTCACAGCGGCTATTCCGCCGACGCGGAGAAGTGGATGCCGGAATTGAAGGCGTTCATGGACAGGATCGCGCCAGCGAAGGGGCGGTGAGCTCCACTCTATCTCACCCACTCTGGCCTGTCCGGCGCTTGTGCCGTAGAAACGCCGGAGCCGTTTCACAGGGAGTTCCTCATGGCCAAAATCATCCGCACCGAACCCGGCGCGATCCTGTCGAAAGCCGTCGAATATCACGGCTTCGTTTACCTGCCGGGCATCACCGCCCGCGACACGTCGAAGGACATCAAGGGCCAGACGGCCGACGTCCTGGAACAGATCGACGCGATGCTGGAGCATCACGGCACCGACAAGACCCGCCTGTTGCAGGCGATCATCTGGGTGAAAGACATCACCCAGCGCGGTGCGATGAACGAAGTCTGGACCCCCTGGATCCCCGCCGAGGGCCCGCCGGTCCGCGCCTGCGTGCAGGCCGAAATGGCGGCGCCGAGCGTGCTGGTGGAGATCATGGTCACCGCGTGTAAGTAACAAAACGACCCAGCCCCGATCTGTCTCGATCGGGGCTGGCGCGCATTGAGCGCCCTCCCATCTCCGCGATGGATCCATTTCTTTGATCACGGAGACAGCCCGCCATGGCCTCGTTCTTCGCCCGCCTTTTCGGCGAGTCCTCCACCCCGGGCGCGGCCTGGATCGGCATCGACGACCTGAACGAACAGATCGCCTCCGGCGCCGCCATGGTCGTGATCGACGTGCGCCAGCCAGAGGAATTCGCGGCCGCGCCGGGGCATTTGCCCGGCGCGATCAACATTCCCCTACCCGAACTCGCCGGCCGCGTCGCGGAGGCCGCCGCGTACGAAAAACCGCTCGTGCTGGTCTGTAAGACCGACCGCCGTTCAGCCCGCGCGGCGGCGGTGTTGCTCTCCGCCGGCGTGACCCAGCTCGCGGTGCTCCGTGGTGGCACCGACGGGTGGCACGCGCGCGGCCTGCCTTTGGAGCGCTGACCTAGCCCAGGGCGTTCGCCATCAGCGCCTTTAGGTCTGCCTCGGGGCGGGCACCGTAGTGGGAAATGACCTCGGCCGCCGCGACGCTGCCCATGCGGCCACAGGTGGCCAAAGGTTTGCCGGCTGTCCACCCCGCGAGGAACCCGGCGGCGTAAGCATCGCCCGCGCCGGTGGTGTCCACGACCTTCGTGGCCGCCGCCGCGACCGTCACCGTCTCGTCGCCGCGGAGAATGACGCTGCCAGCCTCGGACCGGGTCAGCGCGGCCAGCGCGACGTCGGCGCGGGCGGCTTCGGCGGCCTCCTCAAAAGTGTTTTTTTCGTAGAGGCTGGTGATTTCCGTCTCGTTCGCGAACAGGATATCGACGTGGTTCGCGACCAAATCGCGAAAGGCCTCGCGATGGCGTCCCACGCAGAAAGCATCCGACAGGGACAGCGCGACCTGACGTCCGGCGCGGTGGGCGGCGGCGGCGGCTCGGCGGAAAGCCGCCTGTGCCGCCGGCGGATCGAACAGATAGCCTTCCAGGTAGGTCACCGCGGCGGCGGCGACCAGGTCCTCGTCCACGTCGGCTTCCCCGAACGTGACGCAGGCGCCCAGAAAGGTGTTCATGGTGCGTTGGCCGTCCGGGGTGACCAGGATCAGGCAGCGCGCAGTGGGCGCCCCGCCGGTCGCGCGCGGCGAGGGGAAGTGCACCCCTTGCGCGGTCATGTCGTGCGCGAACACTTCTCCGAGTTGATCGTCCGCGACCTTGCCGAGATAGGCCACGCGCGCGCCCAACGCCGCGGCGACAGCGCAGGTATTGCCGGCCGAGCCGCCGCTGCTCTCGGTGCCCGGCGGCATGGCGGCGTAGAGCGTCTCCGCCGCCTTGTCGTCGATCAGGATCATCGCGCCCTTGTGCATGTCGTGACGCGATAAAAACGTCTCCTCGACGCGGGTCACGACATCGACCATCGCGTTGCCAATGCCAAGAATATCGAAACGGATTTCAGTCACGCGGTGGGTTCCTTCGTATGTCGCGAGAGCATTATTTCGGCGGATGCGCGCGGATCGCCGCCTCGTTCGGTTCGACGCCCCAGCCGGGCCCGGTGGGGATCAGCATGTCGCCATTTTCGATCTTCGGCGCGTTGTGGAACAGTTCGTCGCGCCAGGCCACGCTGTCGATGTCGATTTCCATGACCCGGAAATTCGGAATCACCGCGCAGAAATGCGCCGACACCGCCGAGCACAAATGGCCGTAATAGTTATGCGGCGCGCAGTTGACCTCGTACGCCTCCGCCATCGACGCGATCTTGATCGACTCCAGAAACCCGTTCCAGATCACATCGATGATCGCGACATCCGCGGCATAGGCATCGAGGAACGGCCGGAACGCGCGCCGTCCGGTAACGGATTCCAAAGACGCGATCGGGCACGGCGCCTGGCGCCGGATCAGCGCCAGCGATTGCGGATCCCAGGTGTCGATTTCCAGCCAGGTCATGTCGAAAGGCGCGACCGCCTTGGCCACCTGGAGGAAGCCCTCGGTCTTGAAATGATAATTCACGTCCAGATGCAGCCCCATGTCGGGACCCGCGCCCGCCCGGAAGGCGCCCAGCGTGTCCCGCACCGCCTGCAGGGTTTTCCGGTCCGCGTTCAGTTCCGGCCAGCCGGGCGTGCGCCCAAATCCGGGCCCGAAGCCGACCAGCTTCCCGTTCTCGTACGGCAGGATGTTCGTTTTCAGGCCCTTGAAGCCGCGCGCCTTCACCTCGGCGCCGAGCGCGGCGACATCGTCGTAGTTTTTCAAAGGCGCCGTGCCCACCGCCTCGTGATTGCGCACGCGATAGGTGCCGCAATGCGACCAATACACCGGGATACGGTCACGCACCGGGCCGCCGAACAACTCGTAGACAGGCACGCCAAGCGCCTTGCCCTTCAGGTCCAGCAACGCGTTCTCGATGGCGGCGATGGCGCGCTGGTTGACGCCGCCCGGCGCCTGCACGCCCTTGATGTAGAGCAGCGAGGAAATCGCCTGCACCGCGCGCGGGTCGGTGCCGATCAGCGCCTCCGCCATGCCGTGGATGACGCCGGACAGGCCGCGGCTGCCATCGGCCTCGGTATATTCCGACCATCCGATCAGGCCGTCGTCGGTCGTCACCTTCAGAAACGAAAAGGTGCGCCAGCCCGCGTCGCAATGCAGATCTTCCACTTTGGCGATTTTCATCGAACGTCTCCCTTGCCGGTTCCCGCTGTAGCATCGACCGCGCCTGTGCGCCAAACGCGGGCATGATAAACACCCCGGCATGATCCCGCTGTTTTTGCCCTTAAGCCGCGCGCTGGCGCAACTCGCCGATCCCACCCTGCTGGGCGTTCTCTGGCGGAGCGTCCTGTTCGCCGCGCTGCTGTTCGCCGCGTTGCTGGCGGGCACCACCGGCGCGGTCCACCACCACACCTCCCAACACGGCCTCCTCGCCTGGGCTTTGGACGCCCTGGGGTCCATCGCCGCGGCCCTGTTGGCCATGTGGTTGTTCCTGCCCGTCGCCGCCGCCATCGGAACCCTGTATTTCGAACGGATCGCGGCGGCCGTCGAGCGCCGCTACTATCCCGGTCTCCCGCCCGCCGAAGCCGCGCCGCTCCTGGATCAGATCTGGGACAGCCTCGCCGTCGCGCTGAAGGTTCTGGGCCTGAACGTGCTGGCGCTGCTGCTGACGGTCTTCCTGCCGGGGATCGGCCTTCCGATCGGATGGGCCATCGCCAGTTGGGCCATGGGACGGGGCATTTTCGTCGCGGTGGCGATGCGAAGAATGCCGCGGCCGGACGCGGAGGCGCTGTACCGCGCGCTGCGGCCCGCGGTGCTGGTCCAGGGCGGCGCGATGGCCGCGGCGGGATATTTCCCGCTGCTGAACCTGTTGATCCCGGTCGTGGGGACCGCCGCGATGGTGCATGTTCTGGACCTGTCCCTGACAATGCCAAGGAGCGGACGTGGCGAACCTGGAGGGCGGGCGGGAAACGCGCTAAGCTCGGACAAAACGGGAGGTTCGACGGGATGAAACGACGCGGCCTGATCGCCGGCGCCGCCGCCGGTGCGCTGGCCCGCCCGGCTTTGGGCGGGAAAACCCAGACCCTGGTTTGCGTGCCGCAAAGTCCCTTAAGCAGCATCGATCCGGTCTGGACCAGCGCGCAGATCGCCCGGAATGCCGGCATCATGATTTACGACATGCTATATGGGCGGGACGAGAACGACCTGCCGCGGCCGCAGATGGTGGAGGCGGGCGTCATGGACCCCGGCGCGAAACGCTGGACGTTGCGATTGCGCGAGGGGTTGAAATGGCACGATGGCGAGAAGGTGCTGAGCCGGGACTGCGCGGCGTCGTTGCGCCGGTGGATGAAGCGCGATCAGACGGGAACCATGCTGGCGTCTCGGCTGGACGCGATCGAAACGCCGGACGACCGCACGCTGGTGTTCCGGTTGAATCGGCCGTTTCTGCATCTGCCGACTCTGCTGTCGCGCTTCGTGGTGCCGCCGGTGATGATGCCGGAGCGCTCGGCGCTGGTGGATCCGTATAAACAGGTGACGGAGGGTATCGGCAGCGGGCCATTCCGCTGGGTGGCGAAGGAGCATGTGCAGGGCAGTTTCGCGGCGTTCGAGCGGAACGAGGCCTATGTGCCCCGCGACGAGCCGCCGAGTTACATGGCGGGCGGGCACCGGGTCCTGGTCGATCGTGTCGAATGGAAAATGATCACCGATGGCGCGACGGCGGCGAACGCTCTGGTGACGGGCGAGGTCGACTGGATCGAAATCCCGTTGCCCGATCTGCTGCCAATGCTGAAACGGGCGGCGGGGGTGAAGACCGGCGTTCTGGACATGTTCGGGCAAATTCATTTCATGCGGCCGAATCACGTGACGGTGCCGACGAACAATCCGTTGATTCGGAAGGCGCTGCTGGCGGCGATCGATCAGCGGGAGGTCATGACGGCGGTCATGGGCGGCGACCCGGATAACATGATCACCAATGTGGGATTTTTGCACACCGGCAAGCAAAAGGTCGACAGTATCGGCCTGGAACACACCCGTGGACGGCGTCCGCCCGCCGAGGTGAAGGCGATGCTGGACAAAGCGGGGTATCGCGGGGAGCGGCTGGTGTTGCTGCACGCCACGGATCATACGTTTTACAACCCCTCGGCGGCGATCGTGGCGCATTTGCTGCGGGAGGCGGGCTTTAACATCGACGCACAGCCGATGGACTGGGGCACGGTGCAGGTGCGCCGTTCCAGCAAGGAGCCGGTGGACAAGGGCGGCTGGAATCTTTTCAATAGCGTGGCGCCGCGGCCCGATTACGAAAGCCCGTTGCAGGCGAATTTCCTGCGCGGCAACGGCAAGGACAATTGGTTCGGCTGGCCGGACGACGCGAAGACCGAAACGCTGTACGATCGTTGGGTCGACGCCACGGATCCGGCCGAGCAAACAAGGCTGGAACGTGAATACCAACGCAACGCGTTCGAGGTCTTGCCCTATATTCCCTTGGGCGGGTACCGGCAGACCTCCGCCTGGCGGGACAACCTGACGGGAATTCTGAAGGGACCGTCGATCGTGTTCTGGAATGTGTCGAAAACCTAAAGGACCGAATTCATGAAAAGGCGCGCGTTATTGGCGGGCTCCACGGCGGCACTGGCGGCGCCGGCGATCGGGGCGGCGCCGAAAGTTCTGAAATTCGTGCCGCAATCGCCGCTGGCCAGCCTCGATCCGGTCTGGACCAGCGCGATGACGACCCGCAATGTCGGGTTCCAGATTTACGACGTGCTGTTCGGGCGCGATGAGTTCATGAACCCGAAGCCGCAGATGCTGGCGGGCTATGTCATTGGCGACGATGGCAAGCGCTGGACGATGACTCTGCGGGAAAATCTGTGGTTCCACGACGGGGAAAAAGTGCTGGCGCGGGATTGCGCGGCCTCTCTGCGGCGGTGGATGACGCGCGATCCCGGCGGAGCGACCCTGGCGGCGCGGCTGGACGCGATCGAGGCGCCGGACGACCGGACGATCGTGTTGCGGTTGAACCGGAAATTCCCGGCGCTGCCGACCTTGCTGTCGAAGTTCCAGACGGCGGCGGTGATGGTGCCGGAGCGGCTGGCGAAAACCGATCCTTTCAAGCAAATGCCGGAAGCGATCGGCAGTGGCCCGTTCCGGTTTTTGAAGGACGAGTATGTCATCGGCAGCCACGCGGCGCTGGTGCCCTTCGAACGCTATGTGCCGCGCGAAGAAAAGCCGAGCTTTACCTCTGGCGGGCACAAGGTGCTGTTCGACCGAATGGAATGGATCATGATCCCCGACGCCGCGACGGCGGCGAACGCGCTGGCGACGGGGGAGGTGGACTGGCTGGAAATGCCGCTGCCGGATTTGCTGCCGGTGTTGCGGAAGGCGCCGAATGTGAAGATCGGGCGGCTCGACGATTACGGGTTCATCAGCCAGTTGCGGCCGAACCACACGTTGTCGCCAACGAACGGCGCCAAATTCCGCCGGGCTTTGCGGGCCGCGATCGATCAACGGGAGGTGATGGACGCGATGATGGGCGGCGATCCCGGCGGGACGATCGTGCCGCAGGGCTATTTGACCACGGGCAAGCCGGAGGTCGATGGCGCGGGGATGGAGGAGATCGTGAAGAAGCGGTCCATCGCCGAGGTCAAGGCGATGTTCGCGGACGCGGGTTACAAAGGCGAAAAACTGATCCTTTTGCACACGACGGATCAGCCGTTTTACAATCTGGCGACTCTGGTGGTCGCGGATTCGTTGAACCGGGTGGGGCTGAACGTGGAGGACCAGTCGATGGACTGGGGCACCACGTTGCAGCGGCGGGCCAGCCGGGAGCCGTTGGACAAAGGCGGCTGGTCGCTGTTCGTCAGTGTCACGCCGGTGCCGGAGTATCGCGATCCGCTGGTGGGTTCGTTGCTGCGTGGCAATGGCAAGGACGCCTGGATCGGCTGGCCGGACAATCCGGCGATGGAGGCGGCTTACGCGGAATGGCTGGACGCGGAGAAGCCGGAGGATCTGACCCGGATCGAGAAGAAGATTCATCTGATCGCGGTGGAATCGGTGCCCTTCGTTCCGTTGGGGCGTTACCGTCCCAGCGCCGCCTGGAGCAAGGGCATTAGCGATCCGGGCAAGGGGCCGGCGCCGACATTCTGGAATGTGAGCAAGGACTGAGCCGTGTGTCTCCAGGCCCATGGGCCTGGAGACAGGGCGTTTTCAGCCGCGGACTTTATACCAGGGGTGCGGCATCCCCGGTGTTTTGACGCGGAGCGTGTAGACGGAGGTGCTGGCGGTGAACATCAGCGTGCGCAGGTCTGGACCTCCGAACGCGACGTTGGCGCAGACTTCCGGGGTTTCGATGATGCCGATCAGGGTGCCGTCGGGCTCGTAAACCCAGGTGCCGGTGGTGCCGGTGCAGAAGACGCGGCCGGCCTGATCGACTTTCATGCCGTCGGGCACGCCGTTGGTTTTGTCGTGCGACATGTCCGCGAAAATCCGGCGCCGGATCATGTTGCAATTTTCGTCCAGATCGATGGCGTGGATATATTGCGTGAAACGGGTGTTGGCGACGTAGAGCGTGCGTTCGTCCGGCGACAGCGCGAGGCCGTTGGGGTATTCGAAGGCCGCGACCTCGCCCACCGCGCCGTCGGGGGTAATTTTATAAATCATCGCGTTTTGCACTTCGCGTTCCGCGACGGGCACGCGCAGCGAGGGGTCGGTGAACAGCAGCGTGCCGTTGGAATGACAGATGACGTCGTTCGGGCGGTTCAGGCGTTTGCCTTCGTAACGGTCGATCAGGGTCGTGACGGTGCCGTCGAGCTCGGTGCGGGTGACGCGGCGGCCGTCGCCCTCGCAGTTGATCAGGCGGCCCTGAAGATCGAAGGTCAGGCCGTTGCCGCCTTTTGTATCTCTGACTTTCTGGTGGGGTTGGCCGAGCGTTATCCGGAACAGGCCGGAGCCGCGGACATCGACGAAGTAGAAAAAACCGTCGGGATGCCACAAGGGACCCTCGGTGAAGACGAAACCGCCCGCGACTTTTTCGAAGTTCGTGGTTTCCAGGATATCCGACAGAGTGGTCATGGCCGCGTTCCCTTTTGTTGCGTTGTCCCCATCGCACCAGAAACGCGGCCAGGTGGCAAATCACCCCATGCCGATGTGATCGGCCAGTTCGGCGGCGGTGTAGGTTTCGCCGAAACTGTCGGGAATTTCCGGCAGCATACCGGCGTTCCAGGCGTGCCAGGCGGCTTCCATGCGGGCGAAATCCTCGGGCCGGCGTTCCCTGAGATTGCCGCGTTCGCGCGGGTCGGCCACGACATCGAACAAGAACGTGCTTTCGCGAATCTTGAGATATTTTAGATCGCCGTCGCGCATGGCGCGTTGAGCGTTGGTTTTATACCGCCAGAACAAGGTGCGCGGCACGGCCGGGCTTTGGCCGGTCAGCACCGGCAGCAGGTCGATCCCGTCCGAGGGAAAATCGGCATGCGGCGCGGTGCCCGCGGCCGTCAGCAGCGTGGGAAACCAGTCCATGGTTGCCCCGACCTGCGCGGTCGTCTGTCCCGCCGGTATGCGTTTCGGCCAGCAGATCAGCGACGGGACCCGCAACCCGCCTTCCAGCAATTCGGTCTTGATGCCGGTGAAGGGCCAGGTGTCGGAAAAGCGCTCGCCACCATTGTCGCTGGTGAAAATCACGATCGTGTTGTCCGCGATCCCCGCGGTGTCGAGCGCCTGCAGAACGCGCCCGATCTGCCGGTCCATCGCCTGGACCATCCGCGCGTAGGTGCGCTGGTCGCCACCGTCGTAATGGCGGAGGCGGGAACCGCGGAGCCGTTCGGCTTCGGCGCGGTCGCCCGGTGCCTCCCAGGGCCAGTGCGGGGCGTTGAAATGCAGGCTCAGGAAAAACGGTTTTTGGGAAGGCGCGCGTGCCTCCACGATGGATACCGCGCGATCGCCAAGGAGATCGGTGAGGTAGCCGTCGCGCGCGATGGCGGCATCGCCGTCCCAGAGGTCGCTCTCGCCCCTTGTGTTCAGATGGGTGTAATAATCGACGGCGCCGGACCGAATGCCCCAGAAGTCGTCGTATCCGCTCTTATCGGGGCCGAACAAAGGCGGCATGCCGAGGTGCCATTTTCCCACCAGAGACGTCGCGTAACCGGCGGCGCGGAGCAGCGAGGGCAGGGTCGGGTGCTCGGGCGGGATGCCGACATGGGGTTTGCCGGCCAGCGGTTCCTCCAGCCCGATCGGGAGCCGGTACTGGTACCGGCCGGTGATCAGGGCGGTCCGGGTCGCCGAACAAACCGCGGAATTGGCATAGCCCTGGGTGAAGCGCGCGCCGCGTTCCGCGATGCGGTCGATGTTGGGCGTATGGTAGTCGCGCCTTCCGTTGCAGGAGATGTCGGCGAACCCAAGATCGTCCGCCATGATGAAAACGATATTGGGTTGGCTCATGACGCCACCAGATGGCAGTTCTTGAATTTCTTGCCGCTGCCGCAGGGGCAGGGATCGTTGCGCCCGACGTGACGCAGCGGGTTGACGACGGGTTCCTGGACCTCTTCTTCCTCGTCCTCGACTTCGTCGTCATCCCAGGGCCAGGTGGCCATGGCGTCCAGGATATTGTCGAAAGGCGCGATTTCCTCTGATTCGAGGCCGTTTTTTCCCTCCGCGTCGCCGGTGGACAGAAGCTCAGGGAATTCGGCGAGCGTCAGCCACTCCTCGGGCACGAGCCCGTCCTCGATCAGCTTCGCCCCTTGCGCGGCGAATTCGCTGTATCCCAGGATCGCCGACACAACCACGAGGTTGTACCAAATGTAATCGGACTCGCGGGGTTTTAGCGACGTGTATAAATCCCGGACGTAATCCTTGAACTCCGCCTCCGGGAACCGCCCCATCCGCGCCAGCCATGCCAAGGCCAGCAGGGCCTCGCCGCGGGTGATCGATTCGGCTTCGGTCGATTCGACGACGGCGCGAAGCGGCGCGGTGTCGCCGTCGAAGCACTGAATAAGAATACCTTTCAGCGTGCTGACGCAGGCTTCGTCGCCCAGCGCGTTGGTCAGCTTTTCCTCGTCGAGCAACAGGCGGCACAGAGTCCGGTAGGCGCGGGTGTCGGCCCGGTCGCCCAGCAGATGGACGACGAAAACCATGGCGTCGAGCGTGGTCTGGGATTGGTCGGTGCCATCGGTATAGGCGTCGAGCAGCGCGAGGCAGCGTGGCGCGGCCTCGTCCCAGTGCGAGAGGGCCCATTTCAGCGCCGGCATCGGGGCGCTGTCCGCCGCCGCCGAGAAAGCCTTAAGGGCGTCGTCGATCGTGTTCATGGTGTCTCCTGCCGCGGTGACGGCCGGAGGCGTGTCGTCAGCCCCCGTCGCCGATGCGCTCGTATACCGCGAGGTGGGGGCGCCGCGCGACCTCCCTCCAACCGGGATCGTCGAAGGCCTGACGCATGGCGGTCGCGGCGGCGCGGCTGGCGTCGTCCTGTTCCAGCAAAGCCAGGACGACCCGGCGGTGGGGCGCGGCACGGGCCCGGATGGCGGACGGGGTCTCGCCGGGACGAATCAGCAGCAGGCGCGGATCGGGCGGGCTTTCGATGGCGAAGGCGCCCACGACGCCGACCCCGTCGTTGCCGCGCGGGAGCAGCACGATCCCCTCCCCCGCCAGCGACGCCGCCGCCCATGCCGCGGCTCGGGCCGGTTGCATGGTCTGGGGGGCGAGCATCAGGCCGGCGAGGCTCGCGGCCTGCACGGTCAGCAGTATCCCGGTCAGGCGGGGGCCGGTGGTGGCGGCGAGCAAAGCGGCGAAGGGCATGGCGAAGGCGAGGTAGCGGATTTCGATCGGGGTGTTGTCGAACAGGGCGCCCAGCAGGAGGAGGCCGGCCGGGGTGGCGATGACGGCGAGGACGAGCGGCGTGTCACGCGTCCAGACCAGACCGCGCGCGATGCGCCAGACGGTAACAAGCAGCAGCAGGCCCAAAGCGGCGGCGAGGATTTGGGAGGCGGGTTCCCCGACATACAAAGGTAACCCACCCAGAATCGCCCCGGCCCCGCGGGCGGCGAGGCGAAACAGGCTGTCGATCGCCGAAAAGGGCGGAAACTGGCCAGTGCGGCTGCCGCGTTGCGCCAGGAACCAAAGGAGGTCGAGCGGAAGGAAAAGGCAAAAGCCAACGAGCGCGGCGATCGCGGACGTCCAGGCGCGAAGGGCGAGGGCGCGGGGGATGGCGGCCGCCAGGGTCGCGCAGGCCACGAACACCGCGAGGTAATTGGAAAAACTCGCGGCGCCCAAACAAAGGCCGCCCAGCACGAAACGCCAGTATCTCGGGGGCGAGGAAAGGCAGAGATAACCGGCGAGCAACAGAAACTGGGCCAGGGCGAAGCCGCGGGCGATCGCGCCAGTATAGGCGAACGCGTAACAGCCGAGAGTAAGAAGCATGGCCCGGGAAGGAGGAATACGCACCTGCCGGGCGATGGCGCCGGTGCAGGCCAGCGCGCCCAGCGCGAGACCAACCGACAGCAGACGAGCGGCGAAAAGCTCCGGGCCGAAGACGGCGCGCCAAAGCGACAGCAGCCAAAAATACAGGGGCGGGTGGACATCGGTGACTCGGAGATCCCGGCCAATCTCGGAAAGCGTCGCGCCGCCAGCTTGCAGGGTTTTCGCGAGACCGGCGGGAAACGGCGTGTCCGGCCAAAGCGGACGCGGCGTGCCGGCGGTCAGAAACAGTGAATACTGCTCGTCGTACTCCGCGCCGCGGAGCCAGGCGGTCAACGTCAGCACGGCGGCGGCCAGAAGCAGGACCGGCGCGAGGCGGCGAAAATTCAGAGTCTCGTTAACCAAGGATTCACCCGTTTTCGGCATGATCCACAGGGTAACGGCGAAAAGTTAACGGACCCTGTAATGCCCGACTCTCTGGCGCCACATTTTCATCGCGACGACGGACCAACGTTCTCCGTGGTCGTGCCCGCGTTCAACGAGGCCGAGGGACTCACCGCGTTCCATACGCGGCTGGCCGCGGCCATGGCGCCGCTGGGCGCGTGGGAAGTCATCTACGTGGACGACGGCAGCACGGACGCGACACGCGACGTCGTGGACTATCTGCGCCGGGACGATCCACGCATCGCGCTGGTGTCGCTGTCGCGCAATTTCGGCAAGGAAATCGCGACCACGGCGGGACTCGACCACGCCCGCGGGGAAGCCGCGATCGTCATCGACGCCGACCTGCAAGACCCGCCAGAAGTCATTCCCCGGCTGGTGGCCGCCTGGCGGCAAGGTTTCGACATGGTCTGCGCGCGTCGCCGCGGCCGGCCGGGAGAGACAGCGCTGAAACGGCTGACCGCGCGCGCCTTCTACCGGCTGATGCGCAATGCGGGCAGCGTCCGCCTGCCAGAAGACACCGGGGATTTCCGGCTGATGAGCCGGCGGGTCGTCGACGCCGTCCGCCAACTCCGCGAACAGCACCGTTTCATGAAAGGCCTCTTCGCCTGGGTTGGCTTCCCCACCACCACCATCCTCTACGACCGGGAACCGCGCGCCATGGGCGGAACCAAATGGAACTATTGGAAACTGTGGAATTTCGCGCTGGAAGGCATCACCAGCTTCACCGTCATGCCACTGAAAATCGCGACCTATCTCGGCCTGGCGGTGGCGGTGCTGGCGGCCATCTACGGGATCCAGGTCATCGTCAAACCCCTGCTGTTCGGCAACCCCGTCGCCGGTTACCCCAGCCTGATGACCGTCATCCTGTTCCTTGGCGGCATCCAACTCACCACCCTGGGCATCATCGGCGAATACCTTGGCCGCATCTTCAACGAAACCAAACAACGCCCCCTGTACCTGGTCGAACGATTCCACCCCAGCCGCGCCAGGGTCGAGGCGGGAGAGTGAGGATCGGGGCGAAAGGCCGGTGCCGATGGAAACGCCGGGGCTTTGCCCCAGACCCCACGGGGGCTTTGCCCCTCGACCCCACCAGGGGAACGTCCCCTGGACCGCGATCGATTTTGGTCGGTTGTTGAGGGAGGGCCTAACTCGGACCGTGCAACAGCCTCGCATGGCCCTCCCTCAACAACCGACCAACCCCGGGGTTCCAAGAGCGAGCCCTTGGCGGGTTCGAAGGGCGGAGCCCTCGCGGGGTCCGGGGCAGCGCCCCGGCGTCTCCATCGCACGGACCCTCGCCCTGATCCTCGCGCTCCTCGTCCTCGTGCCTGGCCCGGCTGGGGCCGGTCCGGCCGTGGACCGGGTGGCGGCGTTACGGCGGGGAGTGAATGTCACTGGGTGGTTCCGGTTCCCGGGGATGTTGCGGGGTTGGATGGGCGATGCGGCGATGCGGGATTTGCGGGCCGCCGGATTTACGTTTGTCCGGCTGGCGGTGGATCCCGCGGTTGTGGAGGGGCGGGTCGCGCGGCTGATTTTGTTGGACGCGGTGGCGCGGTTTCAGCGGGCGGGGCTGGCGGTGGTCGTGTCCGCGCATCCCGTGGGCTGGCGGGTCGATGCGGGCGACGGGGAGCGGCTTTTGGGGTTCTGGCGTGGGATGGCGCGGGATCTGCGGGGGACCGATCCGGGCCGGGTGTTCGTGGAACCGATGAACGAGCCGGTGTTTCAGGGCGCGGCGGGCGCGTGGCACGCGTTGCAGCGGCGTTTGCTGGCGGCGGTTCGGGCTGAATTACCGAGACATACCGTCGTGCTGACCGGTCGCGACTGGGGCAGCATCGGCGGGTTGCTGGAACTGGTTCCGGAGCCCGACGGGAATGTTGTTTACAGTTTTCATTTCTACGATCCGCCCGAACTGACCTCTCTGGCGGCGTATCGTCAGGGCCTGGACCGGGCGGCGTTGGCGCGGCTGCCATTTCCGGCCGGGGAGGCCGAGTCCTGCCGGCGTGTGGCGGCGGGCGCGGGCGACGCGCCGACGCGGGATTTGATGGCGTTTTACTGCGGGATGGGCTGGAACGCCGCGCGTGTCGCCCTTCGTCTTGGCGAGGCGGCGGACTGGGCCAGGCGGCATGGGGCCGTGTTGGTGGCGGGCGAGTTCGGGGCGAGCCTCGCGCTAAATCCGGAGGCGCGCACCGCCTGGCTCCGTTTGGTGAGGGAGACATGCGAACAAATGGGAATCGGCTGGGCGCTGTGGGGTTACGACGACATCATGGGATTTGGCGTGCCGCGTCCGCCGCCGGACAAACCGTTGCTGGATCGTTCCACTTTGACGGCGCTGGGTCTGCGAGTGCCGGTATTCGAAAAACCCCAGGCGCCACCAAGAAAAAACCCCCGGCCGTTGGGCCAGGGGTAAGTATACAGGGAGGCTTCACGTCTGGGAGACGCGGGGACCAGAGGCCCCCTTCCAACCGCGAGGGTTGGAACTCTGTCGATGGCATCGGCGGGTTCGTGAGACGATGTGTCCCGCGCCGCGCTGCCACCGTATTCGGTGAGAGACTTGTAGTCCTTCGTCCCGGGCGATGGCCATCGCGAAAACCCGGAGGCCGCCATGCCCTCAGCGCATGGCAAGCGAAGGGATGACGTCATTCTCGCATCGCCCTTCCAATTTTGGAACGGCGAGACGCCCATACGGGCGGGAACAGCACGATTTGCGGCGGTGTAACGAACGGCTGACGCGAAATTCAGTGCATTTCGGCAAGGCGCGCCAACAGAAAATCGCGGAATACGGCGACGCGCTTCGAATTCCGCAATTCTTCTGGATAGACGAAGAACACGTCGATCTTCGGCCCCTTCAAATCTGTCAGAATACGCACGAGGTCGGTGTTCTCCTGCATCGCGAAGTCGGGGATCACCCCGATTCCGACGCCAGAGCGGATCGCCAGAACCTCCGCCTGCAAATTGTTGACTTCCAGCACCGCGCGGCGCGGACTGCCTGGGCGGCGGCCCGCTTCGGACAGCCAGTTGATATCGGGCACGGGCGCGTGATGATTGCCGAACTGGACCAGCCGATGCGCGTCCAGCTCCTCCGGCCGCTTCGGCACGCCGTGCTTCTTGAGGTATTCCGGCGAGGCGCAGATATGCCACTGCATCGTCATCAAATGCCGCTGGATCAGATCGGGCTGCTTCGGCGCGTGCATGCGGATCGCGACATCGGCCTCCCGCATCGCGAGATCCAGCTCGGCGTCGTCGAGCAACAAGGAGACCGTCACCTCCGGATAGGCTTCGAGGAAACCCTGAAGCCGGGGCGCGAGCCAGGAGGCGCCGAAACCGACGGTGGTGGTGACTTTCAGCCGGCCGGCGGGCTTTTCCTTGCTCTCGGTCAGCAACGCCTCGGTGATCGCGAGCTTGGCGAAGACCTCGCGGACCGTGCGATTCAGCGATTCGCCCTGTTCGGTCAGGATCAGACCGCGAGCGTGGCGGTGGAACAGCGGCACCTGGAGCGCTTCTTCGAGCGCGGAAATCTGGCGCGAGACAGCGGACTGACTCAGATTCAGGGTATCGCCGGCATGCGTGAAGCTGCCAGCCTCGGCCACCGCGTGAAAAACGCGTAGCTTGTCCCAGTCCATTGTTTCAGCCTCTCCCCGGCGCCAGGATGGACCCCGGCGTCCGGTTGTTGTCGTCCCGCCGCATCGGACGCGGCCTCCTGTCGATTACGCCGGAACGGAGGCGTGCACCGGCGCTTCCGCCAGAAATTTTTCCGTTTCGAGCGCCGCCATGCAGCCCGTGCCGGCCGCCGTCACGGCCTGGCGGTAAATTTTGTCCTGCACGTCGCCCGCGGCGAAAACGCCGGGCACGGATGTCCGGGTCGAGCCGGGCACGGTCTGGATATATCCGTCGCGGTCCATGTCCAGTTGACCGCGAAACACCTCGGTCGTCGGCGTGTGGCCGATGGCGATGAAAACACCATCGACGGCGATGTCGGTTTCGGCGCCGGTCTGGGTGTCGGTCAGACGCACGCCGGTCACGACCTCTGGCTGGCCGCCGCCAAGAATTTCCTTCACCGCCTTGTTCCAGGTCACCGAAATCTTCGGGTGCGCGAACAGACGATCCTGCAGGATTTTCTCCGCCCGCAGCGTGTCCCGGCGATGCACCAGAATGACTTTGTCGGCGTGGTGAGTCAGATAAAGCGCTTCCTCGACCGCCGTATTGCCGCCGCCGACCACGGCGACCGTTTTGCCGCGATAAAAGAAGCCGTCGCAGGTGGCGCAGGCGGAGACTCCCCTGCCCTGCAACGCCTGTTCCGATTCCAGTCCGAGCCAGCGGGCCTGAGCGCCGGTGGCGATGATCGCCGCGTCGGCGAACCAGGTGTCGCCGGAATCGGTTTGGCAGCGAAATGGGCGGGCGGAGAAATCCACCGCGGTGACGATGTCGTATTGGATGTCGGTGCCGACGTGGCGGGCCTGTGCCTCCATCTGTTCCATCAGCCAGGGGCCTTGGATGACATCGGCGAAACCGGGGTAGTTTTCGACGTCGGTGGTGATGGTCAACTGGCCGCCGGGCTGCATGCCGGCGATCAGTGTGGGCTTCAGGTTGGCGCGGGCGGCGTAAATCGCCGCCGTGTAGCCAGCCGGGCCTGCGCCAATAATAAGGACTCGGGTTCGATGCGTCGCGCTCATGGTTTACCATATGGCCGCGCGGTGACCTTGCGCAAGGAACTCCCGCGGGGCTTTACCTGCCCGTTATGCCCGCCGCGCCAAAAACCCCAGCGAGTCGGCGACCCCGAAATCCCCCGGCAATGCCCCTTTCGGGAACAGCCGGGTCACATGCCCCATTTTCCGGCCGGGACGGGCTTCTTCCTTGCCGTAGAGGTGCGGAATCAAATCGGGGATGGCCAGAATCCGCGGCCACAACGCCGCCTCCTCCGGACCGACCAAATTCTTCATCGCCGCGTCCGCGTGCCGCGTCGCGGGCGGCAGAGGCAGGCCCGCGATGGCCCGGATATGCAGTTCGAACTGGCTCATCGGGCAGGCATCGATGGTCCAATGGCCGGAGTTATGCGGGCGGGGGGCGATTTCGTTCACCAGCACCTGGCCGTCGTTGCCGACGAACATTTCCACCGCCAGCAGGCCGATCAGGTCGAGCCCGGCGGCGATGTCTCGCGCGATGGTCTGGGCCGCCGCGTCTGTCGCCACGGCGATGCGGGCGGGCGCCAAGGTCAGGTCGAGGATGTGATCGTGGTGGCGGTTTTCCACCGTGTCGAAGGCGGAGACGGACCCGTCCTCGCCGCGGCCGACGATCACGCTGACTTCCATCGCGTAATCGACGAAGCCTTCCAGGATCAGCGGTTTCGGGGCCAGGCGTTCGAAGGCGGGGGCCAGGTCGTCCGGCGTGCGCAGCATGGCCTGGCCTTTGCCGTCGTAGCCCTCTCGGGTCGTTTTCAGCACGGCCGGCAGGCCAAGCGTGGCGGCGGCGGCTTCCAGTTCCTCGAGTGTCGTCACCGGGCGCCAGGGCGCGGTGGCAACGCCCAGTCCGTTGACGAAGGTTTTTTCGGCGATGCGGTCCTGGCTGATGCGCAGCACGGATGGCGAGGGCCGGACCGGTTTCAGCGAGGCCAGCAGATCGAGCCCTTCGGCGCTGACATTTTCGAACTCGAAGCTGATGACGTCCACCGCCGCCGCGAATTCCCGCAGCACCGCCGGATCGCCGTAATCCCCGACGGTCACGGCGTGCGACACCTGCGCGGCGGGGCTGTAGTGTTCTCGCGTCAGAATATGGCAGCGATATCCCAGCCGGGCGGCGGCGAGCGCGGACATCCGGCCGAGTTGGCCGCCGCCGACCAGGCCGATCGTCGCGTTGGGAGGGAGTGGAAAAGGGGGCAACGGCGGCGTCAGGGCGTCACGGGCTCGATGGCCACGGCGGCCGATTGGCGTTCGCGCCAGGCGTCGAGCCGTTCCGCCAGCGCCTCGTCGGTTGTGGCCAGGATGGAGGCCGCGAGCAGGGCCGCGTTGATCGCGCCCGCGCGCCCGATCGCCAGGGTTCCCACGGGGATGCCAGCGGGCATTTGGACGATCGACAGAAGGCTGTCCATGCCTTTCAACGCATGCGACTCGACCGGCACGCCCAGGACCGGGAGGGAGGTCCAGGCGGCGGCCATGCCTGGCAGATGGGCGGCGCCGCCCGCGCCCGCGACGATCACGCGCAGGCCGCGTTTCCGTGCCGTGGCGGCATACTCCCGCAGCCGATCCGGCGTGCGATGGGCGGAAACGATGCGGCATTCATGGGGAACGCCCAGTGCGGTGAGGGTTTCGGCGGCGTGGGTCATGGTAGCCCAGTCGGACTGGCTGCCCATGATGATTCCGACAACGCTCGGGGAGTCCGGCATGCGCTTCTCGTTCAGGCGATGTTGTCGGGAATCAGCCGGCTTTCCAGCCAGCCGATCTCGTCGCGCAGCATCAGCTTGCGCTTTTTCAGGCGCTGCAAATGCAACTGATCCACCGCGCCCTGTTCCGCCAGGCGCGCGATGACGGTGTCGAGATCGCGATGCTCGCTTTGGAGTTCGTTCAGCTTGCGTAGCAGGGAGTCTCTATCGACCAGCATATGGCTACCTACCACGAAAAAAGCGGCGAGGCGGAGTCCCCTGGGCGCGGATTTTTCTGGCATCGGCCGATGCGACGGCGCTACCGTGGGTTGCCGTCCTCGAAGCGGCATGCGCCGCCAGGAAGGAGGCAACACCACCGGCATCGATCGGAGTCACATCGCCAATGAGCTTACAGGCCAGACTGGACGCCCTTAAAGGACGCCACGCGACACTCGATTCCCGCATCTTCAGCGAGGATCGCCGGCCGCAACCCGACATGGAAATGCTCACTAGGCTCAAAATTGAGAAGTTACAGCTAAAGGACGAAATCGAGCGAATACGCGCGACCCTTAACTGAAAATTCCCCAACACCGCGTTCCGCTGTCCGCCCTCAGGCGGCTTCGTCCTCTTCCGGCGGCGGCGGAACCGGAACCGCGTGACCCTCGCGCTCCAGACGCTCGTTCGCCGACAACACGGCGGCATTCAGATCGGTCTGGCTGCACAAGCCCAGAATGACGGGATCGCGGGGTTTGATGTTGGCGCTGTTCCAGTGGCTGCGTTCCCGCACCTTCTGGATCGTTTCCTTCGTCGTTCCCAGCAGCTTCCCCACCTGGGCTTCCGTCAACTGCGGGAAATTCCTCAATAAAAACGCAATGCCGTCCGGCCGGTCGTTCCGCTTGGCAACCGGCGTGTACCGCGAGCCCTTGGCGCGCTTCGGCACCGGCAAAGCCGAGGCCGCCAGCTTCAAACGCCCAGCGGCATCCGCCTCGCACCGCGCGATGTCCGCGGCCGAAACCTGGCCATTGGCGATCGGATCGTAGCCGACAATGCCCTGCGCGACCTCGCCATCCGCGATCGCCTGCACCTCCAACGGATGCATCCCGCAGAACTCGGCGATCTGCGTGAACGTCAACGCGGTCTTTTCGATCAACCACACGGCGGTGGCCTTGGGCATCAGCGGCAGGGTCATGGCGTTTCGCTTTCCTGGGTTCCGCGGGCAGACTTCTCTATTGCGAGCGATACCCGAGGAGCCGGGGGATATGGCAAGCGTCCCGGGGTGGGTCAAGTCCGTAAGCGCGTATTATACCACCTGACACATCCCTTGACTCGTAGGGGGCTAGGAATCGCCCCTGTTCTTCGATTCGATGCCTCATGCCGCGATATCGCGGCATGGGAGGGGTGAATGGTTGCGGCGATCGAAATCACGCGGACAGATCACACGGCAGCGG
>CANJJS010000063.1 GCA_947474705.1 Acetobacteraceae bacterium | reverse complement strand
ACGTTCTCGGCGCAGCTAAACGGGAGCGGTGCGGTGTTCGATGTGGTGTCGGGCGCGTCGAACGTGCCGGAACCCGCGACAATGACGATCTTCGGCCTTGGATTGGGCTTCGTCGCCTGGCGCCGCCGCCGGGCCGCCCGCGGGTAACGTCCGTATCCTCCGCGACACGCCCCGCCGGGAGACCGGCGGGGCGTTTTCGTTGGGTCAGGCGAGTTCCGCCTTTGTCAGCGCCTCTTCCATCTGCTTGATCGCGAAATCCGCCACCTTATCATCCCCCCTTTGCGCCACGAGCCAGGAGATGACCTGAGCCTTGATGCTTCCCTTACCCTCGAATTCCACCACGGCCTTGAAGCGTGCCTCGATCGCCTCGCGATAATCGTCGGGGTCGAGTTTGTTGCGCGGCCACGGGTCGGTGGTTTCCTCGATCGCCGCGTCGCCCATCAGCGGTACCAGCGGCAGGAACAACCGTCCTTTCGCGTCCTTGACCGGCGCGCCCTTGGCGTCCTTCACGCAAAATTTCGCTTTCTGGGGGTCGGTCCAGACGCCCGCGAAGACGGGATTGTCTTCGGTCAGCACGAACTCGGCTTGCAGGAACCGCTGACAGTTGCGGCGTCCCAGTAGATAGTCGTGCCGCATGAAGTCCTGGCTCGCGAAGCCGATGAAGGCGCCCATGCCGTCGGAAGCGATGGCGGCGCCGCCGGTGCGGCCGTCGCGGCGGGGCACGATCATGAAGCGGCTAAAGATGCTCTTGTCGGCCGCGAGCGCCATGTCCTGCGAGTTGTAGCGCGTTTGCTGCGTGAACATTGACCCGAGCGCGCCGAACAGCGATGGGAACCCGTCCATTTTCTCCGGCCCAAGGCCGGTCTGGCCGGCGAAAGGATCGACCAGCACCACGGCGCGGTCGGCCTCCGCGGGATCGCGCGGGTTACGCCCCAGAAGTCCCGACAAAGCGGTGCGGGCCAGACCGATCGGCTGGTTGTCCGTCGCGCCACCATCGACGGACAGGAAATGGTAATCGTTGGGCAGGCTACCGTTGGTTTTCAGCATCTCCCAATCCGGGGAAAGCCCAACGATTTTCGCGGAGGCGCCCGTCTGGTCCGATGGCACGACAGTGGCGCGGTAACGGTAATGCGCCATCGGCCGTGTCAACTCGCGCGGAGGAAACCCGACCGGAAAGGCGCCGGTCGCGCGCGCGAAGGCGCTGAAATCGGCCCATTGCAACGGTTGCGGCAGGCGTTGCGAGTCGAAGCCCAACACGAACTCGTCGGGCCGCGGGTCGGCGATCGTGCCGCCGGGATAGACGAAGGCGAAGCGCGCGTAATCCGCGTGATCGACGAATGTTTCGCTGCCGTTGCCCATGTCGGTGCGGTAAGGTACGCCGCGCAGATTCGACAAAGTCAGGATGACGCGCAGCGGCCCGCTGACCCAGGACCGCTTTTTCATCGCGGGGCGGGTGAAGCCCGCGACCACCTCCGCCGCGTCATCGATTGGTTTTCCGTTCAACAGCGAGACGAAATTGCCCGAGTCGATGTCGCCGGTATCCAGCATGCCCGTCAGCGTGAGCCGGTTGACCCAGACATCGTAGAAAGGGTTGGGCACGCCCAGACCCGTGTTGGGCGTGCCGCGGGAGATGGACGGGAAATCGTACGCCAGCGCGCGCGCCGCGATCGCCGCGTTCACCCCGCCGCCGGACGTCCCCGCGATCAGTTTCAGCAGCGTATTGTGCCGCGGCGCGGTGGGATTGGCGGCGCCCTTCTCGCGCTCGCGCGTATCGGTCCAACAGTCCAGGGCCTCGATCAGAAAGTCGAGGACCCCCGCGGTGTAGGACCCGGCGGAGACGGTGCCGCCAAGGACCAGGGCGAACTGAAACGTGTTCTTGATATCTGGCGCGGCGTCCGCGAACAGGCGCTGGATTTCTTCCGGCGTCAGCGGCGATGGATCCGGCATGGCGTTTCCCCCGTTTGTGTTCGGGCCATGTTTACGTAATTCATAACATAGCGTCAAACCCGGCGCGATTCGGCGGTTCCCACGGGTCGGTGCCGGGCGTTAATATGGTCCAACCGCCGCGCCCCGCGGCGCCGGAGACATCGCATGAACCTGATCGACATCGCCGCCGGACCATTTCGTTTCACAGCTCGTTTCGAGGACGAAGCCGCGCCGAAAACCTGCGCCCGCTTCCGCCAGTTGATGCCTTACAAAGAACGCATCATCCATGTCCGCTGGAGCGGCGAAGCCTGCTGGATTCCCCTTGGCGAACTCGACCTGGGCCTTGGCTTCGAAAACCACACCAGCTACCCCGCGCCCGGCCAGATTCTGCTGTACCCCGGCGGCTTCAGCGAAACCGAGATCTTGTTGCCATATGGCGCCTGTCAGTTCGCGAGCAAAATGGGGCAGCTCGCGGGAAATCATTTCCTGACGGTGATCGAGGGTAACGAAAATCTGTCCGTGCTGGGGAAGCAGGTGCTGTGGGAGGGCGCGAAGGAAATCGTTTTTTCCGCGCGCTGATACCAGTCCGCCGCTCTCGTCATCATGGTCCGCGAAGGCGGACCATGATGGGTTTGTCGAGACCGGCACCACGAGACGCGGATGTTTCGCCTTCGCGAACCATGAGTGCGAGAGCAGCACACCACCACGGCGAAAGCGCGTGCGTGTCCCGAGGAAGACCCGGTTATTGTCGCGCGTCGCCTTACGCCGCCTCGGCCGGATTGCGGTGACGGGCGTAAAGAAACTCCATCACCTTGGCGCGCGCCGCCAGCCAGCCGGCATCGCGCGCCATGCCCAGACGATCGCGCGGACGGGGGAGATCGACGGTCAGGATCTCGCCAATCGCCGCACGCGGACCGTTCGTCATCATCACGATACGGTCGGATAACAACACGGCCTCGTCGACGTCGTGGGTGATCATCATCACCGTGGTCTTCAGGCGGGCGTGGATTTCCATCACCTGATCCTGCAAATGCGCCCGGGTCAGAGCGTCCAGCGCGCCGAAAGGCTCGTCCAGCAGCAGGACTTTCGGCTGCATCGCCAGCGCGCGGGCGATGCCGATGCGTTGTTTCATGCCGCCGCTGACCTCGCCGGGGAGTTTGTCGGCGGCGTGAAGCATGCGGACAAGCGCCAGGTTTTCGTCAACCCAGGTGGCGCGCTCGGCGCGGGTTTTGGACTTGCGAAAGACCTGGTCGACGGCCAGGCGGACATTTTCGCGGCAGGTCAGCCACGGCAGCAGCGAGTGGTTCTGGAACACCACGGCGCGATCCGGGCCGGGCTCGTCGACCTCCGTGCCCTCCAGCAGCACCCCGCCGACCGAGGCTTTCAGCAGACCGGCGACGATATTCAGAAGGGTGGACTTTCCGCAGCCGGAGTGGCCGATGACGGAGACATAGTCTCCGGCGCCGATGTTCAGCGTGACGTCCTCCAGCACGGGTGGGGCGCTGGCGCCGAAGCGCATGGACACTTTGCTGATTTCGAGAAACGCGGTCATGGAGATGTCCTTCCTTACGCCGAAGTGCCACGGGTGATCAGCCGGCCCGCCAGCGCGACCATGCGGTCGAGCGCGAAGCCAACGAGTCCCACATAGATCAGCGCGACGACGATGTCGGAGATGTTGGAGCTGTTCCAGGCGTCCCAGATGAAGAAGCCGATGCCGACTCCGCCGATCAGCATTTCCGCCGCCACGATCGCCAGCCACGACAGGCCGATGCCGATGCGAAGGCCCGTGAAGATGAACGGCGCGGCCGCCGGCAGCAGGATACGGGCGAAATATCCAAAGCCGCGCAACCGGATCACCGCCGCGACGTTCCGGTAGTCTTGCGGAACGTTCCTCACGCCGACCGCGGTGTTGATGATCACCGGCCAGATCGCCGTGATGAAAATCACGAAGATCGCGCTTGGCTGTGCCTCGCGGAAACCGGCCAAGGACAGCGGCAGCCAGGCCAGCGGCGGGACCGTCCGCAGCACCTGGAAGATCGGGTCGAGCCCGCGCATCGCCAGCGGGCTGGTGCCGACCAGCAGGCCGAGTGCGATGCCGGCGATGGCGGAGAGGCTGAAGCCGAAGGCGACTCGTTGCAGGCTGGCCAGGAGGTGCCAGCCCAGACCGCGGTCGAGTCCGCCGCGGATGTAGAAGGGATGGAGGATGAGCTCGCGGCTGTCGGTCCAGATTTTCATCGGCGAGGGCAGCGTCGCGCCGGGGCGGTCGGTGGCGATCTGCCAGATGCCGCCAAGGATGATCAGCATGATGGCCAAGGGCGCGATCGACACCGCGGTGCGTCCCAGCCAGGCGGCGATGGCCGCGGGCTCGATCCGCGGCGCGACGAAGCGAGAGAAAAGCGAGCCGGCGCCGTCCCGGCGGACGAGGGTCATGGACATGGCATCGTCTCCTTTCACGCCGCGATTTTCTTGATGGCGAGGCTGGACAGATAGGCGGCGGGTTGTTCGGGATCGAAGACGCGGCCGTCGAAGAAAGTTTCCTTGCCGCGGGAGGTGCCCACCGGCATGGCGCTGTCGGCGACTCCCGCCAGTTTCGCGCCTTTGCGCCAGATGTCCTCGCGGTTAACCGCGGCGATCAGCGTTTTGGTATTCAGGTCGGGCGGCAGGATACCCCAGCGGATGTCTTCCGTGAGGAACCACAGATCGTGCGAGGGGAACGGATACGATGCGTGATCGGCGAAGAACTTCATGCGCAATGGCGAGGCTTCCACTTTGCGTCCGTCGCCGTAATCGATATCGCCTTTGGAACGCGGCAGGATGTCGGGTGCGGGCACGTTGAACCAGGCGCGGCGGGCGAGGATAGCGGCGACCTCTTCTTTGTTCTCCATCTTATCGGCCCAGATCTGGGCTTCGATGGTGGCGGCGGTTATGGCTTCCGCGGCCCGCGGGTTTTTCGCCACCCAAT
Source organism: Acetobacteraceae bacterium (assembly GCA_947474705.1). Lineage (GTDB taxonomy): Bacteria > Pseudomonadota > Alphaproteobacteria > Acetobacterales > Acetobacteraceae > Rhodopila. Next base: position 25,229 of record CANJJS010000063.1, on the reverse strand, counting down.
CGGCGCGCATGGCCAGGGATTTCTCCGGGTGGTCTTTCCAGATTTCGCCGGTAGTGCAGGCGCTGTAGCCCAGGCCCTGGTGGACGAGTTGGTCGTTCCAGGGCTCGCCCACGCAGAAGGCGTCCATGGTGCCGACCTTCATGTTCGCGACCATCTGCGGCGGCGGCACGACGATGGTTTCGACGTCCTTGTCCGGGTCGATCCCGCCGGCGGCGAGCCAATAGCGGATCCACAGATCGTGGGTACCGCCGCGGAAGGTCATGGCGACCTTGTTGCCCGTCTTGGCCGCGAAGGCCGCCTTCAAGGGCGAGGAGTCGAGCTTCGCGCCCGCCGGCATCAGCGCTTTCGACACGCTGATCGCCTGGCCGTTGGTGTTGAGCCGCGCCAGAATGTGCATCGGCACGGGCTGGCTGTTTTGGGTGACCTTCCCGGTCGCCATCAAATAGGGCAGCGGCGAGAGAATATGCGCCCCGTCGATCCCGCCCGCGCCGCCGCCAAGGACCAGGTTGTCGCGCGTGCCGCCCCAGGAGGCCTGTTTCAGGACCTCTGTGTCCGGCATGCCGTATTTCACGAACAGGCCTTTTTCCTTGGCCACGATCAGCGGCGCGGCGTCCGTCAGCGCGATGTATCCCAGTTGCGCCTTCGGGGTTTCCGGTCCGGTGCCTTGCGCGAAGGCGCCGTGAGGAAAGGCGGCGCGCGCGGCGGCGAGGACGGAGGCGGTCGCGGCGGCACGGCCAAGGAGGCCGCGGCGGGTGATATGGCTCATGCGATGTTCCTTGAAAGCGCTTCTTGCCTGTCGCGCGACGGGGTGGCGCGTGTGGGGACCGGCCGCCTGGGGATCGGCGCCGCGGGTAAGGCCGCGCGCGCCGGCGAATGGCGTGATGGTGGGGTTGCCGCCTGCATCGCGAGAGTCTCCCCCCGCGGTCGCGGGCAAGACGAAGCGGTCCGCCGTTGGACCGCGAAACGGGCTTTGGGGTGACACGGGACCGGCCGTCATTGGCCGGTTGACGTCTCAAGCGGGGACGCATCACCACCTGTCCGGCAGCTTGCCAAGAGAATTTGCCTAATTCAAGTGCTTTTATTGCGACGCACAAGGGTAAAAAGGCGGAAAATGTCCGATTGACTTCATATTGGTCATTAAAAACAGGCATATGCATTTTATGAGTGCATAATGGGCCTAGGCAAAATTAACCGGACCTTCATTCTTCGCGGCTAGGCTCGCGTCACCGCGCCAGCGAAGGCGCGGCCCGGCCAGACAGGAGACCGCGATGCGACCGGCGTTTCGGGATATTCTCGCTCTGTTTCCCCGGCGCGCGGCGCCGATCTTCGCGCCGGACGCGCTGGATCGGGTGTCCGGGCATGAGGGGTACGCCCAGGCGGCGCCATTTCCGTATGCGGTGCTGGATGGATTGTTCGACGCGGGGGGGTTGCGCCGGACGATCCGCGAATTTCCCGATCCGGCGGTGGACGCGGTGGAAGCCCATGATGACGGCGTCTTCGTCCGGCGCAAGCACAATACGACATGGGAAACGCGGTTCGGTCCGCAAACCCGGCAATTGTTCGCGGCGATGGCGAGTCCGCGCTGGTTGCTGGCGTTGGAGCGTCTGACCGGCATCTCTGGCCTGATGCCGGATCCCTATCTGTTTGGCGCCGGCCTCCATCTAACCGGTCTGGGTGGGACGCTCGCCATTCACGCGGACTTCAACCGGCATCCGAAGCTGAATCTCGACCGCCGGGTGAATGTGCTCCTGTATCTGAACGAGGGGTGGACGGAGGACAATCGGGGCTGGCTGGAATTATGGGATCGGGACATGACGGCCTGCGTCGCGCGGGTCGCGCCGGTGTTCAATCGGCTGGCGATCTTCAATACCACGAGCTTCACGTTCCACGGCCAGCCGGAGCCCGTGTCCGGCGGTCCGGGAACGGTCCGGCGGTCCGCCGCGTTCTATTACTATTCGAACGGCCGGCCTTCGGAGGAGATCGCGGCGCCGGACCATTCGACCGTTTGGCGGGACCGGCCGGGGATTGGATATTGAGCCGGGCGGCCCGAAACCCCGAGTCGTGCCTCTCCACGCCGCGCGGAGAGAGGCCGGTCTTTCCGTTCGCGCCCCGCCGCGTGAAACGCGCGGTCACGTGTGCGCGGACGGCGAGACAAAGGCGGCGAGATCCGCCGCCGGCCCGGCTCAGCTTTTGGCGGTGACGACGTGATAGCCCCGGCCGTAGTATATCAGACCTTCCTTCGCGGTGCCGACGCGAACCGCCTCGACCGAGCAGAAGAACACATCGTGGGTGCCCGATGTCACGACCTCGGCGATCCGGCAGTCGAACGCGACCAGGGCCTGGTCCAGGACCGGGGAACCGGTTTCCAGCGTGTGCCAGTCGTGCCCGTTGAAGCGTTCCTCGTCGGAATGGTCGGTCATACCGGCGAAAATCGGCGACAGGCTTTCCTGCGCGGGCGTCAGCGTGTTCACGCAGAGCACCATGTTCTTCATGAACGCCGGGTAGGAATCATTGCCGCGGTTGGCGCAAACGACCAGCGTGGGCGGTGTGTCCGTCACGCTTGTGACGGCGGACGCGGTGAAACCGTAGCGGCCGCCCGGGCCGTCGGTGGTGATGATGTTCACCGCCGCGCCCAGTTTCGCCATGGCGTCGCGGTATGGCTGTTTATCGACCGGCATGTTGGGTTCCCCTCCTGACTCTCGGGCGCAGTATGCACAGGCGAACCGGCGGCACAAATCGGGGGCGGCGCCGGCTCAGGCGGATTGCGGCACCAGGACCTGTGTTCGCGGTGCAAGGGGCGGGCACCGCGCCGACGGCGCGGGTGGCGCGCGCAGGCGAATTGTGACCGTGGTGCCGTATTCCCGATGGGTTTCCACCGCCGCCGATCCGCCGCTGGCGGCGAGCGCGCGCGCGATTTTCTGGGCCGCCGCCTCCCGCGCCGTCAGGTCCGCGGCCAGACCGTCGTCAGTCACCGCGATATACGTCTCGTCGCCGCGCGCGCGCGCCGAAACCAGGACCATGCCGCCAGGGGCTCCGTAGATCGCGGCGTTCAGGATTTCGCGCAGCGCCGCTTCGAGCATCGCCGGATTCGCGAACACGACCCGATCCGGACCGGCGGCGAGGCCGATCCGTGTGCCGGTTCTTCGCGCCAGCGGCCGCGCGGCGTCCGCCAGGGTGGACAACAGCCGGGAAAGGTCGATCCGCTCGATATCCGTGCCGGCGCCGTCCAGGGGGCGATCGGGCACGCCAAGGTTACCCGGCGGGGCGAACCCCGCGGGGTCCTCGCGGGTCCAAACACGCCGGATCAGGCCGGACATCAGCGCCAGCACGAACGGCACGGCGGCAAGCAGGCATAAGAGGGCGACGTTACTCACGGTGTCCGGCCTTTCGCGGCATCGTGCCCGAGTGTCGGCGAAAATCGTCAATAAAAGGTTAACGCCGGACAGATGGCCGCGACCCGTTCCAGACGGCCGGGAAATCGTTTAACCGTGGACCATGGTCGCGAATGTCATCGAGGTCGAAGGCCTCACGAAACGCTACGGAGACGTCCTCGCGGTCGATGGCATCGGCTTCGTGGCGGAAGCGGGCGCGACGGTCGGGCTGCTGGGTGGCAACGGCGCGGGTAAAACCACGACCATCGCCATGCTGCTGGGGTTGCTACTGCCGACCTCCGGATCGATCCGGGTGCTGGGCCACGACATGCTGCGCGACCGCTTCGCCGCGCTGGCGCGGATGAATTTCTCCTCGCCCTACGTGTCGCTGCCGCACCGGCTCACCGTACGGGAAAATCTACGGGTCTACGGCCACCTCTATAACGTCCGCGACACCGGCGCGCGCATCGCCGAACTGACGAGGGAACTCGACCTGGAACCGCTGCTGGACCGGCCCGCGGGGCAGTTGTCGGCGGGCCAGAAAACCCGGGTCGCGCTGGCCAAGTCGTTGATAAACCGGCCGGAATTGCTGCTGCTCGACGAACCCACGGCCAGCCTCGATCCCGATACCGGCGATCTGGTCCGCACCTGGCTGGAACGCTACCGCGCCGAAACCGGCTGCGCGATCCTGCTCGCCAGCCACAACATGGCCGAGGTGGAACGTCTTTGCTCCCACGTGCTGATGTTGAAGCAAGGACGCGTGGTGGATCGGGGCAGTCCGCCGGACCTCCTCGCGCGCTACGGTCGCGACGACATGGAACAGGTGTTTCTGGATATCGCCCGCGACCGCCGCACCTCCCGCGAACCGGAACCCGCGGCATGACCGCCGCCGCGCGCCGGATCTGGGGGCTGATGTACCGGCACCTCGCGCTGTACCGAAGCTCGTGGCCGCGGCTGCTGGAACTGGCCTACTGGCCGGTCCTTGGCATGTGCATCTGGGGCTTCACCGCCACGTTTCTGACGGGCCGCCTTGGCACCGGCGCGGCCATCGCCGCCTCCGCTCTGCTGGGGGGCGTGCTGCTTTGGGAAGTCTGCCTGCGCAGCCAAATGGGCATGGCCATCTCGTTCCTGGAGGAAATGTGGTCCCGCAATCTGGGCCATGTTTTCGTAAGCCCGTTGCGGCCCTGGGAGCTGGTGGCGGCGCTGATCGCCATGTCTTTCATCCGCATGGTTATCGGGGTCGCCCCCGCGATCCTGCTGGCATGGGTGTTCTACGCCTTCAACCTGTTCGCTCTCGGCCCGATATTGGTGCTGTTCTTCGTCAACCTCATGACGATGGGCTGGTGGGTGGCGCTGGGTGTCGTCAGCCTGATCCTGCGCCATGGCGCGGGCGCGGAACCGCTGGCCTGGTCGGTGCTGTTCGGTCTCGCGCCGTTTTCGGCGGTCTTTTATCCCGTCGCCGTCCTGCCGGCGGCCCTTCAACCCGTCGCGCTCGCGCTGCCATCGGCGCATGTGTTCGAAGGGATGCGCGGCGTGCTGACGGACGGGATCGTCCAATGGAATCACCTGCTGTGGGCCTTCGGGCTGAACCTGGTCTGGCTGGGCCTCGCGACACTGCTGTTCGCGCGCCAGTTCCGCCAGGCCCGGATCCGCGGCGCATTGTTGAGTATCGGCGAATGAACGAAACCCGCTTCTGGATGATCCGCCACGCCGTGGTGGACGAAAACGCGCGCGCCATTCTGTATGGCGTGATGGACGTCCCGCTGTGCGAAACCGCGCTGTCGGAGCAAGGGCCGATGTACGCCGCGCTGGCCCGCCGGCTGCCGCGCCCCGCCCACTGGAAAGTCACGCCGCTGTCCCGGACCCACCGCACGGCGCGCGCGATCTTCGCCGCCGGTTACCCGGAACAGGTCCTGAGCGTCGAACCCGATCTGATCGAACAATCCCTTGGCGAATGGCAGGGTCTGCCGCACGCCGAACTGCCCTCGAAACTCGTCAATCCGCAACCGCCCTTCTGGCCCCTGGCCGGCGATGAAAAACCGCCGGGTGGCGAGAGTATGGTGGAGGTCATCGCCCGCGCGGGCGCCGCGCTGGAACGCCTGGCCCATGACCACCGCGGCGAGGACATCGCGATCGTCAGCCACGGTGGCACCATCCGCGCCGCCGTGGCGCATGCGCTGGCCGTCCATCCCAGCCACTCGCTGCATCTGTCGATCCACAATCTGTCGCTGACCTGCCTGGAACGCCACGACGCCGGCTGGCGCGTGACCTGCGTCAACGAGTTGCCGGGTTACTGAGCGCGGCCAGAACACGCGCGACCGGACCGGCCCATCCTCCGGACCGGTCCTGGCGAAACAGGCGCGCGGTGGGGTACCAAGGGCTGTCGTCGCGGTCCAGCAACCATCGCCAGTCGGCCTCCCGCGGCAGCAGGATCCACACCGGCTTGCCCATGGCCCCCGCGAGGTGCGCGACGGACGTATCGATCGTCACCACCAGATCCATCGCCGCGATCAATGCCGCCGTGTCCGCGAAGTCGCGCAATTCGGTCCCAAAATACGCCGGGGTCCCGGCACGCCGGAGCAACGCCAGGTCCGCGCCGTCCATTTCGTTTTGTAAACAGAATAAATCGGCATCCGCGCGCGTCAATGGCGCGCACTCCGCCAGGGTCATCGAGCGGATGTAATTATGGCGATGGGTCGTATTGCCGCGCCAGACCATTCCTACCCTCCGCCGGGTCCGCGGCGGCAGCCTGTCGTCCCAGGTCCGGGCCAGGTCCGGACTGGCGCGCAAATAGCCGGTCTCCGCCGGAATCGTGTCCAGAGTCGTGCCCATGGCGGCCGGTAAACTCAACAGCGGGGCATGAACATCGTGCGGCGGCGGCGCTTCCCCCATGGCGATGGTTTCGATTTCGGGGATACTGGCGCCAATCAGGCGCCGCAATGCCGGTTGCACTTCCAGCACCACGCGTACGCCGCGGTTCGCCAGCAGACGGGCATAGCGGCAGAACTGAATGGTATCGCCCAGACCTTGTTCCCAATGGACGAAGATTGTTTTTCCGGAGATATCTTCGCCGCGCCACCGTGGCCGCGGCAAGGCGCGCCGGACCGCGGCCTCGCCAATGGCGTGACGCCATTCGTAAAGGCGCAGACCTTCCTCGAAGCGGCCGATTTTCAGCAGGCACAGACCTTTGTTCCAGTGCGCGGCGGCGAAATCGGGGCGAAACGCGATGGCCTTTTCGAAACTGGCGAACGCCTCCGCGCGGCGGTCCAGGTCCCACAGCGGGTTGCCGCGCGCGGCGAATGCCTCGGGATTATCGGGTTTCAGCGCGATGGCGCGGTCGTAGCTCGCCAGGGCCTCCTCCAGTCGCCGCAGATCGTAAAGCGTGTTGCCGCGGTTGAAATGGGCTGACGGATTGTTTGGCGCCAGAGCGACGGCGGTATCGAAATGGGCCAGAGATTCGGACAGGCGGTTCAGGTCGCGCAGTCCGTTGCCGAGATTGGCATGTGCCTCGGCGACATTGGGGCCGATCCGGAGCGCCTGTTCGATCCAGCGCACCCCTTCCGGCGTTTGCCGCGATTGCAGCAGCGCGACACCCAGCAGGTGCGCCGCGTCGAAATGATCCGGCCAGTCCGCGACAACGGCCCGATACAGCGCGATCGCGTCCACCAGAGCGCCGCTTTGGTGCGCGGCCAACGCGCGTTCCAGGATCGCGTCGCGGGCGGCGGCATTGGCCGGGAACCGGGCCCGCAGCGCGGCTTTCACCGCCTCGATGGGTCCGGACCATTCGCCCAGCGCCTGTTGCCGGAACAATTTCGCGCTGGGGTACCACGGGCTGTCGCCGCGGCCATGAAACCACCGCCAGTCCGGGCTGAACGCGAGCAAAATCCAAACCGGCCGGCCCAGCGCGCCGGCGAGATGCGCGATGGAGGTGTCGACGGACACGACGAGGTCCATGAGATCGACCAAGGCCGCGGTGTCGTCGAAATCGGTTAGTTCCTCGCCGAGGAACACCGGGCCGCCGAGCCGCGCCAGTTCCGTGCGATCGGTGTCTCGTAAATCCTTCTGTAAACAAAACCAGTCCGCGTCGATGCCAAACAAGGACCGGCAGAGCGCCAAAGGGATGGAACGGTGGCGGTCGTTCTGGTGGTCGGTGCTGCCGCTCCAGGCGATGCCGATGCGGGGTTTTACGCGCGGCCCGAGGCGCGTTTCCCAGCGGGCGCGCCGGACCGGGTCCGAGGTCAGGTAACGCGCCGCGGCGGGGATGGTGTCCGCCGTCGTGCCGAAGGCCAGCGGCAAACTCATCAGGGGGCAGTGGTAGTCGAAATCGGGGGGCGCCGCGCCGGGCGATATTGTTTCGATACCGGGCGCCAGCCGGAACATGAGTCCGGCCAGGGGGTGCTGAACTTCCAACACGACCCGCGCGCCCTGCTCCACGGCTTTCACGGCGTAGCGGCAGAACTGGATGGTGTCGCCCAGACCTTGTTCCCACCACAGGAAAAGGGTTTTCCCGGCGATCGGTTGTCCGGTCCATTGGGGGCGCGCGAGGGTCCGCACACCCACCGGGTCCTTCAACTTTTTGCGCCATTCGTAGCCGCGCCAGCCCGCCTCCAGGGCGCCGGTCAGCAGCAGGAGCAGGCTTTGGTTCCAGTGCGCGTCGACATATTCGGGGTCGAGCGCCAGGGCTTCGCGAAAACTCGCCGCGGCTTCGTCGAGGCGCATGACCGCCATCAGCGCGTTGCCGCGATTGCACCAGGCGGGGGCGTAGCCCGGTTGCATTTCGATCGCGGTGTCGAAATTCGCCAAGGCTTCCTCGTGCCGGTTGGTTTCCAGCAACGCGTTGCCGCGGTTGTTGCGGGTATCCGGGTTGTCCACGCCCGCGCCGATCGCGTCGGCGTAGCTTTTGGCCGCGCCGCCCGGCTGGCCAAGGGCGATCAGCGCGTTGCCGCGGTTGAACCAGGCGCGAGCGTAGTCGCGCCGCGACGCCAACGCGCGATCGTAACAGGCCAGGGCCTCGGCGGGCCGTTTCAGATCCATCAACGCGTTGCCGCGATTGTGATGCGCGGACGCGTGCTCCGGCCGCAGCGCGAGGGCGCGATCGCAACTGGCGAGCGCGTCTTCGGGCCGGTCGAGATCGCGCAGTGCATTGGCGCGGTTGGCGAAGGCGTCGGTGAAATTCGGGTCGAGGGCGATCGCGCGGTCGTAGCAGGCCAGGGCTTCCGCCGGGCGCTGCAACTCCCACAACGCGTTGCCCATGCCGTCATGCGCCTGCGGGAGGCGCGGACTGAGAGTCGCGGCGCGGGTATGATTGTCCAGTGCCTGGTCGTATTGCTTCAGTTCCAACAGCGCGTTGCCGCGATTGTACCAGGCCACCGCGAAATCCTGTCGTAACGCCAGCGCTTTATCGAAGCACGCGATCGCGTCCCGATGCCGGCGGAGACCGGCGAGGGCGTTGCCCAGTCCGTTATGAGCCTCGGCCGCGTCGTGCTTCGAAAGGAGAGATTTTTCATAGCATCCGGCCGCTTCGGCGGCCCGGCCAAGATCCATGAGCGCGTTGCCGCGATTATACCAGGCGCGCCCATCGGCGGGGTCGAGTTGGAGAGCGGTGTCGTAACAGGCGACCGCGCCTTTGGCGTCGCCAAGATCGCGGAGGCCGTTGCCAAGAGTGACATGCGCGGCGGCTTCGCGGGGGGCGAGGGAAACGGCCTGACGCAGCAGGGCCACGCCATGTTCCGTCCGCCGCGACTGCAGCGCCGCCGTGCCGAGGAGATGGAGGGCATCGAAATGGTCTGGGCGATCGCGCAGGACGGCTTCGTACAGACGCGCGGCCTCCTGAAGCTTTCCCTGCCGGTGTAACGCGGCGCCCTGGACCAGCCGCTCGTCGGGCGCGGTCACGTGGTGGGTCCTGGTGGCGTGGCCCTGCCAGTGGCATGTTTTCCGGCACGGGGACGACAACAGGAAAGGACGGCGCGCATGCGCGAACGCATCGCCAATGTAGCCACGCCAGACGGTTCGATGGAAACCTTCATCGTACATCCCGAGCAAAACGGCCCCTTCGCCGCCGTGGTGCTTTACATGGACGTCTGGGGCATCCGCGAGGAATTATACGACATCGCCCGCCGCGTCGCCACGGTGGGATATTATTGCGCGGTGCCCGATCTGTACTACCGTCAGGGCCGCGTGCGTCACGAATTTCGCGACGCCAACAGCAAGATGATCTCGCTGCACACCCTGCCCGAGGCTGATCGCCAGCTTGTGACGGCGCCGTTGTCGCGCCTGTCCGACACGATGGTCGCGGCGGATACCGGCGCGCTGCTGAAATTTCTCGACATGGGCGAACCGGTGAAGCCCGGCGCCATGGGTTCCGTGGGGTATTGCATGGGCGGGCGTCACGTCATGACGGTGGCGGCGGCGTTTCCGGACCGCTTCCGCGCCTCGGCGGGCCTGCATCCGACCAGCCTGATTTCGGATCGTCCTGATTCGCCTCATCTGGTCGCGGACCGGCTGCGCGGCGAATTCTATTGCGGCTTCGCGGAGACCGATCCCTACGCGCCGCTGTCGATGATCCACGAACTCGACGGGCTGCTGGCGAAATGCCCGGTCACCTACCACCGCGAAATCCATGCGGGCGCGGTACATGGCTACGCGCTGCCGGATCGGGATATTCACCACAAGCAGGGCGCCAATCGCGATTGGGAACTGATTTTCGCGATGTTCCGGCGGCAACTCGGGCCCAACTGACGGGCTCGAAAGCGCTGGGGCTTTGCCCCAGACCCCACGAGGGCTCCGCCTTTCGAACCCGCCAGGGCGGGAGCCCCCCGCCTTCGCAGGGGCAAGCCTGGACCCGTTTAATTGGGGTGTTTGAAGAAGGGGGCCTACGGTTGCGGTTGAACCGCCCCAGATGGCCCCCTTCTTCAAACACCCCAAACAGATGGCATCCAAGGCCCTGCCTTGGTGGGATCCCAAAGGTCCATTGGGGGCAACGCCCCCGTGGGGTCCGGGGCAAAGCCCCGGATCTCTCGTCCGCCGCCCGATTGCGTCCGGACGCCATCGGTGTTCGACTCCGCACCCCGCTCCTTCATGGGACCCGCGCATGTCCGATCCGATCGCCGAGGAACTTTTCCGAAATGCCATTTCCGCCGTGGGCGACGAGATGGTGCTTACGATTTACCGCACCGCCTATTCCGGCGTGCTGAAGAATATTATGGATTACAGCGCCGCGCTCTGCGACGCGGAGGGGCGGCTGGTGGCGCAGGGCCTGTCGCTGCCGGGACATTTGTGCTCGATCCCGGTGGCGCTGAAGGCGGTTCTCAACCACTTCCAGGACGACATCGCCGAGGGCGATATTTTCATCAACAACGACCCCTACGATGGCGGTATGCACCTGCCGGATATCTTCATTTTCCGGCCGTTGTTTTCCGATGGCGCGTTGATCGCCTTCGCCGCGACAATCTGCCACCACACCGATGTCGGGGGGCGCGTGCCGGGCTCCAACGCCTCCGACAGCACCGAAATCTACGCCGAGGGGCTGCGTATTCCGCCGTTGAAACTGTATGACGCCGGTAAGGAAAATCGCACGCTTTTCCGTATGATCGAGCGCAATGTCCGCCTGCCAGGCCGCGTCTTCGGCGACATCCGATCCCAGCTCGCGGCCTGCGAGATCGCCGCGCGCGGCATGGCCGACCTCGTGACACGTTACGGCGCGGGCGAGGTGCGGACGCTGATGACCGCCGCCATGGATTATTCCGAACGCCTGACCCGCCATTGCCTGCTGGAACTGCCGGACGGCGAGGCCACGTTCACCGACTGGATCGACGACGACCAGATCGATATCGGCGTGCCCATTCCGCTCGTCTGCACCATCCGCAAACGCGGCGACACGATGGAGGTCGACTGGACCGGCTCCAGCCCGCAGGTCAAAGGCGCGATCAACAATACCCTCAGCTATACCGCCGCGATGAGTTTTACCGCGGTGAAATCCGTACTTTCGATCAATATGCCGAACAACGACGGCGTGTTCCGGCCAATTAAGATCATCGCGCCGGAAGGCACCATCGTGCACGGCAAACTCCCCGCCGCCTGCGCCGCCCGCGGCCTGACCGGGTTTCGCGGCGTCGATTGCGCGTTTGGCGCACTCGCGAAACTTTATCCGGATCGGGTGATGGCTGCCTCCGACGGCGGCAACACTGGCCTGACCGTCGGCGGTTACGATAAAGACCTGAATCCCTTCATCTACGTCGATTTCATCTCCGGCGGCTGGGGTGGCCGTCCATGGGCCGACGGACTCGACGGCAACACCTGCATGTTCGCGAACATGGCGAGTTTTTCCGTGGAAGTCATCGAATCCGAAAACCCGCTGGAAGTCCTGGATTACGAATTCGTTCCGGACACCGGCGGACCCGGGCAATTCCGTGGCGGCATGTCGCAACGCAAGACTTGGCGGATGCTGGCCGACGAAGGCATCCTCCAGGTCCGCGCCGACCGCCAAACACATCGCCCCTACGGACTGGGCGGCGGCGGTCCCGGCGCCTTCGGCCGCAATATCCTCGACCCTGGGCTCCCAACCGAAGAAAAATTGCACGCGAAACTGACCAGGACCTTCCGCCGCGGCCAAATCTTTCGACATGACCTGCCCGGCGCGGGGGGGCATGGCGACGCGTTAATTCGCGATCTGGCGCTGGTCGCCAAGGACCTTCGGGATGGCTTCGTCACCATACAGGGCGCCGCCCGCGATTACGGTGTCGTGGCCCATGGCGAGCCACCGGTCATTGACGAAACCGCCACCGCCGAACTGCGCGCGCGACTTCGAACAACCCGAAAACCATTGCCGGATGTGGCGTGGGAGCCAGCGGCATGACGTTAAGAATCGGCATCGATATCGGCGGCACCTTCACCGACCTCGTCGCGATCGCGGAAGATGGCCGCGTCGAAACCTTCAAAACCGCGTCCACGCCGAGTAATTACGGGGATGGCATCGTCGCGGGCATCCAGGCGCTGCTGGCGCGCGAACCGGGCCCGGTCGCGGAAGTCCTCCACGCCACCACGGTCGGCTCGAACACCGTGCTGGAAGGGAAGGGCGCCCGCACCGCCCTGATCGCGACCCGCGGTTTTCGGGACATTCTGGAAATTCGCGACCTGCGCATGCCCGTGCTGTACGATCAGCGCTGGACCAAGCCGGTGGCGCTGGTCGAGCGGCGGCTGCGCCTTGAGGTCACGGAGAAAACCCGCCCGGACGGATCGATCTCCGTCCCTCTCGATCCCGCCAGCGTCGCCGCCGCGATTGACATTTTGAAAGCGGAAAAGGCGGAGAGCGTCGCGATCTGCCTGCTCCACTCCTACGCCAATCCGGCGCACGAACAGGCGGTCGCGGCCGCCATCCGCGCCGCGCTGCCAGATATCGGCATTTCCGTCAGCAGCGAGATTTTGCCGGAAATCAAGGAATATCCTCGCACAAGCACCACCGCCATCAACGCCTATGTCCAGCCCGTCGTCCGCGCCTATATCGCGGCCCTGGACGCCCGCCTGCGCGCGCTTGGCATCGATGCGCCGCTGAAACTGATGCAATCCAACGGCGGCCTCGCCTCCGCCGTCTTCGCCGCCGCCGCGCCCGCGCATATCGTCGAAAGCGGGCCCGCGGCGGGTGTGGTCGGGGCCGCGGCACTGGCCCGCCGTTTGAACGAGCCGGGACTTATCACCTTCGACATGGGAGGCACCACGGCCAAGGCCGGGCTCGTCGAAAACGGCGAAGTTCTGCGCGCCGAGGCGATCGAAATCGGCGGCGGCGTCATGGCCGGCTCACGGTTGTTGGTCGGCGCCGGCTATATGCTGAAACTCCCCGCCATCGACCTCGCCGAGGTCGGCGCGGGCGGCGGGTCCATCTGCCGCCTCGACGCCGCCGGCGCGCCCAAGGCAGGTCCGCAATCGGCCGGCGCCGATCCCGGTCCGGTTTGTTACGGGAGAGGCGGCCAGTCTCCCACCATCACCGATTGCAACCTTTTCCTTGGCTACCTCGACCCAGGCGGCCTCGCGGGTGGCGCGCTGAAACTGGACCGCGCCGCGGCCGAAGCGGCGATCGCGCGGGACCTCGCGGGACCGATGAAGTGTTCGGTGGAAGACGCGGCCTACGGCATGCTGCGCCTCGCCTCGGCGACCATGATGCGCGCCATCCGCGCCGTCTCCGTCGAACGCGGCCGCGACCCACGGCAATTCGCGCTGCTGGCCTTCGGCGGCAACGGACCGTTGTTCGCGGCGGGCCTCGCGCGCGAACTCGGCATTAAGCGGGTCATCGTGCCGCCATTGCCCGGCGTGTTCAGCGCCTTCGGCCTGCTGGTCGCCGATACCGAACACCACGCCACCCAAAGCTTTCGACAACGCCTCGATGCCGCGGACCCTGCGCGCATCGCGTCCATTCTGGCGGCGCTCACCGCCACGGGCGCGGAGCGCCTGGCCGCCGACGGATTTTTCGAAACACGCCGAACGTTCCGCCGCACCGCGCTGGCTCGCTACCTTGGCCAATCCAGCGAGATCGAGGTACCGCTGCCGGACGGCGCGGTGTCCCCCGGCGAGATCGCGGAATTGTTCGGGCAACAACACGAAAAGACCTACGGTTTCCGCGCCCCCGCGCATGAGCCGGTCGAGTTGATGGGCCTGTCGGTCCTGGCCCGCGGCGAACCGGACCGACCGCGCCTGCCCGCGAGCATTCCGCCGCGGCCCGACAGCGTGCCCGCCTCGCGCCGAGCCTGGTTCCCCGCCGATGGCTGGATCGAAACCCCGGTCGTCAATCGCGCGTCCCTGGCGGCCGAGGCCAGGCAAGGTCCGTTCATCGCGCAAGAATACGACGCCACCTGCCTCGTGCCGCGCGGCGCCACCGCGGAAGTGGACGCTTTCGGAAATATCGCGATGACACTCGACTGAACTTCTGGAGATAAACGATGGACATCAAACGCGAACACCATATCAACTTCTGGTATGTCATCGCCGCGTTCATGGTCATCGTCTTCCTTCAGGACATGTTCGTCCGGTCCGTGTCCGTGAAGGAAATACCGTACAGCGAGTTTCAGTCTCTTCTTGCCCAGAAAAAACTCGCCGACCTCGTCGTCGGACCCACCACCATCGCGGGCACTCTGCTCGAACCGGGTGAGGGCGGGCAGAAGCGCTTTACCACCCTTCGAGTCGATCCCGCGATGGCTGCCCGCCTGACCGAAGCCAACGTCAAATTCGGCGGCGAGCCTGGGCCAGGCTGGATCGGCGCCGTGCTTGGCTGGTTCATGCCCGCTCTCGGGTTTTTCGTTCTCTGGATGGTCGCCATTCGGCCGATGCTCTCCGGCCAGGGCGCGGGCGGGCTGATGTCGATCGGCAAAAGCCGCGCGAAAGTCTACATCGAAAAAGACATCAAAATCACGTTCGCCGACGTCGCGGGCGTCGACGAGGCCAAGGACGAGCTGAAAGAAGTCGTCGCCTTCCTCCGCGATCCCGCGCGGTACAGCCAGCTCGGTGCCCACATGCCCAAAGGCATCCTGCTGGTCGGCCCGCCCGGCACCGGCAAAACCCTGCTGGCCCGCGCCGTGGCGGGGGAGGCGGGAGTCGCCTTCTTCTCCATCTCCGGCTCCGAATTCGTGGAAATGTTCGTCGGTGTCGGCGCCGCGCGAGTCCGCGATCTGTTCGATCAGGCCCGCGCGCAGGCACCGGCCATCGTCTTCATCGACGAACTCGACGCGTTGGGGCGGGCCAGAGGCGCCGGGATTCCTGGCATGGGCGGACACGATGAAAAAGAGCAAACCCTCAATCAACTCCTCAGCGAACTCGACGGGTTCGATACGAAGGCGGGGATCGTCCTGCTGGCCGCGACCAATCGCCCCGAAATCCTCGACCCCGCGCTGCTCCGCGCCGGCCGTTTCGACCGACAGGTCCTGGTCGACCGGCCCGACAAAAAGGGCCGCATCGACATCCTGCGGATCCACGGTGGCAAAATAAAACTCGCGCCGAATACCTCGGTGGAGGAAGTCGCGGCCCTGACCCCGGGTTTCACCGGCGCCGACCTCGCCAATCTGGTGAACGAAGCGGCGTTGCTGGCGACCCGGCGTAACGCGGAAAGCGTGACAATCGTGGACTTCAACCAGGCCATCGAACGCATCGTCGCCGGTCTTGAAAAGCGGAACCGTCTGTTGAACCCGCACGAGCGCGACGTCGTCGCCCATCACGAAATGGGTCATGCCCTGGTCGCGCTGGCGCTTCCCGGTGTCGATCCCGTACAAAAAGTCTCGATCATTCCCCGTGGCATCGCCGCCCTTGGCTACACGATGCAGCGGCCCATAGAGGACAGGTTCCTGATGAGCCGCGGCGAATTATTCAGCCGCATGACGCTGCTGCTGGCCGGACGCGCCGCCGAAACGCTGGTGTTTCCGGACGTTTCCACCGGCGCCACCGACGACCTGGCCAAAGCCACGGAAATCGCCCGGAGCATGGTCACCCGATTCGGTATGGACCAGACTCTCGGCCTGGTTTCCTACGAATCCGAAAATTCGACCTTTCTTCACGGTCAGGGGGCGGAGGATTTTCAGCCGCGCCATTACGGCGAGAGAACGGCGGGCGCCATCGACGCGGCGGTGCGGCATCTGATCGACGAGGCCTTCGACCAGGCCCGATCCATCCTGGAGGCGAACAAACGGCTGTTGCTCGACTCCGCCGCCGCGCTGCTGAAAACCGAGACCCTGTCCGCCGACGATCTGAGGCCCTTCGCGGCCCGTCTCGTGGCGCCGGCCGCCGCCAAACCCTGACCCGCTACCGCCGGCCCGCCCGCGCCGCGAACGCCGTCCGCTCGGCGATCGCCACCATTGGGGGCAGCTCCGCCAGATCGCGGCCGGCCAGCAGATCGTGCGCCAGCCGGGCGCAATCGCGCCATTCGGAGCCGATGGGCATGAAGTTTCCCCGCCCCGCGCGCAGCCACAGCGCCAGCAGCAGCATCCGTTCCGCCCAGACTCCCCGGCGGTCCGGCAACACGTCCTTCAGCACGCGCGCCGCGATGGCCGCCTGCTTAGGTTTGGGTTTCCCCACCGCCATCGCGCGGACCGTGGGATCGTCCTCGAACCAGGATTGCACGATCGGGCTGTCGATCATCCAGACATCCTGACCCGGCGCCTCCGGTGTGGGGCCGATCTCGCGATACAGCCGCGCGATCTCGGCCTGCACATCCAGCGCGCGGTCTTTCCAGTCGGCCGCGCCGATTTCCTCGGCGATTTCGATCAGGGTTGGGCCGGGCGGCAAGCCCAGAGCGGCGCCTTTGTGCAGGTGATGCTGCACGGCCATGTCGAGGAAATCCCGTCCCATCGGCAGCCAGGCGGCGTCCTGCCGGGTCGCCTCCACCATCCGCGCGATGTCCTTTCGGGGAACGTCGCGATGGCACCAGGTGTCGGTCACGCCCAGGTGCTGTTTCAGCAGCAGACCGGCCAGCAGACCCTTCCGGCCTTTCGGCGTGTTGAAGATCGCGCCCTGCGCGCCCGACCCGTCCATCATCGAAACCTGGATCGCCAGGTCCGGCGCGGGCGCCCATTGCGCGCACGCCACCCCCTTCAGCCGTGCCTTGCGCACCACGCGATCGATCGGCGCGCGCTCGGCCTCTGGCACCCAGTTCCGGACCAGCAGGCACCGGCGCATCATGACCGGAGAAAAAGTCTCGGGGACCGCGATTTGTTCCAGGATCGCCGACGCGGCGCGGCGGGTCTCGGGTTCGGCGTCCAGCAGCAGCAGCGGCAACGTTTCCCGCAGAACCGCGTGCCGCGACAGGCCCAGCTCGTGCGTCATGAACGACCGGATTTCCACCGGCAGGAGCGAGCCGGTTTCGTTCAACGCCTCCACGACCGTAAAGGGATTGTCCGATAGGCGGCCAAGTTCGTCGACCAGGGAACGCACCGGTGCGGGGCCCTCCGCGGCGGCGCGCGCGTCGTCGATATCCTCTTCGGCGAGCGCCATGGCCATCGCCTCGGCCATATCCGGCCGGACCGGCACCTTCGCGTCGCGTAACAGATTGACCAGCGACAACCAGTCCGGTCCTTCCAGCACCCGATCGCGCGCCAGTTCGATCAACCGGTGCTGGTAAGTTTCCAGCATGGCGGCGGCCCAATCGTAACCGCGGTCGAGACGGTAGCGAATGAGCTCCAATTGGTTGGCCAACAGCCAAAGGCCCGCGCCGGCCAGTGCCTCGTCGCGCTTTTCCGCGGATAGCAGCGCCACGACCTCGTCGAGGATGGGCCAGAGGCTTTGCGGTTTGTCTTCGATCCAGGCCTCGCCGTCCGGGCCGATCGACGGCGCGCCATGGCGGCCGGTTTTCGCGGCCGCGCGAATCAGGGCTTTCACCCTTTTCTTATCCGCGGCCGTGGCCGCTGGCGGTGCCTGGGTCACGCCTGTCTCCCTCGATCTGGCGGTCTGTTGAAACCGGCAAAAGATTAAGCGGCCCAGACAGGCGGCGCCAGACGGCGAGGGGACACACCGATGTTTCGGCGGGCAGGGGGGGCGCGACGGCGGCGTAACCCGCCGCGCGCGATCACGCCATTGGCAGCGCGTCCGCGCGCGCGCTTCCCGGCGCCTCTGGCCCCGTTCGATAGGGCCGCAGGGCCTCCACAAGTTCGCGCGGCACCGGCGTTGGGCCTTTCACGCCGTTGACCGTTCGCAGACAGGCGACATCCTGCCGGCCGGTCGCGATCACCTCGTCCCCGTCCGGATGGCACCGCCAATAGGTGAATGCCAGATCGATTCGATCCTCGTGCAGGCGGGCCAGGCGCATATCGACCCGCACCTCGTCGAACGCGTCGAGTTCGGCGACATAGTCGCAGGCGCAGCGCACGGTCACCAGCGCCAGCCCCTCCCGGAGTTCCCGCAGCACGGAGGGCGCTTTGTCGCGCAGGAACATCTCGCGGCATCGTCCCTGCCAGTCCAGGTGGTTGGTGAAGTAAACGTTGCCGACCAGATTGGTGTCCTTGAACGAAACGGTGTGCCGGTAGGAATAGACCGGGGCGCCTTCGGGCCGCGCTCCCTCCGTCCCGGCGGCACGCGGCGCGGGCTCCACTGCCGCGGGCTTGGCTCGGGGCGCGCTGCTCGCCCCGATGGCGGCCGCGACGACATGTGGGTCCACGCCCATGACGCCAGCCCAGGTGGGGACGAGGAACGAACCGGCGCGGAACAAAACCCAGGAATCCTCGACCCGGTCCAGTACCGGGGCGGCGGTTCCCCCCGCCTTTTTCACGGCTTCCCGGACACACCAGACGCGGGTCGCCGCCTGGTCGAAACGCTCTTTCGCCTCCTTGACAATCGCATGCGCCAGCGCTGTCCCGTCCGGACCGAGCAGATCGCGCCAGGTCTGGCCGTCCCGCGCAACGACCGGTTCCAGATCGCAACCGGCCGCCGTGCCCGCGGCGATGGCCAGTGTTAGCCCGTTCGCATGGGACACCGAAACGGGCCGATCGGCTTCGGGTCGCCCATCGGGCCGGCGGCGGATGATTTCGCCGGGTTCGAGGACCCATGCCAGCGCCGCGTCCGCGGCGCCGCCGGGGATAAGCGTAAGACGGACGGCGTTGTCCGGCAGAAACGCTTGCAATCGCCGTTCCAGCATGCAGGCGGCCAGCGCGGGCGGCCAGGCGGGTGGTGCGGCAAGCGGTTCGATCGCCTTCAGTTCCAGGCCTTCCCAGCTTTCGGCCAGGGTCCCATCCTCGGCGTGAAGTTCGACATCCCAGATGAAACTGTCGCCGTCGCGGCCGGTTTCCCGCCCGTGCACGGTATACGTCTCGTCAGGCCGCAGCACCCCCAGCCGAATCCGCCGGACCGAGGCGGGCAGGATGCGCCGGTGCGGGATGGCGGCCTGCAACGCGTGCAGGGCGGCGTCGCGCGCGCCGGGATCGCCCAACAGCAGGTCGTCCTGGCCGCGATCGGGAAACCAGCGCTCGTTCGGACCGGCCGGACGCAGACGGGCGATACACGCGGTGGCCGACAGGAAGTCGTAGGATTCCACACGCCTGAAGCGTCCGGCATGGAACAGCAGGTGCTCGTAAAGCACGGTCTGGTCGAGTTCGGCCTCGCCGGTGCGCCGGTAACAGGCGGGAGCCGGTTCCTCCTGTGCCGCTTTGGCATGCGCGATGCCCGCGAAGTGATCGGCCTGGAAACCGGTGTCGCGGGTCCGCACGGCGGTGGAGACGGACCCGTCCTCGCGCAGCAGCGCCGCGACACGGATGTCGGTGCCGCCGTCGCCGACGGCGATCGGCCGTTGGAACACGAGCCCTTCCAACAGCGCCGGGCGCGTGCCGGTCAGGGCCTCCGCCGCGCGCGCCATCGCTTCCAGTCCGAGCACGGCCGGGAACAGGCGGGTCCCCGCCAGGGCGTGATCGTCCACATAAGGATCGCGCGCGGGGGTCAAGGTGGTGCCGGCGACCAACTCGACGCCGGGGTAGTGGACCGCCGGTTTCTCCAGGAACCGCCCTTGAAGCGGCGGCGGGTCCAGATCCACCGTGGGCGGCGCCCCGAACCGGCCGGCGACGACGAAGGGCTCCATCGGCGCGGTCCGGGTCAAGGCCACGAACAGCGCCGTCGCGGGTGCCGGCGCCAGCGCCGAGACCCCGGACCGGTCCAGGGCTTCCACCACCCCCAGCCGGTCGGCCATGCCAACGCCGGACCAGGCGGACCAGCCGGGCGAGACGCAGTGGCAATCCGGATGCGCGGCCCCGAACGCGCGTACCGCGCGCTCCATCCACTCATTCGCGAGGGCGTAATGCGCCTCGCCCGCGAGCCCGTGGTGACCGATGATCGACCCGAACCCGGCCAGAAGCCGGAGCCGGTCCGGTGCGACGGCCGCGAGCAGGTTGCGTAGCCCCCCCAGTTTCACCGCGACGGTGCGCCGGACGGCGTCCATCTCCAGCCGCTGGATTGGCGCGGGATCGTTGATACCCGCCGCGTGCAGAAGGGCGGTGACCGGCCCCAGGTCCGCCTCGATCGACGCCACCGCGGCATTGACGGCGGCCGCGTCGGTCACATCGGCCCGCGCGTAGCTGGCGGGGACCTGCTCGGCGCGCAGGCGGGCCAGAGTCGCCCGGACCTCCGGCGCGTCGGCGGCGGAGCGGCCCACCAGACCAAGCCGCGCACCGGTGGCTTTCGCCAGCGCCATCGCGCATTCCGCGCCAATGCCCTTGGCGCCGCCGCTGGCCAGGATGACATCCGCCGGCCCCAGCGCCGCGTGGCTTTCCGCCGGGTGCCTCTCCTCTGGACGCCCCCCTTCGGGACGCCCCCCTTCGGGATGCCAGGACAAGAGCCTTGTCACCGGCACACGCCTGACCCCCGACGCGTCGTAATGCGCTTCGGCGTAACCCGGCGTCGCCGCCTCGGCTTCGGCCGCGATCCACGCGGGCGCGCCGGGGTGGGCGAAGGGCAGATCGGCCACGCGCACCGCGAGGCCGGGCGTTTCGAGGCTCAGGCAGCGGGCCAGCGCGGCGCCGCCACCGCCTTGTTGCAGCACCAAAACCAGCCCCTCGGGCCCGGCCGCGCGGGCGCCGGCGAACAACGCTTCGAGCGCCGCCTCGTCCGGGTCCACCGGCACGCAGATCGCGATGGCGGTGGCGCTCGACGACTCGCGCAACAAACCCCGCGCGGGGTGAGCGGCGGGGCCGAAGACCCGCCAGGCCTCTGGGCCGGTTCCCTGAACCGTCAACGGCCGTTCCACCAAATGGGCACCGAACAGGCGCATCCAGCTATCGACACCGGCCGGAAACGGGTCCGGCGCGGAGTCGAGCGGCACCGCGCTGGCGGACAAAGCCGCCGCCGCCTCCGCCACCGTCACGGACGCGAAGTTGCTGGGGTTGGCGGGCGGCGCGAACCCCATGGCGCGCGCGGCCTCCGCCACCAGTTGCCCAACGGCGATGGAGTTCAGGTGCAGGTCGCGCAACAGCCCGTGTTCCGGCGCGATCGCGGAGATATCCAGGTCCAGCTTCCGCGCGATGACCGCCCGGAGCGTGTCCAGCGGGCTGAGCCCGGCCTCCACCGCCTTCGCGGGCGCGCGATCCATGCGCGCGGGGCGGGCCCGGGCGGTGCGCACGCCATCGACCGGCGCGGACTCGCACGGATTGGCCAGGAAGCGGCGGGGGCGGTCGAGATCGAAAGGCCGGGTGAAACGGTCTTCGTACAGCGCCGACACCCGCCCAGCGGCACCAAGCACGAAACCGGCACCGGCCGCCAACAGAAGGCCGGCGATGCTCGGCCCGCCCGCTTCCAGCGCGATCGCCGGGCAGCCGGCCATCGTCCCGGCCAGCCGGGTCATGCCCGTGCCGGGCCCCACCTCAATCGCCAGGTCCGCCCCCGCCACCGCCTGGGCTAACGCGTCGCGGAAGCGCACCGGCGCGGTCATCTGCCGCTCCACCAGCGCCGCGAGGTCCGCGTCCGCCGGTAGGGCCGCGCCCGTGACCGTGGAAAACACCGTCCGGGTCAGCGGCGCCGAAGGCTCGGCCGCCACCATGCGGCCCACCGGCGCGGCGGCGGGCGCGACCAGCGGCGAGTGAAAGGCATGCGACACGCGCAACGCGTGCTCCCTGATCCCCAGCGCCTTCGTCCGCGCCACAACCGCCGCGACCTCGGCCGCGAGGCCCGCGACGATGCACTCTTCCGGCGCGTTCTCGCAGGCGATGACGGCGGCGGTACCGTCCAGCAGCGCCGCCACCTTATCCGGCGCGGCGGCGATCAGCGCCATCGCGCCGCCGCCCAACCCGTGTTCCGCCATCAGCGCGCCACGCGCCGCCGCGACCCGCACCAGCGTGGCCGCATCCCAGGCCCCGGCCCAATGCAGCGCGGCCAGCTCGCCCATGGAGTGGCCGACCCCGGCGACAGCGGAAAACCCAAGCTGGTCCAGCATCGCCAGACCCGCGGCGGAGGCCGCGGAAATCGCGGGTTGCGCGATCTCCGTCGCGGTGCCATCCGGCCCCGAGGGCAGCGCGATCGCGTCGTACAGCGCGCCCACACGAGCGAAATTCCGCCGCCACAGGCCGCCATCGACCGTCGGTGCCGCCTGGCCCCGGGAAAATATAGACAATGCGCGGCGCCCCGGCGCCCGCCATGCCATGGGCGAACCCGCCGGACGGGTCGATCCCGCCCTCCGGACGCGAGTCCATCTCGAACAGCAGGGTTTGCAGCCGATTGGCCATCTCCGCCGGGCTCGACGCGACCGCCATCGCGCGCGCGGAGGACGCGGGATCGATCCGCCGCGCCAGTTCCGCCGCCGCGTCGGCCAGTTCCGCCCGCGACCACTCCCCCACCCTCTCCGCCACCGCCGCCACCTGGGCCCGCAACGCCGCA
The DNA here is from genome assembly GCA_947474705.1 of Acetobacteraceae bacterium. GTDB lineage: Bacteria > Pseudomonadota > Alphaproteobacteria > Acetobacterales > Acetobacteraceae > Rhodopila. The sequence goes on along the minus strand of CANJJS010000063.1, from coordinate 2,541 downwards.
CGGTCCGGGGCCGCGAACAGGAACAATTCCGCATCCCAGGCGCTGGCCTTCAGACGAAGTTCCGCCGCCGACAACCGCCCCGCGCGCGCGGGGCCAACGGATTCCATCGCGATATGCACGTTGATGCCGCCGAAACCCATGGCGCTGACGCCCGCGCGGCGCGGGCCTTCGCCCGGCCAGGGACGGGTTTCGGGACTGACCCGCACCGCGTCCGCGTGCGCCAAAATCGCGGGATTGACGGTCTCGCACGCCGTCGCGGCGGGCAGCACGCCGTGCCGCAGCGCCATCGCGGTCTTGATCAGCCCGGCCAGCCCGGCCGCCGCTTTGGTGTGCCCGATATTGGCCTTGACCGAGCCCACCACGGCCGGCGGCGCCCCCGGCGCATCGGCGCGGCGTGCTTCGGCGATCGCCGCCACTTCGATGGGGTCGCCCACGGCGGTGCCAGTGCCATGCGCTTCGAACAACGCCACGCTGCCGGGACCATACCCAGCCTTGCGATAAGCCCGTTCCAGCGCCAGCCGCTGACCCGGCACGGTCGGGCGCGTCAGCCCACCTTGCCCATCCGACGAAATACCCCACCCACGGATGACAGCGTGAACCTTTAAGCCCAGGCGCAATGCGTCCTCGTGCCGCATCAGGGTCACGAAGCCGCAGCCCTCGCCCGGCCAGAATCCGTCGGAACGCGCGTCGAACACCCGCATCAAGGTCTTCGACAGCGCGCCGTTGCGGGCAAAGCCGACCAGTTCGAACGGGTCGAGGCTGAGATCGACGCCTCCCGCAAGGACCGTGTCCATCTCTCTGCTTTCCAGCTTCGCGCAGGCATCCGCGATGGCCAGCAGCGACGAGGCGCACGCGCCATCGACCGTGAACCCGCCGCCATGCAGATCGTGATGGTTGCAGATGCGGCCCGCGATGGTGTTGGCGAGACCGCCCGCGAGCATCTCCTCGTCTGGCTCCGGGAACGGCGCTTTGAACGCGTCTTCCAGCCGGTCCAGCAGGTCGTCGCGGCGCGCGGCGTCGTACCCGTCCTCGGTCAGCACGGCGGCGACCTGACGGCGGACATAAGGCCAACGCAGGCGGGTCAGGCCCGCGCGGCTAAACTCGCCCGCCAGCGAGTTGCCGACGATGGCCCCGGCGCGGTCGCGGTCGAAGGCGGCGTTCAGGAGCCCGGCGTTTTCCAGCGCCTCCGTCGCTACATCCAGCGCCAGCCAATGGGTCAGGTCGGTGGCCGCGAAGGCATTGCCGGGCACGCGGAACCGGGCGCGATCGAAGCCGTAATTTTCCAGCACCGCCGCCTGAATGGGATAAATACTGTCCGGCCCGTCGCCGGCGTAATCGGCGAGGCGCAGACGGGTGTCCGGCATCCGGCGGAACGCGCGGCGGCCGCTGAGCACCGTTTCCCATAGCGCGGCGGGATCGTTGGCGTCCGGGTAACGGCAGGCCATGCCGACGATGGCGATGGACACGCTCATCGTACCGCCTCCGTCATGGATTGCACTTCGAGGGCCGGCGCGGCGGCCCGTGCGCGCCATGCCGTCACATGCATCGCCAGGCCGCGCGCCATGGTCACCAGGGTCAGCGCGAAGAACAGGCCGAAGACGACGTGGAACGTTACCAGCACGCCGTAGAGCGCGGCCACCGAAAAGCCGAACAGGATTTGCGGTTTACGTTTCGACGGCGTCGTGCCCGGGTCGGTGACCATGTAAAATGTGAACAGCACGAACGCGAGGCCGGTCATTGGCGCGAGGCCGGCCGCGATCGGCATGCCGAAGACCAGCGCCCGGACGATCGCCTGCGTCGCGAACCCCGCCAGCCATGCGAGGATCAGCGGGACACGCTCCGTGAACAGCGTGTTCAGCACGCTGCCGGACAGAACGATGATCAGCGGCAGGATGACGTCGAATGGCCCGCGGACGTTTTCGGTGAACTGGTACGGCGGGGCGATGCCAACCCAGGAAAAGAGAACGAGCGTGACGGTGATGCCGAAATTCGAGGGATTGAGGTAATGTCGCCGGGACCACAGCCGGGGTGGGCAGTCGGGAATTGGCACCGCGACCTGGAACAAATATTTCGAGGAAATCGCCATCGCGGCGGCGAACGCGATCACCCAGAAGCGTTCATTCGCGTACAGCAACATCGACACCGCCAGACCGCTGATATGCGCCGAAAGCAGGAACTCCACGAAAGTTCGTTTCGATCCGAGGTATCCGGGCTGACGCCCGCGCGCCCATGCGTCGATTGTTTCGATCGCGAGTTCCATGCCATAGGCGGCGGCGAGGGCGACAAAGGGATGCGCCCATGCCTGTTCGAATCCGAGAACAGTATGGCCAAGAATATTAAGGATCGAAATCGCGATCGCGAACCGCCACAGTCCCCCAATCCGTTTCGCTTTATATACCCCGACTCCGAGAAAATCCGTGCAAGGCCCTTGGCAGCCGACTCGAAGTACGATTCGCTTCCTCCATGAGCGGACGGATTCTCTCCCCCGAAGAACGCGCGCGGCTCCTCGCGACGATGCGCCGGCAGACTCCCAGCACGGTT
>CANJJS010000062.1 GCA_947474705.1 Acetobacteraceae bacterium | reverse complement strand
CTCGACCGCATTACCCACCACTGCGACATCCTGGAAACCGGGAACGATTCCTTCCGCTTCAAGCAGCGCAAAAAACAAACGAAATCGGGCTGACCAACTGGAAACTTTTGGGCGCTGTGACCTGGAAACTATTCAACGCTGATTGACAGCAGTCCTTCGGCGACGAATTTTCCTATATCGCCGCCCGGAACGAAGGCGGGGTTAAGCCCAACCATGGGCTGCGGCCAGTAACGACCTGCGGCGTATTCAGCGTCCACATGGCATTTAATGTCATCAGCCTTAATCTTGACGAAGGACCGGGTGAATCGCTCATACTCGCCGACGAGTTGGTCCCGAAACTCAAATACGTCCATTACGCGATTCCCGCCCCACGACTGTTGGGGAAGCGTAAATGCGAATGCACGGGAATGGGAGGGGAGATTGCCGGACAGCTGGCCAATTCGTCCGCATCCGGCGCTATCTCGAAGGGCAGAGGCGCTTCTCCGGCACCCGCAAGCCAGCGCAATAGACTCCCTGTTCGTGCTCTATACCGTTGTTTTCGCCTTGGCATGTGATTGCTGCATCTCCCACTCTACCGGAAACGGTTCCATCAGCCCCGGCAGCGTCATCCCCTCCGGCTGCCGCCCGTCCAAGATCGTCTGGACGATGTCCGGGGACAGCAGCGTCAGGCGCAGCAGGCGTGATACGTATGACGAGTTGATCTTCTCGGCAGCGGCCAACTCGTCGATGGTGCCGTACTGGCCCGCCTCCATCATCCGCCGCCACCGGAACGCACGTGCCAGCGCCTTGATCAACGTGGTGTCCGCAGCCGATGACCTGTTCAAAAGCGTGGAAAAGGCGATCTCCGTCTATACCTCCGAACTCGATCACTCGGCGGGTGGCGCGACCCCGGAGGTGATGATGCAGGATCGTCTCGCGAAGGGCCGGGAGAAGCTGGATGAGGCTTTGGAGGCGCTGGAGCTGTTGTGCGAGCCGGTAGAGCCGCCCAAGGGGGAGATGGAGCACATCCAATATTTCTGCGGCAACACGGAGATTCCGGCCGACCTTGCCGAACGTGAGCCCCGGCGGGCGGCTCTGTATAACGCGGCCGCGTCGTTGATGCGGGCGTTCGCCAATATCGCCGACGAACTTGACGGCGCCGGATACGATGCCGGTGACATCGCCCGCATCAAGCATCGGCGGGATCATTATCTGAAGGTGCGGGAGATCGTGAAACTGGCCAGCGGCGAAACGCTCGACCTGAAAACGTATGAGGCGGACATGCGCCATCTCATCGACACATATATCGAGGCCGACGAGCCTCGGAAGATTTCGCCGTTCGACGATCTGACGTTGCTCGACCTGATCGTGAGGATTGGGATCGGCGCGGCCATCGACGCCCGGTTGGACCCGATGAAGGGCGACCAGGAGGCCGTCGCCGAAGCGATCGAGAACAATGTCCGTAGCAAGATCGTCAAGGAACACCTGAACGACCCCGCGTATTTCGAGGCGATGTCCGCGTTACTGGATGAGATCGTGAAGGCGCGGAAGGCCAAGGCGGTCGAGTACGAAGCGTATCTTGCGCAGATCGCCGAACTTGTCCGTCAGGTCGAGAAAGGGCACGTCGATGCAACCCCGCCTAACCTGGATACGCCCGGCAAGCGCGCGCTGTTCAACAACCTCGGACAAGATGAGGAACTGGCCCTGCGAATCGACGAGACCGTGCGGCATGTCCGGCCGGATGGCTGGCGCGGCGTTCCGGCGAAGGAGCGTGTCATCAAGGCGGCATTGTTCGGGATCCTGCGGGATGGGGAAAGGGTCGAAGACATATTTCGCATCGTCGAGGCGCAGTTCGAATATTGACGATGACCCGGTTGGAACTTGGCGGGATTGTCTTCGAGGTGGTCCAGAAAGACATCCGCAACGTGCACCTGAGCGTGAATCCGCCCGATGGGCGCGTCCGAATCGCAGCCCCCCTTCGCATGACCCCGGACACGATTCGGGTTTTCGCGATTTCCCGGCTCGGTTGGGTCCGGCAGCAGCGGGCGAAACTGCTCGGCCAGGAACGGGAACCGCCGCGCGAATTCCTGGAACGGGAAAGCCATTATGTGTGGGGCCGCCGCTATCTGTTGCGCCTCGTCGAGGCTGACACCGCGCCCACCATCGACCTAAGCCCCGGAGCGATGGTCATGAGCCTGAGACCCGGGGCGAACGAGGCGCGGAAGCATGCCATCCTGGAAGATTGGTATCGCGACCAGATCAAGAAAGCCGTCCCGCCTCTGATCGCGAAATGGGCGCCTCGCCTGGGGGTGAAAGTTGAGCGGTTCTTCGTTCAGCGGATGAAAACGAAATGGGGGAGCTGCAACCCGGCGAGCCACACCATCCGCCTGAACACGGAACTGGCGAGGAAACCGCCAACCTGTCTGGAATACATCGTCGTGCATGAGATGGCGCACCTGATCGCCCGGCGGCACGATGGACGGTTCCAGGAGGTGCTGGGCGCCGCACTGCCGACCTGGCGGCAAATACGGCGGGTCCTGAATGGCGCGCCTCTCGCGGAGCCTCGTGACCCGCTTGCTGACCGGGCGCGCCGCCGGCCCTCACCGTCCGCGAACTGAGGTGCTGTTGGTATTTCTCCACGCGGGCACCACCAAATGGCGCAAAGGGCGATAGTGTCGTGTCGAATGACCAGAGATGCGGGCCCGGGTCGCCGTAGCCACACGCGGCCGACTGCCTCGCTGATGCGCGAGAGTGTTCGGCGGTTCTTTCATCCAAGGGTCGTGTCAGGATGTCACGCCTGGTCATGAGCGGGATTTGTCTCGCCCGTTACCGGATACGACTCGCGGGTCAGACGGCCGACGGTTTGGTCGAGAGGCAAATTCAGGCCTTGGGCCTGGGGGACGATATTTCCGTGCCGAGACCCCTGATCGGTGACATTCCTTTGGTTTCAGCTCCCAGGGTAGAGTCCGAGTCGGAGCTACTCGTTAACACCGCCGACGCAGATCATTCGCCAGCTTTCGCCGCTAGATTTAGGGGATGGATCAGGGGACGCGCCCAGCGCATCAGAGAATTTCGCAGTGATATCAATGGGATAAGCAATATATCTGGCGGATGGGGTGGGATTCGAACCCACGGCACGCTTCCACGTGCGGCGGTTTTCAAGACCGCTGCCTTAAACCACTCGGCCACCCATCCGGTCTCGGCTCGTTGCGTATTTACTACCCATTCAGAAGAGACGAAACAGATCATCAGGCCCTATTCGCGAGGCAGGTTATGCCTTCCATGTTGCCCCGTCCATAGGCTCGGGGCGCGAACCCGCGCGAATCGCTTGACCGATCATGCGGTGCCTCGAAGGATTGGTTCCAGATAATTCGGGTTTCAACCCGCGTGTTTTTTGAAGATCTTCGTGGGCCTTGCGGTGCGGGCAGCCGACGCGGTCGATCCGGTGCGGTCCGATTTCCGCCAGGGAGGACACGCCTGTGCGGGCTGTCCTAAGCGGCGTGCGCACCGTCTGACAAGTGCGGACTTCAACCGGGTCTGGCGAAGCGCCCGTCTCGACGGCGCCGGTCCCGGCCACCTCCGACAAAGCCATCGTCCGCCAGACAGGCCATCGCCGTGGCGCGGTCCGTCCCATGATGTCCTCGAGCCAGACATCGAACACCCATGGGGCCACGGTAATTTTCTTCTCGCCGCGGGCCGATATGGTGAAAGTCAACATATAACGATATAAGGGCCATTCCGTTTACGCGGCTCGGGTGAGGGGGGGCATCTCTGGACCCTCGGCGTCGATGGGCATCGGAGAGACGCAGCGTTCGCACGGGGCCGGGCGCCCCGCCTCGCCGGCGTTCTGGATTCCAATCTCGGAATCGGGTTGCGTCATGACGGGCGCACCGCGTTTCAAAGGCGAAGACGACAGGCACATGCACGGAGTATCGAAATAAATCGCAACGTAAAATGGCGTTCACCGCATAGTACCTGGCCGGCTTCGCCAGTCATTGCCCGAGCCAAAGGCCGCGCGACGCCACGAGCGGTCTGACCGCTATCGGACGTTCCCCTCTTCCACCCATCCCCTCGCTTCGCCATACCCCGGCCAACGAACCGCGAGCGGGAGACGTCTTGAACCGGCCCACCACGCCCCCAGAGGCGGACACCACCGCGCGTGCGCTTTTCGCACCGGGCAACGCCGGGTTCTGGCGCCTTTGGACCGTCGGTGTCACCGTTTTTCTTGTCCGCTGGATGGAAACCGTGGCCGTCGGCGTCTTCGTGCACCAGCGCACCGGCTCCGCGCTTCTCGTCGCGGCGATTTCCATGTTGAGGATGTTGCCGATGGGCCTGTTCGGCGCCTTTATGGGCGCCCTGGCCGAACGGATCGAGCGCCGCTGGAGCCTCATGGGCACCGTCGCCATGTTGGGCGCCGCCTCCACCGGCCTGACGTTGCTGGCGCTGACGGACAGGCTGGAAGTCTGGCATCTCGCCATCGCCAGTTTCCTGAACGGTCTCGCATGGGCGGCCGACAATCCGGTGCGGCGCTCGATGATCGGCGATGCCGTGGGCGCGCGGCGCATGGGCGCGGCGATGTCGCTCGATGTCGGCGCGTCCAACGCCAGCCGCATGATGGGACCGGCGATCGCGGGGTTTTTGCTCGCGTACGCCGGAATCGCCGGGGTCTTCGCGGTCAGCACCGTTCTCTACGCCATCGCGCTTTACGCCGCCTGGTCCAGCAGCGCCCATGCCATCGACAACCCGGCCAAGGGCGCGATCCTGGCCCAGATCGCCGAGGGCCTGCGGATGGTCCGGGCCAACGCGCGGCTGACCGGCATTCTGCTGGTGACGGCGATCGTCAACCTCTTCGCCTGGCCCTTCACCAGCATGATCCCGGTGATCGCCCGCGACCGTCTGGCGCTGGCGCCCGAGGGCATCGGACTCCTCGCGAGCATGGATGGCGTCGGCGCGTTTCTGGGCGCGCTGCTGGTGGCGCTGTTTTCGCGGCCCGCGTGGTACGGACGCACTTATTGCTGGGGCGCGGTGCTGTACATGATCATGGTCATGGCTTTCGCGATGGCGCCCAATCCATGGCTGGCGGGCGCGGCGCTGATCCTGACCGGCATGGGCCAGGGCGGCTTCGCCACGATGCAGGCGACCTTGGTTTACCTCGCCTCACCGCCAGAGATGCGGTCGCGCATTCTGGGTGTTCTGTCCGTCTGCATCGGCATGGGACCGATCGGCTTCATCGCCATCGGCACCCTCGCCGACGCGATCGGCGCGCATTGGGCCACCGCGGCTTCGGGCGCCGCGGGGCTGATATCGATGATCCTGAGCTGGCGCCGCTGGCGGACGGTGTGACCGCGCCCAGCTTCAGGCCATCGCTTCGACGGACTCGCCGTTGACGCGGGTTTCGTCGTTCAGATTGTCGACGGTGACATGGGTGTCATACCAGGTCAGCCGCGGTTTGGCGCCGAAGCGCGCGGTCAGGTCCGCGACCCGCTCCTCCGTGAACCACGCCTCGGCCGAGGCGCGGCTGTCCCAGAGATAGACGCCGCCGGTGCCGGCCTCGCCGTTCAGATAGTCTTTGCGGATCAGGCCTTTCTTGCCCAGCGCGCGATAGGTCGGCGCGGTCGAGGTGCCGCCCTTGATCGCCTGCTCCTCGGTGCGCTTCGGCAGATCGAACTGGACGACGACGATGCAATTTCCCATGGGTGTTTCCTCCTGTCGGAACCGGGACGGTACCTTATGCGGAAACCTGGCGCAAAGCCGGGTTGGGCGGCGTGTCGTACACCGCGATCTGAGACGCTCGTGCGCTTCCTCGTTGCACCGGCGCCATGGCAACTGGTATCACGCCGAGCCTCCGGGAATTGGTCGATATGGTGAAAAATTTTGTAGGCCGGAGAGCTGATCGGGATTCCGGGCGATGACGGTCCGCTTGACGAATCAGGCACGGCATGGCGCGATTGCCAATCAAGGGGACCACAGTATGAATTCGGCGTGCGCCATCGATGCTGGAGCCGATCTGTCGCGGGTCGCCGGAGGCCAGAAATTCGCGTGTATTCTCGCCGATCCCGCCTGGCAATTCACCAACCGGACCGGAAAAGTGGCGCCTGAACATCGCCGGTTATCCCGGTATGGAACGATGGATCTCGCCACGATCTGCGCGTTGCCTGTTAGCGAAATCGCGGCGCCAACGTCGCACCTTTACCTGTGGGTTCCAAACGCCCTGCTTCCCGATGGCTTGCGTGTGATGAGCGAATGGGGCTTTCAGTACAAATCCAACATTATCTGGCGCAAAATTCGTAAGGACGGTGGCAGCGACGGCCGTGGGGTTGGGTTTTATTTTCGCAACGTGACGGAAGTCATATTATTTGGCGTTCGCGGAAAAAACGCACGTACATTACAGCCTGGGCGGACCCAGGTGAATTACCTGGAAACCCGAAAGCGGGAGCATTCCCGTAAACCGGACGAGATTTATCCCATCATCGAGGCATGTAGCCCAGGTCCGCGCATCGAATTATTCGCGCGCGGGGTGCGGCCAGGTTGGACTGTCTGGGGCAATGAGGCGGAAGAAAGTTACGAGCCCACCTGGAAAACATACGCACATAATTCAGCGGCGGAAAAACGTCTGATCGCGACCGGACCAGGGACCTTGTTATGAATCGTCGAGGTCGATGTTTCGACGGCCTCTCCCGCCGGTCCGCCTCGCGTCTCTCGCGGCTCTCGCGGCTCTCGCCGCGGCCAGAGCCTCGGGGCCGTCGTCGACATACAGTTTCGGTGTGATGGCGAATGTGAGAATTGGGCAGCCTCCTCCTCCCCCGCCATCCAACCGTGGCCACAATTTGTTGTGGTGAGTTGTGCTGTTGCCATAGCTGGTGCCCTTGCCCAGGGCCTTGAAGATGGTTTGCAACTCGGATGCGCGCGTGAGGATGATTCCCACGTCAATCGCCCTCAGGTCGAACAAAAGTCGAAAATTGTTCAAGTCTCGATCGAAGAACGGGTCTTTGTTGTTCCATTCCAACTCGAGAGCAACACGGCCTTTAAAACAGTCAACCTCGTGTGTTGGGCTGGCGTACTCGGTTTTATCGACGGTTATCATCGTTTCGAATTTTTTGGGCGCCCAGCCGCGTTTTCGAAAAGCGCCATCTATTCGTTGCGAGATCGGCGATAGCGCCCCGCCTTCAATCGCGACCTCGGATTTCAGGAGCCGGAATTCTCTCAGGATCGCGACGATGTCGGCCCACTCGTCCGGGCATGCGGTGGAAAGGACACCCGCCGCGTTGCGCCATTCGCGGACGCGATACAGCTCGCGCAGGTCTTCCGGAACGATGTGTTCGGTGGTCATTGGCCGATCATGGTCGAAGCGGCGGGATTCGGGAAGGTTTGGTCAAACTTCGCCAAGGGTCGGTCGATGCGTTGAAACTGTTCCGCGTCCCGCTGCCGCCGCCGCGAAATCTCCCGTCAACGCCATTGACTCTCCCCCACCCATCGCTATAACCCGCGCTTCCCAGGCCGCCGGGCTCGCCCTTCGGCCATTACCGCCTTGGCTCACGCCCAAAAGTCGAAAGTCGCTCGCATGTTCGCTGTCATCCGCACTGGCGGAAAACAGTACCGGGTCTCCCAGGATACGGTGCTGAAGGTCGAAAAACTGGAAGCCGAGGCCGGTGCGACCGTGACCTTCAACGACGTTCTGTGCGTCGGAAGCGACGCGGGCCTGACCATCGGCGGGCCGACCGTTCCTGGCGCCAGCGTCACCGCGACGGTGATCGCGCAGGATCGTCTGGACAAGATCATCATCTTCAAGAAGCGCCGCCGGCAGAACAGCCGCCGCCGGAACGGCCATCGCCAGCATGTCACCGTGCTGCGCATTTCCCAGATCAACGCGGCCTGAGGAGCACCTCTCATGGCACATAAAAAAGCAGGCGGGTCCTCCCGCAACGGGCGCGACACAGAGGGCCGCCGCCTCGGACTGAAAAAGTCCGGCGGGCAGTCGGTGATCGCCGGCAACATCATTCTGCGCCAGCGCGGAACACAGTGGTACCCCGGCACCAATGTCGGTCTGGGCCGCGACCACACGATTTTCGCGCTCTGCGACGGCAAGGTGGAATTCAAGCGCAAGTCCGGCGACAAGGTTCACGTCTCCGTGGTGCCGCCGGTGGCGCTCGCCGCCGAGTAATCCGCGCGTCCCCTGAACGACGGGAACATGGGGGCCGCGGCCCCCATTTTCGTTCCTGGGTTTTCAGGGACACCAAGGAAGCCGGTTATGAAATTCCTCGATCAGTGCAAGATCTTCCTCCGCTCCGGCGACGGCGGAGACGGCGCGATTGGCTTCCGGCGCGAGCTTTACATCGAATTCGGCGGTCCCGACGGCGGCAATGGTGGCCGGGGCGGGGACATCGTGTTCGAGTCCATGGCCAATCTGAACACGCTGATCGACTTTCGCTACACCCAGCATTTCCGCGCGAAAAAGGGCGGTAACGGCGCGGGCCAGGAACGCACGGGCGCGGGGTCCGACGACGTGGCGATCAAGGTGCCCATCGGCACCCAGATCTTCGCCGAGGATCAGGAAACCATGCTCGCCGATCTGGATCGGCCGGGTATGCGGATCGTGTTGCTGCGCGGCGGCGATGGCGGGCATGGTAATGCCCACTTCAAGTCCTCGACCAACCGCGCGCCGCGAAAGGCCACCAAGGGGTATCCGGGCGAGGAGCGCTGGGTTTGGCTCCGCCTGAAGCTGATCGCCGATGCCGGCCTGGTTGGGTTGCCCAATGCCGGGAAATCCACGTTCCTCGCGGCGTCGTCCGCGGCGCGCCCGAAGATCGCCGACTATCCGTTCACCACGTTGCACCCGCAGCTTGGCGTCATCCGGCTGTCGATGGGCGAGGAATTCGTCCTCGCCGACATTCCCGGCCTGATCGAGGGCGCGCATGAAGGCGCGGGACTCGGCGACCGGTTTTTGGGCCATGTCGAGCGCTGCGCCTGCCTGTTGCATCTGGTCGATGGCGCCGCGGGCAATGTGGTCCAGGCCTGGCGGACGGTGCGGGAGGAACTCCATGCCTATGGTGGCGGTCTGGCCGAGAAGCCGGAAATCATTGGGCTGAACAAATCCGACGCGATGACCCCACGTGAAACCTCCGCCCGGGCCGCCGCCTTGCGGAAAGCGTCGGGGCGGCCGGTCATGCTGTTATCCGGCGTCACCGGGAAAGGTGTCCCGGAGGTTCTGCGCGCGCTGCAAAACGCCATCACCGACCAGCGGCGGGACGCCGCGGCGTGATCCCGGCGACGCTATATCGTTACCGCCCGGTTCGCAGGGCGCGCCGCGCCGCGGGGTCCAGCCTCCCGTGACCCCGTCTCTGACCGCCGCCCGCCGGATCGTCGTGAAAATCGGCAGCGCCTTGTTCGTCGATGAAAAAGCCGCCGCCCCGCGCGCGGCGTGGCTCGCGGGCGTGGCCCAGGACATCGCGGTTTTGCGGGCGCGGGGGGCTGAGGTCATCGTGGTTTCTTCCGGCGCGATCGCCCTGGCGCGCCGCGCCTTGGGCCTCACGCGACGCCAGCTCCGCCTGGAAGAAAAGCAGGCCGCCGCCGCCGTGGGCCAGATCCGCCTCGCGCAGGCCTGGAGCGAGGCATTGTCGGCCCAAAACCTCACCGCCGCGCAGTTGCTGCTGACGCTCGAAGACACCGAGGACCGCCGCCGCTACCTCAACGCCCGCGCCACTTTGTCCACTCTCCTGACCCTGGGCTGCATCCCCGTCATCAACGAGAACGACACCGTCGCGACCGCCGAAATCCGATTTGGCGACAATGATCGTCTCGCCGCGCGAGTCGCGGAGATGGTGCGTGCCGACGTTCTGGTGTTGTTGTCCGATATCGACGGCCTGTACACGGCCGATCCTCGCCGCGACCCAACGGCTCGGCATTTGGCCATTGTGGAGGCCCTCACGCCCGAAATCGAGGCGATGGGTGGCGAGCCTCCGCCCGGCTATTCGTCCGGCGGCATGCGCACCAAGCTGGTCGCCGCCCGAATCGCGACGCAGGCCGGAGTCGCCATGGCGATCTCCCAGGGCAACGTCGAACGTCCATTGCGGGCGCTGGAGGCCGGGGCACGCTGCACCTGGTTCCAACCCGCCCCGGATGGTCCTTCCGCCTGGAAACGCTGGATCGCGGGATCGTTGACGGCGCAAGGCGCGCTGGCCGTGGATCACGGGGCGGCGCGCGCGCTGCGGAAGGGCGGGTCCTTGTTGCCAGCGGGTGTCACGGGCGTCGAGGGCACGTTCCAGCGCGGCGACGCGGTGGTGGTGAAGGGTCCCGACGGGACGGCGGTCGCGCGCGGCCTGTCCGCCTACGCCTCGGAAGACGCGGCTCGAATCGCCGGGCACCGTTCGGCGGAGATCGAGGCCATTCTGGGCTGGCGTGGCCGCGACGAAATCATTCATCGCGACGATCTGGTGGTTCTGGACGGCGGTTGATCCGCCGTCAGGCGAAAGGCTTTCTCGTCCTCGCGCGATTGAAGCCCTGGCGCGGCTCTTGCTCATGCGGCGCTGGGCTCCTATAGCGAGCGCCGTCCAAGGAGACATCATGGCGGCCATTTCCGATAGCTCGGGCGGCAACCCCGACCTGGCGCTGCAATCCGAGATCCTCTCGCGTCCCATCACCGAAAACCGGCGGATGGCCGACGCGATTCGCGCTTTGTCGATCGACGCGGTGGAGGCGGCGAAGTCCGGCCACCCCGGCATGCCCATGGGCATGGCCGACGCGGCGACGGTGCTTTGGACGAAATTTCTGAAGTTCGACGCCGCCGATCCGCGCTGGCACGATCGCGACAGGTTCGTGCTGTCCGCCGGGCATGGCTCGATGCTGCTCTATTCGCTGCTGCACCTCACGGGCCACGCGGGCATGGGGGCGGAGCAGTTGAAGGCGTTCCGCCAACTGCACTCGCCCGCCGCGGGCCATCCCGAATGGGGCGAGCACCCGGCGATCGAGACCACGACCGGCCCGCTGGGCCAAGGCCTCGCCACCGCCGTCGGCATGGCGCTGGCGGAGCGTATCCTGGCGGCGCGCTTCGGCAAATCGCTGGTCGATCACCGCACCTGGGTTATCGCGTCGGACGGCGATTTAATGGAAGGCGTCAGCCATGAGGCGATTGGCCTTGCGGGCCATCTCGGGCTCGCCAAACTGACGGTGCTCTACGACGATAATCATATTTCCATCGACGGCGACACGGCGATCTCGTCTTCCGAGGACGCGCTGAAACGCTTCGCCGCCGCCGGCTGGGCGGTCCGCCGTGTAGACGGCCACGACCCCGAACAGGTGGCGGCCGCCCTGTCGGCGTCGACGCGTTCGAAAAAACCTTCGTTGATCGCGTGCCGAACCGTCATCGGGCTGGGCGCCCCCACCAAGGCGGGCACCGCCGGCAGTCATGGTTCGCCTCTGGGTGCCGCCGAGGCCGCGGCGGCGAAAGAACTACTGGGCTGGACCGCCGCGCCCTTCACGGTGCCGGAGGACATCGCGGCCCCCTGGCGCGCCGCTGGCGAACGCTCCGCCGGTACGCGCCGCGCCTGGCTGAAGCGCCTCGCCGGACATAACCAGCGCGCGGAATTCGAACGCGCCATGGCCGGCAAGCTGCCTGACAACTGGGCGGAATCGGTCGCCGCGTTGAAACGGGAAATCGCCGAGACGAAGCCGAAGCTGGCGACGCGGCAGTCGAGCCAAAAGGCGCTGGAAACCCTCGTGCCCGCGACCCCGGAACTGGTGGGCGGCTCCGCCGATCTGACCGGGTCGAACCTCACGCTGGTCAAGGGGCAGACGATTGTCTCGCCGGGCAATTTCGGCGGCCAGTATATCCATTACGGCATCCGCGAGCACGGCATGGCCGCCGCGGCGAACGGCATGGCGTTGCATGGCGGCGTCATTCCCTATACCGGCACGTTCTTTGTCTTCACGGACTATATGCGTCCCGCGATTCGACTGGGCGCGTTGATGCACCAACGCGCGATCCACGTGCTGACGCACGACTCGATCGGACTGGGCGAGGACGGGCCGACGCACCAGCCGGTCGAACACCTCGCCAGCCTGCGCGCCATGCCCAATGTTCACGTGTTCCGGCCCGCCGACACGATGGAAACGGTGGAAGCCTGGGAACTGGCGATCCGCCGCACCGACGGGCCGAGTTTGCTGGTTCTCACGCGCCAGGCCCTTCCGGCGCAGCGGTTCGAAGCGGGCGAAAACCTGACGGCGCGCGGCGGGTATGTGCTGGCGGAAGCCGAGGGAACGCGGCAGGCGACGTTGATCGCGACGGGTTCGGAAGTGTCGTTGGCCATGGACGCCCGCGCGGCGCTGGCGAAAGACGGCATCCAGGCGGCGGTTGTGTCCTTGCCCTGTTGGGAACTCTTCGAAAAACAGGATCCTTCATACCGCGCCGCCGTGCTCGGGACCGCGTTCCGGGTGGGCATCGAGGCCGCGGGAAGCTTCGGCTGGGAGCGGATCATCGGCGCGGACGGGGTCTTCATCGGCATGCCGGGCTTCGGTGCCTCGGCGCCGGCGGAGGTATTGTACAAACACTTCGGAATCACGGCGGACGCCGTCGTCGCGGCGGTGCGTCAACGGCTTGGAAATCAACAGTAAGGGAATGCGGACATGGCGGTAAAAGTCGCGATCAACGGGTTTGGACGGATCGGGCGGCTCGTGCTGCGCGCGATCGTGGAAAGCGGACGCGAGGACGTTGTCCCCGTCGCCATCAACGATCTCGGCTCGGTCGAGGCCAACGCGCATTTGTTCGCCTATGACAGCGTGCACGGCCGCTTCCCCGGCCAGATCGAGGTTTCGGGACAGACCATCACCATCCGCCACAACGGCAAGGTGTACGGCCCGCTGACCGTCTCCGCCGAGCGCGACCCGTCCAAGGTGCCCTATCAGGGCGTCGATGTGGCGCTGGAATGCACGGGCATCTTCACCTCCAAGGCGAAGGCCACGCCGCTGCTGGCGGCCGGCGCGCGGAAAATCCTGATTTCCGCTCCGGCGGACGAGGTCGACGCGACCATTGTTTATGGCGTCAATCACAAGACGCTGACGAAAGACATGACGATCGTTTCGAACGCGTCATGCACGACGAACTGCCTCGCGCCGATGGCGAAGGTGCTGCACGATAAGTTCGGCATTCTGCGCGGCTACATGGTGACGATCCACGCTTACACGGGCGATCAGAACACCGTCGACACGCTGCACAGCGACCTGCATCGCGCCCGCGCGGCGGCGGTCTCGGCGATCCCGACCTCCACCGGCGCGGCGCGCGCGGTCGGCCTGGTGCTGCCGGAACTGAAGGGCAAGCTGGACGGCACCGCCATCCGCATCCCGACGCCGAATGTGTCGCTCGTGTCTCTGGACGTGAATCTGGCGAAGCAGGCGACGAAGGAAGAGATCAACGCGGCGATGCTGGAAGCCTCGACGGGCGATCTGAAAGGCATTCTGGATTACAACCGCGCCAAGCTGGTGTCGATCGACTTCAACCACAACCCGGCGAGCTGCACCTTCGATGAGACGCAGACGGCGGTCGTGGATGGCGGCCTGGCCCGCGTGATGGGCTGGTATGACAACGAATGGGGTTTTTCGAATCGTATGTCGGATACGGCGGCGCTGTTCGGCAGCCTGTAAGACCTCGTCGGAGACCTTCATCCGTCCTGGCGGGTGAAGGGCCGCGCGCGGTGGTGTTCGCCGCCGCTGCTTATGCCATGCTTCTGGGCAGCGGCGGTGCCATAAGGATGTTTTCGCCGGCACTTAACAGCGAGGCGGCATTTTAGCGTAACACGCGCGTAGCGGGCGGGACGTATTGACGGACGAACGGACGCACCGCGTCCAGCAAAACGGCCGTCGGGGCCAGGCGCGGTGCGCCATCTACCAGCACCTGATCGACAATCGTCACCCCCCATTCCGGCAGCGTCCGCAGCGATCGGCGCGCCACCGGATGATCCAGTAACGGCTGGTTCAGCGACGGTCCGACAATCACCGGCGTCCCCCGCCCAATCGCCTCCGCCGCCACCGACAGCGCCAGGCTGTCCGCGATGCCCTGGGCCAATTTGTTCAGAGAATTGAAACTACACGGCGCGAACAGCACCACGCCCCGCGGCGGTCGCGGCCGGATCGCCAGATCGAAATACGATTCCACCAGCTGCACCCCCGGCACATCCGCCAGTTCCCGCGCGGACACGACGCGCGAGGCATGCGGCGTCGGCAGCGCGATGACGGTCTTGAAGCCAAGGCCCACCAGCCCCCGTAAAATCTCCGGACACCGCGCCGCCGTCGTCGTGCCGCTCAGGATCAAATAAACAGTCTCGAAACATTCATTCATGTCCGCGCCTCCCGTATCGCGTCCTCCGCCGCCTCCGGCGCCATGTCCAGCGCCCGCGCGGCGACCTCGCGAGGAAACCCCGCCCGCGCCATCACGCCCATTTCCTTGTTCCGGTCGCCCTCTTCGGTCCGTCGGAACGGTCCCAACCGCCGCTTTCGCGCCAGAATCAACGCCGAGGCCAGTTCGTCGTCCGGCAAAAACGCCCGCGCCTGCTCCGGATCGATACCCTTCGCCACCAGGCCCGCCGAAATCGCCCGCCGCGACCGCCCGCTCCGCGCCAGTCCGGCCGCCCGGCTTTCCGCGAAGGCCGCGTCGTTAACCAGGCCGAGTTCCACCATCCGCGCCACGACCTTCGGCACCACCGCCTTCGCCGCCGCCGCCCGTTCCGCCGCGCTGTCCTGGTCCGCCGCCTCGCGCGCCCATTTGTCGATGCGCCGGGACAGCACCTGGCGCAGACCGTTCTCCGAACTGGCGTAACGCGCGAGATAATTCGCCGCCGCCTCCCGCAACGATGCCTCGTCGGGTGGCGGACGTTCGGGTTTTTCGCGTTGGGAGCGTTGGAACATGCGGCCACGATGCCATGTTCCGCGCCGCGGGCAAGCCAGAATGTTTGACAAGCCCGCGCGACGTGGCGAAAGATGTTCGCTTCCGTGGAACCCGCCCCGAATGGTCGCGGGCGGGTGAACCATTGGAAACGTGAAAATGGTTAAAATCTCATGATTCCGGCTCTGCTACCGAACTACGCTCGTGCCGATCTCGCCTTTGAGCGGGGCGAAGGCGCCTGGCTGTGGACGGTGGACGGCCGACGATTCCTGGATTTCGGGTCGGGCATCGCCACGGCCTCTTTGGGACACGGGCATCCGCATCTGGCCAAGGCCATCGCCGATCAGGCCGCCAAGGTGATGCACGTTTCCAACCTGTATCGCATCCCGCAGGCGGAAACCCTCGCCGCGCGCCTGGTCGCCGCGACCTTCGCGGACAGCGTGTTCTTCTGCAACTCGGGCGCGGAAGCGAACGAGGGCATGATCAAGATGATGCGCCGCGCCATGTACGACGCGGGCAAACCGGAACGCTTCCGGTTCATCTGCTTCGAGGGCGCGTTCCACGGCCGCACGCTCGCGACTCTGGCCGCGACCGGCAACGAGCATTATCTGCACGGCTTTGGGCCCGTGGTGGAGGGCTTCGATCATGTGCCGTTCGGCAACATGAACGCCGTGCGCGATGCGATCGGGCCGAACACCTGCGGCATCATCGTCGAGCCGATCCAGGGCGAAGGCGGCATCCGTCCGGCCGACCCGCAGTTCCTCCGCGATTTGCGCGCCGTCTGCGACGAATACGGGATCATTCTGGGCATGGACGAAGTCCAGTCCGGCATGGGCCGCACCGGCAAGCTCTACGCGCACGAATGGTCGGGTATTACCCCCGACGTCATGTCGTCGGCGAAGGGCATTGGCGGCGGCTTCCCCTTGGGCGCCGTGTTGGCCAAGGAACAGTTCGCGAAAGCACTGGTCCCCGGCACGCATGGCACGACCTATGGCGGCAATCCGCTGGCGTGCTCGGCGGGCAACGCGGTGCTCGACGTGATCCTGGCGCCCGGCTTCCTTCAGGAGGTCGAACGCAAGGGCAATCTGTTGGGCGCCGAACTGACGAAGATCGCGGCTGAGTTCCCCACGGTCTTCGCCGACGCCCGCGGTCAGGGCCTGTTGCGCGGGCTGAAATGCGTGCCGCCGCAAGGCGACGTGCAACGCGCCTGCGTCGCCGAGGGCCTGATGGCCATCACCGCCGGGGAGAACGTTCTGCGTCTCGCCCCGCCGCTGGTCGTGACCGACGACGACATCGGTCAGGCGATGGCGATGCTGCGCCGCGCCGCCGCCAACGTGGCCAAGGCTGTAGCGCGGTGAGTTCCGCGCTGCGTTGCGAGTCAGGTTCCGAAGGCCGGTCCCCCTCTGAGGGGGCCGGTCCGAGGCACTTCCTGGACCTCAAGGACTTCGACACCGAGACCCTCCGGCATATGCTGGACATCGCGTCGCACTTTAAGAAAGCCAGGGGCGTGCCGTCCCGCCCGTTCGCCGGGAAAACCCTGGCGCTGATCTTCGAAAAACCGTCCACACGCACGCGCGTGTCGTTCGAGGTCGGGATGCGCCAGCTCGGCGGCGATGTGATCGTGCTGTCCGGGTCGGAAATGCAACTGGGACGCGGCGAAACCGCCGCCGACACGGCCCGCGTGATGTCGCGCTACGTCGATGCGATCATGCTCCGCACCAGCCAGTCTTCCAAATTGCTCGAATTGGCCGATCACGCCACCATCCCCGTCATCAACGGCCTGACCGAGGCCTCGCATCCCTGCCAGCTCATGGCCGACGTGATGACCTTCGAGGAACATCGCGGCCCGATCGCCGGACAGGTCGTGGCCTGGTGCGGCGACGGCAACAACGTCGCGCGGAGCTGGATCGAAGCCGCCGTCCGTTTTGGCTTCACCCTGCGCCTCGCCACCCCCGCCTCCCTCCGCCCCCCGCAGGCGCTGATCGACTGGGCTTTGGCCGAAGGCGGGTCGATCGAACTGACGGACAACGCCGAAGCGGCGGTGAAAGACGCCCGCTGCGTCGTCACAGACACCTGGGTGTCCATGTCCGACGACCCGAATTCGAACCGTCACAACATCCTGATGCCCTACCAGGTGACCGAGGCTCTGATGGCCAAAGCCGCCAAGGACGCCATCTTCATGCACTGCCTCCCCGCCCATCGTGGCGAGGAAATGACGGCGGGCGTCATCGACGGCCCGCAATCCGTGGTGTTCGACGAGGCGGAAAACCGCCTCCACGCGCAAAAAGGCGTTCTCGCCTGGGTTATGGGCGCGGCGCGATAACAAAGGGACGGCCGCATGGGTTACAGTATTTGCCTTGGCACGGCGGGCTGGGGCGTCTGGCACAGCCCGGACGCCGGAACGTCGTGGACCCGGCACCGTGGGCCCTTCCCGCTGAACAGCCGCATCCAGGCGCTGGTGGCGCACCCGAAACAGATGGGCACCGTCTTCGCGGCGGGCGATACCGGCCTGTTCGTCAGCCATGACAGCGGCGCGAAATGGGAGCGGATCGGCACCCAAGGCGATCTCCCGACGATCTGGTCCCTGGCCGTGGACCCGTCGAACCCAGATACTCTCTTCGCCGGCACGCGGCCCGCGGGAGTCTGGCGCTCCCGCGACGGCGGGCACCATTGGGAAAAACTGAACGTCGATATCGCCGAAACCTGCTCCATCGGCACGCCTTTCGTCACCGCGCTGGTTGTCGATCCCAACGACTCGCGCATCGTCTGGGCCGGTGTGGAAATCGACGGCGTGTTCCGCAGCATGGACGGCGGCGACACCTGGACCAAACTCGAAAACGGTCTGTACGACCTCGATGTCCACGACATGACGATCGCGCCGGCGGAGCCACGGCGTCTGTTCGTCAGCACCGCGCGCGATGTGTTCCTCAGCGACGATCTTGGCGACTCCTGGCACGCCGTGGGAATCAAGGACAAATGGCCGCTACCCTACGCGCGCGGTATCGCGGTCAGTTCGAACGAGCCCGGCGTGCTTTACGCGGGATGCGGCGAACACACGACCGGCGAAGCGGGCCACGTGCTCCGCACCAAGGACGCCGGACAGCGGTGGGAGGTCCTGCCCTTCCCCACGCCCGCGAACGCGACCGTCTGGGGCCTCGCCACACATCCCGCCGACGCCAATCGCATCGTGGCGTTCACTTTGTTCGGCGAGGTGTTCGTCACCGAGGATGCCGGCGCGTCCTGGCGGAAAATGGGACGGGATTTCGGAGAGATCAGGACGGCGGTTTGGGTGCC
Source organism: Acetobacteraceae bacterium (assembly GCA_947474705.1). Lineage (GTDB taxonomy): Bacteria > Pseudomonadota > Alphaproteobacteria > Acetobacterales > Acetobacteraceae > Rhodopila. The sequence continues at coordinate 12,560 of CANJJS010000062.1, read as the reverse complement.
GAACTGAGGGTTCGGCGGCGCATCAACTGGGCTGTCTTGCCGACGAGGCGCCTGCTCCACGGAAGCCTCTCTCCCGGCTGGCAAAGGCGTCAGCGGTCTTCCCGCGTGTGCCGGATGTTAGCGATGAAGATCGTATCCCCCATCAGTTCGTATCGCGGTTCGGAATCGTCCACGATCAAACGCCGCACCTCCCTGGGCGCGAACTGCGCGAGCCGATAACCCAGGCGCGGATGGTCCAGTAACAGAAGCTCTGGCACGGAACGCGGCCGTTGTACGACTCGCGCGGCCGCCTGCCGATTAACGGGCGCGAGGAAGCCATGCACCCGGACGAGGTCCAACCGTGCTTCCACGGTCCAGCGTATCCGTATCAATCGGGGTCGGGCGGCGGTAACTCGTTGCCGGTCTCAAGGCTGTCAGCCCATGCCTTCATCGCGGCATCGTCGATCAGACGGCCGACGTCGATATCCGCCGGCGCGCGGAGGGTTCGGCGGTACCGGTCCTCGGCGATTTCCGGTGCGACGGCGTCAGCCGCGCGGCCAAGCCGCTCCTGTTCGGCTTCGGGGGACGGGATCTCAGCGTGCAGGGAGGCCATGCCTCAACGGCAGGACATATCGCTACCGAAGGCCAGAAATAACCATCGCGTTCTCGGCGCGACACGGTCTCCGCCTTGTGACGCGCGAAACGCGCACGCCGATTGCGTGGTCTGGCCCACACGGTCCTGGTGTTCATGGCCCTTTGGTCCGCCTGCCCGCCGTGTCACACTCGCGGCACAACACCCGGAACCGCCCCATGCCCATCGTCCGCACCGTCTGCGCCCATGACTGCCCCGACATGTGCTCGATCCTCGCGCACGTCGAAAACGGCCGCGTGACGAAGGTCGAGGGCGACCCGAACCACCCCTTCACCGCCGGGTTCGCCTGCGGCAAGGTCAACCGCGACGCGGAACTCGTCCATTCCCCGGAACGCCTCGCGACCCCCCTGCGCCGCACCGGCCCCAAAGGCAGCGGCCAGTTCGAACCCATCTCCTGGGATCGGGCGCTGGACGAAATCGTCGCAACCTGGAAACGCGTGATCGCCGAATCCGGCCCACTCGCCCTGCTCGGTTACGCCTACAGCGCCCACCAGGGCCAGATTAACCGCGGCCTCACCAACGGCCTCTTCCACGCTCTGGGCGGCTCTCGCCTCCTTGGCGGCACCGTCTGCGACTCCTGCGCCGATGCCGCCTGGGTTGCCACCGTCGGCGACACCGGCGGCGCCGATCCGGAGTCCGTCGCCCATTCCGACCTGATCGTGTCGTGGAGTTCCGATCTTCACGCCACCAACGTCCATCTCTGGCCACTGATCGAGAAGCGCCGCGCCGCCGGCGTGAAACTCGTCGTCGTCGATCCCCGCCGTACACGGGCGGCCCGCGTCGCCGATCTCTTCCTCCCCATCCGCATCGGCACCGACTCAGCCCTCGCTTTGGGGGTCATGCACATCCTGGCGCGCGACGGAAAACTCGACCGCGACTACCTCGCCGCCCACGCCATTGGCTTCGATCGCGTCGAGCACGATGTGCTGCCGCGCTTCACACCCGAAGCGACCGCCGAAATCACCGGCCTGCCCATCGAGGACATCGAAACCTTCGCGGCCTGGTATGGCGCGTCGAAAACCTCTCTGATCCGCATCGGCTTTGGCCTCAGCCGTTTCACCGACGGCGGCCAGAATCTGCGAAGCGTCGCCCTACTTCCCGGCGCGACCGGCGCCTATGGCCGTTACGGCGGCGGCGCGATCCTGGCCACGGCCGCGGGTTTCGGCCTCAACTACAACGCGCTCAGAAAACCCTCGGGCCCCGCGGCGACCCGCACCATCAACCACCTGAAACTTGGCGACGCCCTGCGAAACCTGAACGACCCGCCGATCCGCGCGCTGTTCATCGCCGCCAACAATCCCGCCGTGACCAATCCCGACACGCCCGGCACCCGCGCGGGCCTCGCGCGCGAGGACCTGTTCACCGTGGTCCACGATCCCTTCATGACGGATACCGCGAAATTCGCGGATATCGTGCTGCCCGCCACGACCTATCTCGAAACCGACGACTTTTTCCGGTCTTATGGCACGTATTACATGCAATACGGACAACGCGCGATCGAAGCCCAGGGACAGGCCTGGTCGAACCATCGGCTGACCCAGACGCTCGCCGCGCGCATGGGGCTGACGGACCGCGTGTTCCAACTCTCCCCCGCCGAACTGGTCGAGGCCTTGTTCGACGGCGCGACAGGCCCGGTGGCCGCCGTCGCGCCCGCCACGCTCCTTGACGGCACCCCGGTCTCGATCGCCCATCGCGGCGGTCAGATCTTCGCGACGCCATCTGGAAAGCTGGAGTTTTTCTCGGAGGCCCTGGCGCAACAGGGCCTGCCCCCCATGCCGGACTGGCGCCCCGACCCCGCGGGAAAAGCCGCCGCCGGCAAACTGCGCCTTCTCACTACGCCCGGGTATTTCCAAAGCCACACCGCCTTTTCCGGCAATGCCCATCTCCGCCAGCGGGAAGGCGCCCCGCACGCTGTTCTCCATCCCGATGACGCCGCGGTCCGCGGTCTGACCGACGGCCAACATGTCCGCCTCCGCAACGAACGTGGCGAGGTCGGTCTGATGCTTCGCATCGGGGACGAAATTCAGCCTGGTGTCGTTCTGGTGCCGGGACAGCGTCCCGACGCGGAGGCTCTGTCCGGCACTGTCAACATGCTCTGCGCCGACGGATATACCGACATGGGCGAGGGCGCGATTTACCAAAGCACCTGGCTCGACGTGCATCCCTGGTCCTGACCGGGGACGCCGATACCGGGACGCAAGGTTTTCCGCCGTATGGTGTGCCTCGCCCCAGCGCCGGGGCATGCCGCGCCAAGGGGGACGACGATGGCGGACAGCCTGACCGGTCAGACACTTGTAAAATCCCTGGAGCGGGCGATTGATTCGGCCGAAGGCGTCAAAGCCGCCGTCCGCGCCGCGAATGAGGGACTTCCCGCCCTCGCCGGGGTCGATGCGATGTTGCGCCGTCAACTCGGCGCCGAATATGCCCGCGCCGACAGCGCCACCTGGTGGGCGAGTTCGATCGTCGATCGCATCATGCGCGACATGGGCTTCATCGCGGCGGGGAAGGGGCGGTGCCCCGTGGAATGCGTCGCCGTTCATGGCACGGTCTGGCGCCCGGCGGGCGCGCCGATGTCCACCCTTGGGATCGTCCGCAACCCGTTACCGGCCTGGCGCTGATCCCGGCCGGGTCCCGAACCACACGATCGCCTGGCCCGCCAGCGCCGAGCCCAACATGATCGCGACGACGGGAAAGACCGATCCCGGGTGCCAAAGCTCGACCGCGATCGTGCACAGCATTCCGTATCCCATCTGAAAGAACCCGTACAACCCGGACGCCGCCCCGATCGCGCGGGGATTGACGCTGACCGAGCCCGCCAGCGCGAAGGGGCTCGCCATGCCGCCACCGATCATGAACAAAGTCACCGCGCCGGTGACCGAGGGCCCCGACAACAGATCGAACACATCCAGGGCCAGAAACACCAGCGCCCCCGCGATCGTCGTGGCGTTCGCGATCCGCAGCCCGTTGCGCAGCGCCACGACCCGGGACAGCCGGTTGGCGATGAAGCTGCCCAGGGCCACGCCGCCCATCATGGCGATGTAATACAGCCCGATTTCCTGCGTCGGCCGGTGCAGCACGTTTTCGAAAATGAAGGCAGAGGCCGACATGAACGCGTAAAACGAGGTCGTCGAGCAGGCCCCGCCCGCCGCGAACCCCCAGAACATCCGGGAGCGCGTCAGCACCGCGTAACCCGCCAGCAGCGATCGCACGGAGGACCCGCCGCTCCGCGCCTGGTTCGTTTCCGGCAGGATCGCCAGCGTGACCAGCAACGTCGCTCCGCCCATGGCCGCGAGCAGCACGTAGCTCGCCCGCCAGTGCACGAAGGCCGTGATGTAACCGCCAATGGCGGGCGCGATCGCCGGCACCATCGACATCACCAGCGTCAGCATCGCCAGTTGGCCCGCGGCTTTCTCGGGCGTCGCTCCGTCGCGCACGGCCGCGCGTCCCAGCACCAGGCCCGCGCAGCCGCCGATCGATTGCACGATCCGGGACCCGATCAGCACCGCGGGGTTCGGCGCGCAGGCCGTCACCACGCTGGCCGCCGTGAACAGTGCCAGGCCCACCAGCAGCACCGGCCGCCGCCCGAACCGGTCCGACAATGCCCCGTAGAACAACTGTCCGAACGCCAGGCCCACCAGGTACAACGTGATCGTCAACTGCGTCGAGGCGATGGACATGTGCATCGCCCGCGCCGTCGCCGGCAGCGCGGGAACGATGACGTGCATCCCCATCGTCCCGCACGCCGTCAATGCGACCAGCAACAGAAATGGCGCCCGCGCGCGCGAGCCAAACAGCGGTGTCGTCAGGAAGCGCATCGATCGCCTCGGTTCGCGGTGTGGCCGCGCATGGGTTGGGTGAACGCGCCCTCCCGGCGAGTCGTCGCGATCAGCAGTAACAGTGGAGGCGCGGACGACCAACCCCTTCTCCGCCGCTCATGCCGTGCCCATATTCTCGTATATATAATGAGGAGAAACGTCATGGAGCCGGATCGCGCCCAGGATCGTCACGAGATCGAGGCATGTTTGTTGCGGTACACGAGGGGGGTGGACCGGAAGGACTGGGACCTCGTGCGGTCCGCCTACCACACCGACGCGCATGACAACCACGGCAACTATAAAGGCGGGATCGACGGGTTCATCGACTCGCTGGTCAAGCGCCACGCCACCATCGAGCAATCGTTGCATCTGGTGAGCAACCTGACCATCGAATTCGCGGACCGCGACATCGCCTTGATGGAAGCCTATTTCATCGTCCACCAGCGCCTGTCGCCCGAGGCCGGGGATGCCCGCCTGGCCTATCTCCGTGGTGCCCCGATCGCGCCGGATCAGGCGGTGGAGACGGAAGTGGTGGGCCGCTATGTCGATCACATGACACGGCGCGAGGGGGTGTGGCGCGTCCAGAACCGGACCGTGGTGTTCGAGGTTTCGCGCGGCCACCCGGCCCCCGCGGGTGGCGGTCTGCGCGACCACTGGGCTTTGTCGCGGCGCGATGGCAACGATCCGGTCGAACTGACCCGGCGGGCGCTGGGGATCGTGTGAAGGGTGGAGTTCCGCCGTTGACGGCCAGTTCGCCGTTCCGGGAAGCCGGACCGGCGGAAGGGAGTGCTGGCGCAAGGGCCCGCGCGCCCCTAAAGTAGGGCCACCAAGAACCCTTTGGAGGAAACCCAATGCTATCCAGGAGGATGGGCGGCGCGTTACTGGCCGTCATGCTGCTGCTGGGCGGAACGATGACGGCGCGCGCGCAGAACCCGATCACGATCGGTTTCGGCATGGCGCTGACAGGCGGTCTCGCGCCGAACGGCAAAGCGGCGTTGTTCGCGATGCAAATCTGGGAGAAAGAGGTCAACGCCAAAGGCGGACTTCTGGGACGGCCGGTGAAGCTGGTCTATTACGACGATCAGTCGAACCCCGCGACGATCCCCGGCATTTATACCAAGCTGATGGACGTCGATAAGGTCGATATCGTCGTCAGCGGCTATGCCACCAACATGATCGCGCCGGCGATGCCGGTCGTGATGGGACATAACCGCACGTTCCTCGCGCTGTTCGGCCTCGCGACCAACACGGAGTTCAATTACCCGAAATATTTCGCGATCCAGCCGGTTGGCGGACCGAAGCCGAAGGAAGCTTTCGCGCGCGGGTTCTTCAGCGTGGCGATGTCGCAGAACCCGAAGCCGACGACGGTGGCGATGGTTGGCGCGGACGCGGAATTCCCGCGTAACGCGATGGACGGCGCCCGCGTCGTGGCCAAGGAAATGGGTCTGAAAATCGTATACGATAAGACCTACCCGCCGACGACCAGCGATTACTCGCCGATCGTCCGGGCGATCCAGGCGACCAACGCCGATATCGTTCTCGTGTGCTCTTACCCGCCGGATACGGTGGGCATGATCCGGGCGGCGAACGAAGTCGGGCTGAAGACCAAGGTGTTTGGCGGCGGCATGGTCGGGCTGCAAAGCACGGCGATCAAAGTGCAGCTTGGACCGCTGATGAACGGCATCGTCGATTACGACTTCTGGCTGCCCTGGTCCAAGCTGGCGACGCCCGCGGGTCTCGAGTTCCTGAAGAAGTATCAGGCCGAAGCCGGCGCCATGGGTGTCGATGCGCTTGGGTATTACCTGCCGCCCTTCGCCTACGCTTACATGGAAGTGCTGCAACAGGCGATCGAATCGGCCAAAAGCCTGGACGACAACAAATACGCCGAGGCCCTGCGCACCGGCACCTTCAAGACCATCGTCGGCGACATCAAGTTCGGTTCGAATGGCGAGTGGATCCAGCCGCGGGTTCTCGCGGTGCAGTTCCAGAACGTGAAGCCGAACGACATGGAGCAGTTCCGCGATCCGAAGACCGAAGTCATCCTTTGGCCGCCGGAACTGAAAACGGGCGACATTCAATACCCGTATTCGGACGTGAAGCGTCAGTAGTATCGAAACCCCGGCCCGGCGGATTGCTCCACCGGGCCGGGAACGCGATTCCATCGAGCCCGGGGGCGGCGCGACGGTCCGTTGACCGATTATCGTTCTTTCCGTCAAAGTGCTTCTCATCGAAACCGGATTGGTGAGAAGGAAACCCGACCCCATGAAGCGGCTTCTTTTGGCGGCGGCGATGGCCGCCACGTTCATCGGCACCCAGACCGCGCACGCGACGACGATCTACGCCACGTCGATCGAAGGCGCGCAGATCGTGAAGGTGGATACCGTCACCGCGTCGGTGACCCCGGTCTTCAACGGCGTCGCGGCGGACAGTCTTCTGTTCGATACGTCGGGGCGCATTATCTATACCGCGATCGTGCTGGGTCAGGTCCGTCGCTACGACCCCGTCGCCAGCACGGACTCGCTTCTGGTGTCGGGGCTGAGCACACCCGCCGACATGATCCTGGAACCCGGCGGAAACTCCTTGCTGGTCAGCCAATTTGGCGCGGGAATTATCAGCCGTATCGACCTGAACACGAACGCGATCGCATCGTTGGGGAGTTATGGCGGCACCCCGGAGGGCCTGGCTTACGACAGCGCGGGGCGGCTGTTCGCGAATCTTGGGACGCGCGATGGCGGTCCCAACAAATTCATCGCGCAACTCGATCCGATGAGCGGGGCCATTCTCGCGCAGTCGCCTGGGCTGACGAGCCTGGACGGGCTGACGTTCGATTCATTCACGGGCCATTTGTTCGCGTCCTCGTTGTTTGGCAACCAGATCTGCGAGTACAACCCGTCGAACCTCGTGTCGGGCCCCGTCGCGTGCTCCGCCGCCAACAGCGTGCCGAACCCCGACGGAATCGCCGCCGACGGCCTGGGCAATATTTTCGTCGCCGCGCGTGGCGATTTCAATATCTACCAGTTCACCACCGCGCTTGGGGCCCCAACGGCCGTCGCCAATGTCTTCGGCCTCGACGATTTGGCGCCCGTGTCCGGCCTTGGTTCCAATGTGCCGGAGCCCGCGAGCGGCTTGCTCGTCGCGGCGGGGTTGCTTGGGCTGGGCGCGGTGCGCCGGCCTAAAGATCGCCTGGTCCAGACCGCCGATTGATGGCCGGGGTGGCGCGGGCGCCGGATATCGGCGGCCCGGCGTCAGGGCCAATGCCGGCGGGGACGCTGCCGCCGCAATCGACGGCACGCGCCCATGACAGAAAATAGCGGCGGCGCGCCTAACGGAGAAGGCATTGTTGTCCGTCGCGTTACCGCTCCGCGCCCGTGGCGGGCTTCGCCGTCGCGATGAACACTTCCCGGCTGTTGAACGACATCCAGATGCGCCGTCCATCGATAAAATCCTCGCCGACCAGCGCGTCGCCCACGCCCGCGTCCACCGGCAGCACGGAGAGCATCGGGCCGGTGGCCACCGCCGGGCCGATCCGCAGCAGGCCGAAGCGGTGCAGCCGCGCCTCTTGCATGCCAGGTCCGGCGCCATGGTGCCGGACGATCTGGTCTCCGGCCAGCGCCTGCGCGGTCAGCCCGAGCCGCGCCGCCATCCGCGGTCCGATCGTCGTCGCCTGCGCGCCGGTGTCGAGGATGCCCATCCCCTTCACCCCGTCCAGTTCCAGTGGCACCAACAGCCGGTCGCGCAATGCCCGGACGCCGGCCACGCGTTCGTAGGGCTCGCGCCAGGGCGGGTTCACCTCGGGACATTGCCGCGCCCGGTACAGGGTCAGCATCCGGTTGGGCACGTCGAGGTCCAGATCGAAGGCAAGCAGGATATCCGATCCCAGCAACCCGTCGGCGTCCAGGCCCGGTCCGAACCGAAGTTGCGCGACGGAAACCCGCTCCACCGGAAAACGCACGCCGCCCAGCACCAGGCCCGGAACCGTCGCGTCGGCGGCGGTGAAGGACCCGCCCAGCCCGGTGGATCGCGTCACGTTCTTGGGATCGCGCGCCAGGCCCAGACGGTTCACGGCTTCCTCGGACAACGCCGTCCGCTCCGCGCCGGTATCGACCAGCAGCTTCACCCATTTGCCGCCGATGCCAACGGGGACCACCAGGAGCTTGTTCTGCACGTCCAGCGGCATTTTCGTCACGACGACGAAGTCGCAGTTCAGCTCTGGCCCACCGCAGGCGGCGAGCCAAAGCACCGCCAAAAGCCCGGCCAACCGGCGGAATGCGGTCATGCGCGCGTGCCTCCCTGTTTACGGGCGCGCTTCGTGTCAGAGCACCCCGCCCCGCCGTCCCACCATCGCCCCCAGCCGCAACCGCAACGCATTCAACTTGATGAACCCCTGGGCGTCGAACTGGTCGTAGGCGCCCTGGTCGTCCTCGAACGTCACGACGCGGGTGTCGTACAGGCTGTGCGGCGATTCCCGGCCGATACAGGTGACGTTACCCTTGTACAGCTTCAGACGCACGCGTCCCGTGACGCTGTTCTGGCTCTCGTCGATCAGAGCCTGGAGCATCCGGCGTTCCGGGCTGAACCAGAACCCGTTGTAAATCAGCTCGGCATAGCGCGGCATCAGGCTGTCCTTGAGGTGCGCCGCTTCCCGATCCAGCGTGATGCTCTCCATGGACCGATGCGCCTGCAACAGGATCGTCCCGCCGGGCGTTTCGTAGACGCCGCGGGACTTCATGCCGACGAAGCGGTTTTCCACCAGGTCGAGCCGGCCGATGCCGTTGGCCTTCCCCAGCTCGTTCAATCGCGTCAGCAGCGCAGCGGGGGAGAGGCGGATGCCGTCGATGGCGACGGCATCGCCACGCTCGAAATCCATCGAAATGACGGTGGCCTTGTCCGGCGCGTCCTCGGGCCGAATGGTGCGCTGGTAGACGATTTCGTCCGCTTCCACCGCCGGGTCTTCGAGGATTTTTCCCTCTGACGACGAGTGAAGCAGGTTGGCATCGACGCTGAACGGCGCGTCGCCGCGCTTGTCCTTGGCGATGGGGATCTGGTTCGCTTCGGCGAATTCCAGCAGGCGGGTGCGGCTGGTCAGTTCCCATTCGCGCCAGGGCGCGATGATCTTGATGTTCGGGTTCAGCGAGTAATAGGACAACTCGAACCGCACCTGATCGTTGCCCTTGCCGGTGGCGCCATGGGCCACGGCGTCGGCGCCGGTCATCTCGGCGATCTCGATCTGGCGTTGGGCGATCAGCGGGCGCGCGATGGAGGTGCCCAAGAGGTATTGGCCCTCGTAAAGCGCGTTCGCCCGGAACATCGGGAAAACGAAATCTTTCACGAAGGTTTCGCGCAGATCGTCGACGAAGATCTCCTTGACGCCGAACATCTCCGCTTTCTTGCGGGCGGGTTCGAGTTCCTCGCCCTGGCCGAGATCGGCGGTGAACGTCACGACCTCGCAGTTATACTCCGTCTGGAGCCATTTCAGGATCACGCTGGTATCGAGACCGCCGGAATAGGCGAGAACGACTTTCTTCACATCCTTGACGCGCATCGGCGCTGACTTCCCTTCATCGGACCGCGATGCGGGGAGTAACGCCGGAGGGGGCGGGCACGCAAGGCGCCGCGCGCGAATCACGGCGCTCCAGTGCCCCAGCGGCGGTGCAAAAACCGCTCCCAAGGCGCGAACAGGGCTTTGTCGGCCAGCAGACCGATCGCCACGATCGTCAGCATGATCCCGATCACCTGATCCATCGCGTTCAGTTCCCGTCCGTAATGGAGAAGGTGCCCGAGCCCGAACCCGGTCAGGATGGTCACGTAAATCTCAGCCGCCATCAGGGATCGCCAGGCGAACGCCCACCCTTGCTTCATGCCGCTGATCAAATAGGGCAGAGACGCCGGCAGGATCACCCGGGTCCATTTGTGAAATCCCTCGGACCCCATCGTCCGCGCCGCGCGGGCATAGGAGGGAGGAATGTTACGGGCGCCGGTCTCGGTGGCGATGATGACGGACCAGACGGTGCCCATGACCACGACGAACAGCATCGCGCCCTCGGTCTGTCCGAACCACAGCAGCGCCAGCGGAATCCAGCAGACGCTTGGCAGGGTTTGCAACCCCAGGGCCAGAATGCCGATCGTGTCCTGAACGAAGGGGCGCGTGGCGGAGAGCAAGCCCACGGGCAGGCCGATCGCGACACCCAGCGCATAGCCCAGAAGCAAACGGCGCCCGGTCACCGCCGTCGCCGTCGTCAGCGATCCGTCGCGCCAGGCGTCCTGAAGATATAGCGCGACGTCCAGCGGCGCGGGCAGCAGTACGGGTGAAAACCCGCCGCGCATGACCAGAAGCTGCCAGCCCGCGAGCAGCGCGGCGAAGAAGGCGGCGGCGATGGCTACACGCTTCATCGCGCTGTTCCCGGTGCCAAATGCACCCGCAATGCCGTCATGATCCGGCCCGCCATCTCCGCCACATCCAGTCCGTTGACATCCCTTGGCCGAGGCAAATCCACCGCGAACACCTCCTGAATTCTGCCAGGACTCGCGGACATCAGCACCACTCGGTCGGCGAGACAGAGCGCTTCCCGGACATTGTGCGTCACAAGGAGGATCGTCTTCCGCCGAGCCATCCAGATGCGTTGAATATCCGCGTAGAGTTGTTCCCGCGTTAAAGCATCCAGCGCCGACAGCGGCTCGTCCATCAACAGAATCCTCGGATCGGGCGCCATGGCGCGGGCGAAAGCCACACGCTGGCGCATCCCGCCGGACAGCTCGTGGATGTTGCTCCGCGCGAAGCCTTCCAGGCCGACCATCCGCAGATGTTCCATCGCGATCTCCGTCCGTCGCGCCGAGGTCAGATCGGGAACCAGTTTCAGGCCGAACATGACATTGCCGAACACCGTCAGCCACGGAAACAACGCGGAATCCTGAAACATCACGAGGCGGTGCCGCCCAGGACCTTTGACCGGCTCGCCGTCGGCGAAGACGGTGCCGGTGTCTGGCGCGGTCAGGCCCGCGATAATATCGAGCAACGTCGATTTCCCGCATCCACTGGGCCCCAGCAGGCACACGAACTCCCCCGGCGCGGCGGCGAGCGAGACGTTGTCCAGCGCCTGCACGGTGGTGGCCTTGGTCTTGAAGCGTTTGGACACACCCGCGATGGCGAGGGCGCCGGTCATCCCGGAAAGGCCTGGCATTCAGGGGGTCTCCACAAGCCGCGCGAGGTCCGGCGTTCCGCGCAGGAAGCCCGCGTCCTTGGCTTTGGCGACGAAGGTCTCCAACGCATCCCGGCTGACGCGGTTGGTCAATATAATGCGCGGCCATGCGTGTGCCACGAGGCCGGCGCTGACCTTGGCGCGGGTCTCCGCTTCCAGTTCCTGCCGGATCAGGTCGCGCGCTTCCGCCGGATTCGCCAATATCCAATGGGTCAGCGCGGCATGCGCGGCCACGACCCGGCGGACGAGGTCGCGCCGCTGCTCCAGAAACTTCCGGCTGGATGCGAGGACGGTGGTCACGGCGTCCTTTTCCTCCAGCAGCACCCGGCCGTCCGCTTCCAGTTCCAGGCGCGAAACCCAGGGCTCGACGGTCCAGACCGCGTCCACTCGCCGCGTCCGGAATAACGCGATCTGATCCGGATTGGCCGTTGGAACCACCTGAGCGTCACCCCCCGTGAGCGTGATCCGCAGCCCGCCCTGGATCAGCCAGGAGCGCGCGGCGACGTCCTGCGTGTTACCAAGCTGCGGGGTCGCCAGGGTCTTCCCCCGAAAATCCGCCGGCGCGCGTAACGTGGAGTCCGGCTGCACGACCAGCGCCGCGCCGCCCTCGACCGCGCCGGCGACAATGCGAATATCCTCCCCCCGTGCCCTCGCGTAAGCATTGATCGCGGGGCCTGGGCCGACATAGGTGAGATCGGCCGTGCCGGCGAAGATCGCCTCCATTGCGCTGGGTCCGGCATTGTAAACATACCACTCGATCGCGACATCCGGACCGAGACGTTGTTCGAACCAGCCCCTGCCCTGACGCGACATCGCATGCGCGACCAGGGCCTGCGGATGAGTGATATTGGGAAAGTGTCCGATACGAAGCACGGTTTCCGCGGCCATTGCCCGCGTGACGAAACCTGGGTTCGCGAT